>JBEICA010000354.1:0-3165 GCA_040373665.1 Burkholderiales bacterium | reverse complement strand
GGCCGTCTGCTCGAGCTTCGCCTGATCGCGGTCGAACTGCCCGTACACCACGACGAAGGCGAGCGGGAGGTTGAGCACGACGTGGCCGATGCCGACCGCCCAGAGCGACCTGTCGATTCCGGCAGCGGAGAACGCCGCCAGCAGACCCACCCCGATCACGAGATACGACACCGCGAGCGGCAGCTGGAGCAGTACCTCGAGCGCACGCGACCCCGGGACGCGGTGCCGGGCCAATCCCCAGGCGGCCAGCGTCGCCAGCAGCGTTGCCAGGGCGGAGGACAGGATCCCGACGAGCGCGGAGTTCCAGGCGGCGCCCGTGACGCGCTCGTTGTCGAGAACCGCGCGATACCAGGACAGGGATGGCCCGTCGAACGGCGGCACCGGCACGGCGCCGGCGTGCAACGAGAACAGCACCAGGACTGCCACCGGCAGGTAGATGAACGTGAACAGCGGTGCCATCACCAGCACCGTGAGCGCCCGTCGGGCGATGGCGGCGATCATGGCCGCCTCGCGGTGAGCCAGCGCGCCAGGGCGAGATAGGCGACGGTGACCATCGCCAGCAACACCACCGACAGCGCTGCCGCCATGGGGAGGTCGGCGCGCCGGTTGATCTGCAGCAGGATCACCTGGGGCAGCAGCAGCCGCGTGTTCCCTCCGAGGATCTGCGGCGTGACGTAATCCCCGATGCAGATCACGAAAGTGAGGAAGGCGCCGGCAGCCACCCCCGGCATCGACAGGGGCAGGGTCACGCGCAGGAAGGTCTGCAGGGCGCTCGCGCCCAGATCGGCGGCCGCGAGGCGCAACCGCGGATCGATGCGCACCAGGCTCGCGTAGATCGTGAGCGTGCACAGCATGACGAAGAAATGCACGAAGCCGGTGACCGTGGCGCCGAGGCTGAAGGACAGCGCGAGGGGCTCCTCGATCATCCCAAGGGCGAGCAAGGCTCGGTTCACCACGCCCTCGGGCGCCAGCACCAGCAGCCACGCGTATGAGCGCACCACGTAGGAGGTCCAGAACGGCAGCACCGCCAGCATCAGCCACAGCCGCTGGCGCGCCGGCGCGATCCGGTTGGCGATGACCCACGCGAGCGGATAGGCCAGCAGCACCGACAGCGCGGTCACGAGCAGCGTGATCTCGAGCGAGTGCCACACCGACAGGCGGAAGCTGTCGGTGTCGAGGAAGCGGCGGTAGTTGTCCAGGGATGGCTCGGTGAGCAGTTCCGGCCCCTCTCGGCGGAACAGGCTCCACAGGACGATCGTCCCCGCCGGCAACAGGAAGAAGGCGATGGTCCACAGGACTGCCGGCGCGGCGAGCGCGAGCCCGCGGCCGGCGTCCCGCTGCGCGCTGCGCTGCTCTGCGGACCAGACGGCGATGCCGTCCGCTTCCGCGACCCGGCCCGCGCTCACCACGGTGTCCTGCACCGGCGAGGCTTCATTTCTGCAACACGTCGGCCCACAGGTCCTGCATCGCCTTGTCCAGGGCCTCGGAAGGCGAGGGATAGGGGTGCGACTTCGCCAGGAACTTCGGCTGCTCGTCCCAGCGCAGGGTCTTCTTCTGCCTGTCGGTGAGGGTCGCCCGGGCATTGGCCGGCATGCCCCAGTAGCACGCCGAGGTGGCGAGCCTCGCCTGCCCCTCGGGCGACAGGACGTACTGGAGGAACGCCGTGGCGGCCTTCTTTTTCTTCGAGGCGGCAAACACACCGATGGCCTGCTGCCAGCGGATCCCGCCGACGTCGGGCAGCACCCAGTCCAGGTTGGGCTTTTCCGCCTGCAGACCCGCCACCGAATACTCGCCGCCGCCCGCCACCACGGCGACCTGACCGGTGGCCAGCGCGGTCTGCGAGGTGGTGACGTCCCCGACCAGTGCAGCGTTGGCGCGCATGGCCACGAGCTTTTCCCTGATCGCCGGCAGGTCGGCGGCGGTGAGCGCCTGCGGCTTCCGGCCGAGCGCGACGGCGATCTGCCCGATCACCGGCAGGTAGTAGTCGTAGATCGCGACCTTGCCTTTCCAGGCGGGATTCCACAGCGTGGTGATGTCCCGGGCCTTGTCCGCCGGCAGTTTCGACTTGTCGAACGCGATGGCGTTGTAGCCGAACTTCTCGGGCACGGCGTACATCCGTCCGCCCACCACGTGATAGTCGGGCAGACGCACCGCCTCCGGGATGTCCGCCATGGGAAAGTCCTTCGGGTCGAGTTCCGCGAGCAGCTTGCGCTCGACCACCCGGCGCACGTCCGTCGAGTCGACCACGAACACGTCCCAGTCCCCCGGACGGGATTGCTCCAGCAGCGCGAGCGCGGTCCCGGTGCCCTCGTAGTCCTTGACGTTGACCTTGATCTTCGTGCGCGCCGTGAATTCCTTCAGGAAGGCGGCGTCGGTGTGATCGCACCACACCAGTGCGTTGATGGTTTCCGCGCCCACAGGCAGTGCGGTGGTGAGCAGCGTGGCGCACAGGCCGGCGAGCAGTGCGTGGCGGGACATGAGGCGATTCTCCAGTGGCAGTCGAGGGATCGAACCTGAAAGACTGCCGCCGGCATCGCAGGAATCAGGCCGACCATCCGCCACCGTGTGCGCGAGCAGGGATGCCGGTCGGGTGCCGTGGCGGTGTTCGGCGTCCGACGCGGTCATCGTCCCGTCGAACTGGCGCGCGTCCCCATGCGGCCCGACGATACCCGACCTGGAGATCGACCCGACGCACGCCCGCACGGGGTGCCGCGGCAGCGGCGCCGACCGCCATCCGTTGGCGTGCCCGATCATGCCGCGGGAGTTTCGATGCACACCGCTCTCCTTGCTTCGTGCGCTGCCGAGTGACCGGGTCGGAATCCCGGTGGCGCCGCGAGTGCATCCGGCACCGAACACACCGACAGGCATCAGCCGCGGGCTTCTCCGCCACCGCTGGCGATACGGCCTGCCAGAACAAGAGCGGCAATGATGTTTGTCAAGACAGGCCTCGTGCCGACGCATCAGAATGCATCTGCAATTTACGCATGCCCGCGGTCCCAAGCCTCCAAGGAGCGTTCCATGTTCATCGCCCCACTGGTCCAAAGAGCCGCCATCCTGACGGCTGCCGTGTCGATCGCTGCCCTCGCGCCGTCTGTATCGCACGCCGGGGACACCTGCTCGGGATATTCGATCTCCACTGGTGACCGCACCATCAGCCTCAACCTC
>JBEICA010000158.1:0-8200 GCA_040373665.1 Burkholderiales bacterium | reverse complement strand
TCCATCAGCCCGCCTCCTCGACCGCGGGGGGACCGGCCTGGCGACGCAGTCGTGTCAACTCGCGTCGCTGCCGCAGCAGATGCCCGGACATGGCCAGAATCCCGGAGGCCGCGCCGACCGCGAACACGACCAGAATCACAACGACGAGAGGGGCCTGCCAGTGGGTGCCGAAGTAATAGCTGACCACGACAGGCACGGTGTTCTTGATGGCAAAACCGAGAAGCGCCAGGAACAAGATCACAACTGCCAGGATCTTGAGGACCCAGCCAGCCAGGCGGATCATCCGGGCGCCCTCCTGCACAAAGGGTACCGAGACGGAGTCAGGACGGTGAGCTTCCGGTCGGGACCGGAACCTCCTGGAAGGTTCCGGATCCGCTGGTGCCCGAGTCCTGCTCCTGGTTCTCGATATCGACCCGCTCGCGAAGCTCCTTGCCTGCCTTGAAATGCGGCACGTACTTGGCAGGCACTTGCACCTTCTCGCCGGACTTCGGGTTCCTGCCGACCCGTGGAGGACGGTAGTTCAGCCCAAAGCTGCCGAACCCACGGATCTCGATGCGCTCTCCCTGCGACAGGCTCTTGGCCATCGCGTCGAGAATCATCTTGACCGCAAGCTCGGCATCCGCCGCCCCCAACTGGGGGAAGTGGCCAGCCAGCTTTGCAATAAGCTCCGACTTGGTCATCGAACCCCCTTACTGGGCGGCGTTCTTGTTGTCCAGCTTGGCCTTGAGAAGTGCACCCAGGTTCGTCGTGCCGGCGTTGGTCGGGCTCTCGGACGCCACGCGTTGCATGGCCTCGGACTCTTCGGCCATGTCCTTCGCCTTGATGGACAGGTTGATGGTGCGATTCTTACGGTCAATGTTGATGATCATCGCCGTCAGTCGGTCGCCTTCCTTCAGGTGAGTGCGGATGTCCTCGACACGATCACGCGACACTTCCGAAGCGCGCAGGTAACCCTCGACCTCTCCGTCCAGACCGACCACGGCACCCTTGGCGTCGATGGACTTGACCGTGCCCTCAACGATGGAGTTCTTGTCGTGGGTGGCCACGTAGTTGTTGAACGGGTCACCCTCGAGCTGCTTGATGCCCAGGGAGATGCGCTCGCGTTCCACGTCGATACCGAGGACCACGGCATCGACCTCCTCGCCCTTCTTGTAGTTGCGCACCACTTCCTCGCCAGGCACGTGCCAGGACAGATCGGACAGGTGCACCAGGCCGTCGATGCCACCCGACAGACCGATGAAGACACCGAAGTCGGGGATGGACTTGATCTGGCCACGCACGCGGTCGCCCTTCTTGAAGCTGGACGCGAAATCCTCCCAGGGGTTGGCCATGCACTGCTTCATGCCGAGGGAGATGCGGCGACGGTCCTCGTCGATCTCGAGGATCATGACCTCGACCTCGTCGCCGAGCTGGACGACCTTCGAGGGATGAACGTTCTTGTTGGTCCAGTCCATCTCGGAGACGTGCACCAGACCTTCGATGCCGGACTCGATCTCGACGAACGCACCATAATCCGTGAGGTTGGTGACCTTGCCGAACAGGCGCGTGCCCGTGGGATAACGGCGACCCAGACCGACCCACGGATCCTCGCCCAGCTGCTTGAGGCCGAGGGACACGCGGTTCTTTTCCTGGTCGAACTTCAGGACCTTGGCCTGCACTTCGTCGCCCACGGCGAGCACCTCGGACGGGTGCTTGACGCGGCGCCACGCCAGATCGGTGATGTGCAGCAGGCCGTCGATGCCGCCGAGGTCCACGAACGCGCCGTAGTCGGGGATGTTCTTGACGATGCCCTTGATGACCGCCCCTTCCTGCAGCGTCTCGAGCAGCTTCTGGCGCTCTTCACCCTGGCTCGCCTCGACCACGGCACGACGGGACACGACAACGTTGTTGCGCTTGCGATCGAGCTTGATGACCTTGAACTCGAGCTGCTTGCCCTCGTAGGGAGAGGTGTCCTTGACCGGACGCGTATCCACCAGGGAGCCCGGGAGGAAGGCGCGGATTCCGTTGATCATGACGGTCAGACCGCCCTTGACCTTGCCGGTGATGAGACCCTGCACCAGGGTCCCGTCCTCGAGCGCCTGCTCGAGCTGAGTCCACGCGGCCAGGCGCTTGGCCTTGTCGCGCGACAGACGGGTCTCGCCGTAGCCGTCCTCCAGCGCCTCGATCGCCACCGACACGAAATCGCCGGGCTTCGCCTCGATCTCACCCCGGTCACTGCGGAACTCCTCGATCGGGATGAAGCTCTCCGACTTGAGTCCGGCGTTGACGACGACGTGGTTGGCGTCCACCCGCACCACTTCCGCTGTGATCACTTCGCCGGCGCGCATTTCCTGACGCGTGAGGCTTTCTTCGAACAGCGCGGCAAAGTTTTCCATGGGAGAGACTGCGGGTTGGGTTGAGTTAGTCATGAGTTGGCTGAAGGTTGGTTGTCCGGTCGCGGGCCCGATTGCCCTGCCGGGAGGTTGAAAAAAGCCCGCCCGCCCCGGAGTCGTACCCGAGGGTGCGCACACGGCTGGCTTGCGAGACATGACCAGGCCCATCGATGCAGGGCCTGGCGGAACACTTCAGTGGCGCGCCGGTTCACCGAGCCATTGGAGGATGCGGTCCCGCGCTTCTTCCGGCGTCATCCCCGTCGTGTCGAGGCTTTCGGCGCCCGGCGCGAGACCCATGGGAGCCACACTGCGCCCGGAGTCGCGCGCGTCACGCTCGGCGATTTCCTCCAGAAGGGCCGCGAGATTAGCACCCATTCCTTTTTCTATCAACTGTTTATGGCGTCGGCGCGCCCTCTCTTCGGCGCTTGCGGTCAGGAACACCTTGAGGGTCGCCTCGGGAAATACGACGCTGCCCATGTCGCGCCCTTCCGCCACCAGACCCGGCAAGGCCCGGAAAGCGCGCTGCTGCCAGAACAGCGCCGCACGCAGGGCCGGCAGGACCGCGATGCGCGAGGCCGCGCGCGACACATCCTCCGCACGTATGGCCTCGGTCACGTTCTCACCATCCAGCAGGACCCGCCCGTCACCGAACTCCAAGCGCAGAGACGACGCCAGTCCTGCGACCGCCTCCTCGTCCTCCAGATCGACGCCGGCGCGCAGCGCGGCAAGCGCCGCCAGACGGTACAGAGCACCGCTGTCGAGGTAGCGATAGCCCAGCGCCCGGGCCACGAGCCAGGCGACAGTTCCTTTGCCTGAGGCCGCTGGTCCGTCGATGGCGATCACGGGCACGATGGCCGGGCGCGTCACGCCCGCGAGTCGCTCGAAATAGTCCGGGAATGTCTTGGCGACGCATCCCGGATCGAGGATGCGCAGCGGCACACCGCCAAACCCGGCCAGGGACAGGCACATCGCCATGCGATGATCGTCGTAGGTGGCGATGGCGGCACCGCGCCACCGGACCGGCGGGACGACCTCCAGAAAGTCCGGCCCCTCGTGCACCTGCGCCCCAATCTTGCCCAGCTCGGCGGCCATGGCGGCAAGGCGGTCGGTCTCCTTGACGCGCCAGCTGGCGACGTTGCGCAGTCGGCACGGCCCGTCCGCGAACAGCGCCGCCACTGCCAGGGTCATGGCGGCATCGGGGATGTGATTCAGGTCCAGGTCGAACGCCTGTAGACGGCCACCGGCAGGGGCGCTGGCCTCGATCCAGTTGTCACCCCAGGTGATGCGCGCGCCCATCGCTTCGAGAGCGTCGGCGAATCGGACGTCCCCCTGGATGCTGCCGCGCCCGACCCCTTCCACGCGCACCGGGCCGCCCCCGATCGCACCTGCGGCCAGGAAGTACGAGGCCCCGGAAGCGTCGCCCTCGACGTGCACCGTGCCCGGGCTCGAGTAACGGGCGCCCGCGTAGATGCGGAAGCTCTCCCACCCGTCGCGCTCCACCCGCACACCGAAGCGGGCCATGAGGTTGAGGGTGATGTCGATGTAGGGCTTGGAGATGAGTTCGCCCTCGACTTCGATCACCACCTCCTGGCCGAGCATCGGCAGCGCCATGAGCAGTGCGGTCAGGAACTGACTGGAGACGTCGCCTCGGACCCGCACGGGGCCCGACAGGCGCACCACGCCGCCCTCGAGGGCCAGAGGCGGAAACCCTTCCGTTCCAAGATAACGCACGTCCAGACCAAGGCCGCGCAGCGCCGCCACCAGGTCGCCGATCGGACGTTCGTGCATGCGCGGCACGCCGGAGAGCCGGTACCGTCCGCCACACAGGGCCAGCGCCGCGGTGAGGGGACGAAACGCGGTGCCGGCGTTTCCCAGAAACAGGTCGGCCTCACGGTTCGGGAATCGCCCACCACATCCATGCACCACCACGGTACCGGTCGAGGCATCGCCCTCAACGGCTACGCCGAGCCGGGCGAGCGCCTCCAGCATCCGCCGCGTGTCGTCAGAGTCGAGAAGGTCACGGATCTGCGTCGCACCCTCGGCCAGTGCCGCCAGCAGCAGCGTGCGGTTGGAAATACTCTTTGAGCCCGGCAGCCGCACGGTGCCCGCGGCCGATGCCATCGGCTCGAGATCAAGGAAGGCCGGGTATCTGGCGTCGCTCATTTTCCATCCTCGATGCTCTTCAGCCAGGCGTCCCGGGCACGCCGGGCGTTACCGAAAATGTCTTCCATGCGGGCCGCATCACCCTTGGCCACAACCTCCCGAAGCGCGGCGATGTGTGCGACACAGTCATCGAGTTCAGCCAGCAACGCGTCGCGGTTGGCCAGACAGATGTCGCGCCACATCTCGGGCGAACTGGAGGCGATGCGGGTGAAATCACGGAACCCGCCGGCGGCGTAGCCGAACAGCTGCTCCGCGTTTCCTCGCCGCGCGATCATGTCGACCAAGGCAAAGGCGAGCGCGTGCGGCAGGTGGCTCACGGCCGCGAACACGGCATCATGCCGCTCCGGGGACAGCGTCGACACCCGGGCGCCACAGGACGCCCAGAGGCGACTGGCGTCCGCCAGCGCGGCCGGGTCGGTCTCGGGCAGCGGGGTGAGCACCACGTGCCTGCCGTGGTAGAGCTCGGCCCGCGCGGCCTCGACGCCGGAACGCTCCGCTCCGGCGATGGGATGGGCGGGCACGAAGCGCGACAGGCGCGGTCCGAGCACCCCCCTGGCGGCAGTGACGACATCCTGCTTGGTACTGCCGGCATCGGTCACCAGCACGCCGGGCGACAGCGCCGGCAGCATCTCGGCCAGAACACGCGACAACTGGCCCACCGGCACCGCCACCAGCACCACGTCGGCGCCGCTCACACCGGAGGCGGTATCGGGCGCGATCTCGTCGATCACGCCGAGTTCGAGAGCCCGCTCGAGATTGGTCCGCCCGCGTCCGATGCCGACGATGTGTCCCGCGACGCCCGCCCTGCGCCACGCCAGGGCACATGACCCGCCGATCAGGCCGACGCCGACGATCGCGATCCGACGGGCAGGCTCCACGGACACCGACCGCCTCTAGCGGTGCCGGCCGCCGCCCATGACCTCGCCAAGCGCAGCGAGGAAACGGTCGTTCTCGGCAGGCAACCCGACACTCACCCGCAACCACTCGGGCATGGCGTAGCCGCCGACGGGACGGACGATGACCCCCAGGCGCAGGAGCTTCTGGTACACCTCGGCGGCGGGCCCGACACGCACGCACAGAAAGTTGCCGCGCGACGGAATGTGCTGCACACCCATGTCCGCCAGTCCGGCGACGATGCACGCCATCCCCTCTGAATTCAGGCTGCGGCTGCGCGCAACGTAGTCGTCGTCGGCCAATGCGGCAATGGCGCCCGCCTGGGCCACCGAATTCACGTTGAAGGGCTGGCGCACCCGGTTCATGAGGTCTGCCACATCGCGATGCGCCAGCGCGAAACCGACCCGCATCCCCGCCAGACCGTAGGCCTTGGAGAATGTGCGGGTGACGATCAGATTGGGATATTCGCGCAGCCAGGAAATGCTGTCGTAGCGGTCTGCGGCATCGAGATACTCCGTGTAGGCCTCGTCGAGCACCACGATGACGCGCGGTGGCACGCGTTTCAGGAACGCGCGCAGTTCGCCCCCGGGCAGAAACGTACCGGTCGGGTTGTTGGGGTTGGCGATGAACACGATGCGCGTGTCGTCGCGCACCGCGGCCGCCATGACGTCGAGATCGTGCGCGAAATCCTTCGCCGGGGTCTCGATGTGCGTGGCACCGACCGACTGCACCGACAATGCGTATACCGCGAAGGCGTGCCTCGAATACACGGCACTGCTCCCGGGCGCCAGGAACGTGCGAGCCACGAGTTCAAGCACGTCGTTGGAGCCGTTACCGAGCACGATCTGTCCCATGTCCACGCCGAACTTGCCGGCAATGGCCTGCTTCAGGTCGTAGCCATTGCCATCGGGGTAGCGCGCGATGTCGGCCAGGGTCGCCTGCATCGCCTCCAGCACCCGCTCGCTCGGGCCGAGAGGATTCTCGTTCGACGCAAGCTTGACGATGGAGGACTCCGGCAGACCCATCTCACGTGCGAGTTCGCTCGCGGGCTTGCCGGTCACGTAGGCGGCAAAGGAGCGTATCCAGGCGGGGGCAAGTTCGCAGGCTTCGATCATGGCGAGGACGGGGCGACGGGATAGGAACCGAGGATTTTCAGGAAGGAAGAGATCTCGCGCAGTTCGGCCAGCGCCGCAGCCAGCGCGGCATCCTGCCGATGCCCTTCCAGATCGAGGAAGAAGACGTACTCCCAGAGGCCGGTGCGCGAAGGCCGCGACTCCAGGCGGGACATGCTGAGCCCATGGCGCGCGAGCGGCTCCAGCATCTGAACCAGGCCGCCCGGACGGTTGGGGGCGCTCATCGCCAGCGAGGTCTTGTCGCGTCCCGACGGGCCGGGCTCCTGATCACCAATGACGAGAAACCGCGTGGTGTTCGACGGCTCGTCCTCGATGTTGCGCGCCAGCACGTGCAGTCCGTACAACTCCGCAGCGCCCTCGGACGCGATGGCTGCGGTGCCCGGCTCCTCCGCCGCGCGCCGGGCGGCCTCGGCGTTGCTGGACACGGGCACGCGCTGGGCGTTGGGGACGTGATGGGACAACCACTCGGCGCACTGGCCGAGCGCCTGGGAATGGGCGTAGACCGCCGACACCGTGCCCACGGATCCGCCCGGAGAAAGCAGGCAGTGGTGGATGGGCAGGACCACTTCGGCGCAGATGCGAAGGTTGGTGGCAAGCAGCAGATCCAGGGTGACGCCGACGCCGCCCTCGGTGGAGTTCTCGACCGGAACGACGCCGTAGTTGGCGAACCCGGACTCGACCCGGTGGAACACCTCGGCGATCGACCCACAGGGCTCCGCTTCAGCGCTGGAGCCAAACTGCTTCATCACGGCCTCGCCGCTGTAGGTGCCCTTCGGCCCGAGGAAAGCCACGACCGGCGTCTTCTCCAGTGCGCGACAGGCCGAGATGATCTCTGTGAACAGGTGCTGCACGGCAGCCGCGGGCAAGGGGCCCTGGTTCAGCGCCGTCAGGCGACGCAGCACCTGCGCCTCGCGCTCTGGCCGGTACACCGCGGTCGTGCCCTTGAGTTGGCCGATGTCGTGGGCGCAACGGGCGCGCTCGCTCACCAGGGCGAGCACCTGCGCGTCGATCTCGTCGATGCGGTCACGCAGCCTGAGGATGTTCTCGTCCACGGTCGATCAGGCCTCCGCGGGCAGGTAGCGCACGGACAATACGCCGCCGATGGAGCGCAGCCCGTCGATGACGGCGTCGGGTACAGCGCTGTCGACGTCCACGAGCGTGTAGGCCATCTCGCCGCGCGACTTGTTGAGCATGTTGTGGATGTTCAATCCCGCCTGCGCCATGACCGTGGAGATCTGCCCGAGCATGTTCGGCACGTTGGCGTGGCGATGGCGACGCGGAACGGCGCCTCGCGCGGCATGACCACGGACGGGAAATTCACGGCGTTCGTGATGTTGCCGTGCTGCAGGTAATCGCTGAGCTGGTCGGCGACCATCACCGCGCAGTTCTCCTCCGCCTCGCTGGTCGATGCGCCCAGATGGGGCAGCGCCAGGACGCTGCCCTGCCCGCGCAGCCGCTCGTCCGGGAAATCGCACACGTAGGCCCGGAGACGACGCGCCGCGAGGACCTCGAGCAATGCATCGACGTCCACGATGGCCTCGCGGGAGAAGTTGAGCAGGACGGCGTGAGCCTTCATCAGACCCAGGCGCTCGCGATTCATCAGGTGACGTGTCGCCGGCACCTGGGGCACGTGCAGGG
>JBEICA010000199.1:0-6548 GCA_040373665.1 Burkholderiales bacterium | reverse complement strand
GTCGCCGCCGGCCACCACCAGCCGTCTCAGGCCGGTGCGGGTCAGCAGGTCGCGGGCGACGCGGCCCAGGGCGGCGCCCAGCAGGGGCGCGGTGTTGGCGGCGCTGCCGGACGCGCCGCCCTCGAGACGGGCTCGCGTCGCGCCGATGCTGGGATCGTCCGGGCCGGCGGCGGAGTAGAGCACCACGCTGCGACCGGCTGAGAGCGAGGCCAGCGCGGTGGTGGTGAGCTCTGCCTCGGCTGCGCGGGCGAATCCGGGATCGCACAGCGCGGGCGCCGGAACGCGAATCGCGTCGAAGCCGTTGGCCGCCGCCCATTCGATCTGGGTTGCGGTCATCGGGGATGCACTGCCGGACACCACCAGCAGTTGCGACACCGGCTTGATCGGTGCGAAGCGGGCGCGCGACGGGGGAATGACACCGGTGGCGCGCCAGTGGGCGGCCAGTGCGTATTCGACGCCCGAAGATCCGATGACGAACTGCGGGGCGGTCCGCGCCTGTTCCCAGACCAGACGTCCCACCGTGCTCATGCTGGTCTCGTCGGCGACGTCGTAGAGCATCATGTCGTCGCCGGCGGCGAGCCGTGTCGCGTGGCGGGCGTCCACGTCCGCCGCGTCACCCGTGAGTTCGGGAAGGCTCATCAGTCCGACGCGTGCCCGGGTCTGCGCTGCAAGGTGAAGGCGCAGGTCGGCCTCGTGCATCGGCGTGACCGGATGCCGCGACATGGTCGGATGCCGGTCGAGGCGGTGGACCGCATCTCCCGCGGCGGCAAAGTGGTTGCCGAACACCGTGTAGCGCCGCAGTGGAGGCGCGCCCGCCACCACCGGAATGACCCGCCCGGGACACAGACGTGTGCGCACCAGATCGGCGACGTGGCCGATGCTGCCCACGTGGGGTGCCGAGTCGAAGGTGGAGCACACTTTGTAATGCGTCACCGGGGCGCCCGCGGCCCAGAGCTTTTCGAGCACCGGGGCGAGCTGGGCATCCATTTCGGCGGGGGTCATGGCGCGGCTGGTGCCGGCGATCCCGAGGCAGCGCAGGTCCGGAAAACGGCTGCGGATCAATTCCGCCGATGGCGGGGCGAGGAACAGCACCGTGCGCAGACCCGAGACGGCGAGCGCCTCCATCGCGTCGGTGGAACCGGTGAAGTCGTCGCCGTAGAAGGCGAGCAGCAGATCGTTGCCGGTGGCCATCAGACGCGCCCGCCAAACTTTTCGATCGCAGCCTGCAACTCGGGATGCGTGGCGGCGTAGTCCTGCAGGCGCGTGCCCGACAGGGCGGCTTCCCATCCCTGCTGCATGCTGAGGACGCCTGCGGCAGTGCCACCCGGGTGGGCAATGATGCCGCCGCCCGCGAGGTGGAGAATATCCGCGGTTCCGGTGGCCGCGTGGATGGGCACAGCGGTGCCTGCCCACTGCGCCGAAGACACCGCGGGCAGCAGGCACTTGTCGCCGAACTGGGGTGTGAGGCAGTCGCGGATGGAGCGCGCTACCTCCTCGTTGGTCTCGTAGAACTTGCCGTCGAAACCGCCCACGTGCAGGTGGTCGATGCCGGCGAGACGGAACACCTTCTGGAAGGCGCTGAAGCCCATGCCGAGCAGCGGGTGCCGGGCCATCGCGCCGTAGTTGGCGCGGTGACCGTGGATCGGCAGGTCGCAGTGACGCCGCACGTGCGCGAGGGCGGCCACACCGACGCTGTTGACGTTGATCATCACGCAGGTGCCACCATGCTTCTTCACCAGGTCGTGGGCGCGCAGCATGTGGTCGATGTCGCCAGTGATGTTGAAGGCGTACATCGCCTTGCGTCCGGTGGCGTCGGCGACGCGCTCGATCACCGGCATCACTGCGGCGACGCGTTGCTCAAGGGGCGCGTAGGGCGGGTTGGCCTGGAGTTCGTCGTCCTTGATGAAGTCCAGTCCTGCGGTGGTCAGGTCCTCCACCAGCGTGGCGATGGCCGCCACCGGCAGGCCGATGCTCGGCTTGATGATGGTGCCGATCAGTGGTCGCCCGGTCACCCCGGCCAGCTGGCGCGTGCCCTCGATGCCGAAGCCGGGACCGGGATAGGCTCGTGCGAATGCTGGCGGCAGCACGAGGTCCTCGAGGCGAACGCCCGACACCTCCTGCAGCTCGTAAAGATTGCCCGCCACCGTGGACAGCAACACGGGCAGTGAGGGCCCGAAGTTGTGCAGCGGGAAGGACACCACGATGCGGCCGCGCCGGTACACGGGATTGGCGGCGTTGGACTTCGGTGGCTTGCTGCCCGGCAGACTCGGCAGGTCCACCGTGCCCAGCGGCTCGATGCTCAACACCTGTGCGCCGAAGCGCTCCTTGAGCTCGTTGGTCTCCCCCGGAACGGACACGAAGGTCCCGCTCGACTGCTCTCCCGCGATCATCGCCGCGGCATGCTCGAGGCTGTGGGGGGTCTCGATCAGGTAGGTGGCCAGCACACGATCTTCGCTCACGGCATCTCCGGTGGATTGCTAACGGGCGAAGAATATGTGTCCCCTCGGAGAAAAGGCTTCCGGAATTTCCTTGTTGAATGTCTATGGGCGGAAAAAATTCCCTCTGCCTGGAGGGCGTGGACCCCGCGGGCCCGATCGGGACGACCCGCGAGACCACCGGGTCGTCACAGCGACGCCCGGTGGTCGCGAGCTCACAGCGCCAATCGCTTCACCGCCTCCTCGTTCCATTCGATGCCGACCCCGGGCACGTCGGGTGTCATCGCGAAGCCGTCCTTCACCGGTAGCGGCCGGGCAAGGATGGGCTCTGCCCAGTCGCTCCACTCCAGCCAATCCGCCGTCTCGCTCACCCGCAGCAGGTGGGTCGAGATCATGCCGTACAGGTGGTTCGACAGGGGCAGGCCGGCGGCACCGGCGATCGCGGCGGAGCGCATCCAGCCGGTGACGCCGCCGATGCGCATGAGGTCGGGCATGTAGAGGTCTGCCGCGCCCGCCTGCACGGCCTTCATGAACTCGCGCGGGCCGTAGATGTTCTCGCCGATCTGCACCGGCGTCTTCATCTCGCGTGCGATCTGGGCACAACCCGCGAGGTTGTCGTAGACGATCGGTTCCTCGAACCAGGACAGCCCCTGGTCATCCAGGGCGTGCAGACGCCGCAGCGCATCGCCGAAATCCAGCCCCTGGTTGAAGTCGCACATGAGCTGCACGTCATCCCCCACCGCGCGCCGGACGGCGGCGATGACGGCGAGGTCGTCGTGCAATTTCTCCCGGCCGAGCCGGAGCTTGATGGCCTTGAAGCCGCCCTGGGCGACGAGATCCGCCGCTTCCTGCTCGATGCGATCGAGAGGGATGAGCCACAGACCGTTGGTGTTGTAGGCCCGGACCGGACCCGCAGTACCGCCGAGCAGTACGCTGAGCGGCACGCCGGCAGCCTTGGCCAGGGCATCCCAGATTGCCATGTCCAGACCGGAGATCGCGATGAGGGTGATGCCCTCGCGGCCGACGAGATGCAGGCTGCGCATGCCGTCGCGGTAGATGTCCAGGGGCGCCAGCGGCTTGCCGGCGAAGGCTTCACCGAGATCGGTGATCGTCTGAGCGATGGCCTTGACCGACTTCGCCAGGTAGGGCTCGAGATAGCTGCGGCCCACCACCCCTTCGCGGGTGTGCACGTCGATCAGGATGAACGGCCACTGGCGATACTCCCCCACCTTGGCGACGATGGGCCGCTTGAGCGGAACAGACACGGCGCGAATGCGGACGCTTTCGAGGGTGAGACCGGGGAGGGGAGGGGCGCTCATGATCGACCTGGCAGGAAAATGGAGGCGCGGATTATGGAGCAGGTCCGAAACCGTGGGATAGCCTCGTTGTCCGAGACAACGCCGGCGCTTGCCCGGGGCCGTCATCGGCCCGTGCCGCCATCCGGCGCGATGCGTGCCGCAACACATTTCGAGGACGGATCAAGCAACATGCGCCCAAGCGCCCCCACACCAGCACCTGCGATGCAAAGCAGGGCGCCGCGAACGCTCGCCAACCCCGGTGCGACGCACACGGCCGTGCAGGTTGCCGGGAGCTCGGCTGGCATGACCGCCCGCCAACCCATGACGCGTGTCGCCTTGGCCGTCTTGCTGGCGCTGGGTCTGCAACTTTCCGCCGGGCACGTCCGGGCGGAGCCCACCGTCTACCTGTGCGTCGCCGACCAGATGGCGGGCTTCAGCTTCAACCGCCAGCAGCGGATTTGGTTGCCCGTGGTCGCCCAGGACACCGAGAAGCTCCTGTTGAATCGCTCCCGCCGCCCGGGCGCGACCTGGGAGGTGAAATCGCTGGAGGGGCGGTATCCGTTTGCGTGGTGTGGGCAGGACTTCGACGCCGCGGGGCTGCTCGAATGCGAGGGGGCGGGCGGCACCATCAGGGTGAACCGCACTGCGGGCCGGTTCCTGCGCGTCATGCCGGTCGCCGGCTGGGCGTCCTCGCGTCAGGACGTCGCTCCGGGCGAGAGCGGCCGTGTGCTGCCGCATCTGCTGGCGGGGGTGTGCTCCGGGCTGTGAGGCAAATGGTTCTTCACCCGACGTTCGCAGGTAATGTGAGGCGGGGGCGCGTTCTTGCAGCAGAGCGCCCGCCGGCGCCCCTGGAGGGGATACGACCAACCGTTGCGTATCGCTTCTTCGTTGAAGACCCGATCGGCTTGGATGCGGCGCTCATTTTCGTGGCGGATCTGCCGAAACAGCCGGGTGAGCACACCGAGGAATCGCCGGCGACGATCCCCGTCACCACCGCAAGCATGCAGCGACGCGCCACCCGCCCTTGACCGGCGCATGCCGAGAGCCTGTGCGACGAGGTTTTTCCCGTTCATCCTTCCGGCCTCGCCAGCTAGCTGTGGGGCCTGCCCGCGTGTGCATTTCCGACCACTTCGCCGAACCCCGCCCCCCAGGCGGTGCGGCTTCGCGCGGCCTGCCGCGCACGACTGTGACCATTGCGGTGTCGACGACCTGCATGACGGAACGGCGGGTACGGGGACGGAAGCACAAGCTCCGCGCCGCGCTGCGGACGCAGGTGCACGGCGTGGTGTCGCCGCCGATGGGTGACGTCGGATGAGCGCCTGCGCCGAAGCCATGATGGCCGAGTCGCTGCTCCGCGCGCTGCGCGAGCGGTTCGACGGCGCTACCGTCCTGCAGGGGCTGCGCCGGCTCTCCGGCGGGGCGAGCCAGGAAACCTGGTCCTTCGATCTGCTCACGCTGGGCGGCGATCATCCCCTCATCCTGCGCCGCACGCCGCCCGGCGCTGACGCGCGCACGACCGACGCCGTCGGTGTCGAGGTGGAGGCCGCGCTCGTGGAGCGCGCCGCTGCCGCCGGAGTGCCGGTGCCTGCGGTACGGATGGTGCTCGAGCCACGCCACGGCTTGGGGAGGGGATTCGTCATGACCCGCATCCCCGGGGAAACCTTCGGTGCGCGAATCGTTCGCGCGCCGGCGCTGGAGGGTGCGCGGCAGGGGCTTGCCCGGCAATGCGGCGCCGCCCTGGCCGCGCTGCACCGCGTGCCGGCAGCCTGTCTGCCGCCTCTCAGGTCAGGAACGCCGGCGGCTGAACTGGGGCACTTCGAGCGCATCCACCGGAGCCACGGCACGGTGCGTCCGGTGTTCGAATTCGCCCTGCGCTGGCTTGGCCGGACGGTCCCCGCGGATCCTCCCGCGCCCTGTTTGGTGCACGGCGACTTCCGCAACGGCAACCTCGTGGTGGACGGTGGCGGCCTTGCCGCGGTGCTCGACTGGGAGCTGGCCCACCTCGGCGATCCCATGGAGGACCTGGGCTGGCTGTGCGTGAACTCCTGGCGTTTCGGGCAGGGCGAACGGCCCGTGGGCGGCTTCGGCATGCGCGAAGACCTGTTCGAGGGCTACACTGCTGCAGGAGGGTGCGTGGACCCTGAGCGTGTGCACTGGTGGGAAGTCATGGGCACGCTCAAGTGGGGCATCATGTGCGAGACCATGGTGCACGCCTATCTGGCCGGCACGGAGCGGAATCCGGAGTTCGCGGCCATCGGCCGGCGTGCCTCCGAGACCGAGATCGACCTGCTGCGGCTGCTCGTGCCGCGCCCGAGGCTCTGATGCAAGACCAACCTTCCGTCGACGAACTGCTGTGCACCGCCGCGGCCTTCCTGCGCGAGCGCGCCGCCCCGGCCCTCGAAGGGCGCGACGGCTTCCACGCCCGCGTGATGGCCAACGTGATCGACATCGCGCGACGGCAGATCGCCCTCGGGCCTGAGGCCGATGCCGCCGAGTGTGAGCGCCTGCGCGCCCTGTTGCACGCCGACGGTGACCTGGAATCCCTCAACCGCCTGCTGTGCGAGCGCATTCGTACGGGTGTGCTCGGCCCCGATGCGGCGGGCCTTGCCGGGCACCTCTGGCAGACCACGCTGGACAAGCTCGCCATCGACCAGCCCGGCTACGCCGCCGGGCGGGCTGGGGCCCGGGGCGCCTGAGCATGGACTTCGAACTCCCCCTCGGCCTGCGCGACTACCTCCGCGAACTCGACGCCTTCATCGATGCCGAGATCGCGCCCCTGCAGGCCGCCGACGACAACCAGCGCTTCTTCGATCAT
>JBEICA010000139.1:0-9176 GCA_040373665.1 Burkholderiales bacterium | reverse complement strand
TGGCGAGCAAGCGCACCGGCAGCTTCGACTGGAGCCTGGGGCTGGGCTGGGGCTACGTGGGCGGGCGGGGCAACCTGCGCAACCCGCTGTCGGTGTTTTCCTCGAAGTTCGACACGCGCAGCAACGCGGTGGGCCAGGGCGGCGATTTCGCCATCACCCAGTACTTCCGCGGCCCGACCTCGCTGTTCGGCGGGGTGCAGTGGCAGTCGCCCTGGGAGTCGCTCGTCCTCAAGGCCGAACTCGACGGCAACAACTACCAGCGCGAGCCGCAGGCCAACAACCAGCCCCAGGCCTCGCCCATCAACGTCGGCCTGGTGTACCGCCTGGGCAACTGGGGCGAGTTCGCCCTCGGTTACGAGCGTGGCAACACCCTCATGGCCGGCCTGTCGTTGCGCGGCCAACTGAACGAGGTGTCGATCCCCAAGTTCGGCGATCCGCCGCGCATCCCCTTCGAGCCCGCCCGCCCCGCCGCAAAGCCGGACTGGGCCGCGACCAGCCGCGACATTCGCACCCAGGCCGACTGGCAGGTGGGCGCGGTGCAGCAGCGTGGGCGCGAGTTGCAGGTGACCATCGACGACGCCGATGCCCGCTACTGGGGTGAGCGCACCAACCGCGCCGTATCTGTCCTGCACCGCGATGCGCCGGCCGAGGTGGACCGCTTCCGGGTGGTGCAGCGCCGGCGCGGGCTGCCGGTGTCTGAGGTGGTGGTCGACCGCGACACCTGGGTGGCGGAGCGCAACGAACCCCTGCCCCCGCGAGAGAAACGCCCAGCCATGATGGCTCGTGGCGCACCCTACCTACCGGGTGCAGCAGGGGCGGACCGCGGGCAGCGGCTGTTCGAGAGCAAGCCGTCGCGCTTCGAGGCCGGCCTGGGGCTCACCTATCAGCAGATCCTCGGCGGGCCGGACGGCTTCATCCTGTTCCAGCTCGGGCTGGCCGAACGCGTGAAGGTGCGGCTGGGTGAGAGCACCTGGCTGCAGGGCACCGGCGCGCTGCGGGTGCTCGACAACTACGACAAGTTCACCTACACCGCGCCGTCCGACCTGCCGCGGGTGCGCACTTACCAGCGCGAGTACGCGACCACGGCCCGCGTGACCCTGCCCAACCTGCAGGCCACGCACGTGGGCCAGCTGTCGCAGGACCAGTTCTTCAGCGTGTACGGCGGCTACCTGGAGAGCATGTTCGCCGGGGTGGGGGCGGAGTGGATGTACCGGCCGCAGGGCAGTCGCTTCGCCCTGGGGGTGGACGTGAACCAGGTGCGGCAGCGCGATTTCGATCAGCACTTCGGCCTCCGCGACTACTCGGCCTTCACCGGCCATGCGACGCTCTACTGGGAGACCGGGTGGAACCAGGTGCAGGCCAACCTCAGCGCCGGCCAGTACCTGGCGAAGGACCGCGGCTTCACCGTTGACGTCTTCCGCACGTTCGACAACGGCACGCGCATGGGTGCCTTCTTCACCATGACCGACGTCTCCAAGCAGCAGTTCGGCGAGGGCAGCTTCGACAAGGGCGTGTACGTCACCATTCCGTTCGATGCCTTCCTGGCGCGCTCGAGCGCCGGTGAGGCCAACCTCACCTGGCGGCCGCTGGTGCGCGACGGCGGCGCGAAGCTGCTGCGCACGGTGCAGCTGTACGACTTCACCCGCACCCGCGACGAGCGTGCCCTGACCACCGGGCCGGCACCGGCGCCCAACCGTGCCGTCCCGCCGGCCGACCGGCGCGACGCCTGGACGTCCGCCCCGCGTGAGGAGGCGCCCTTCACCCAGGTGGTGCCACGGGCGAAGGTGGCGGCCTGGACCGAGGCCGACGGGCGCTTCGAGACCGGGCTGTCGCAGGCCTTGTACGCCCAGGGCTTCCGCAATATCGAGGTCGCGCTGGATGACTCCCGCCGGCTGGTGGTGTCGCTGGCCCATCAGGACATGCGGCCGGTCGGACGCGCGGTGGGCCGGGCGGCGCGCACGGCGCTGCGCCTGGCGCCGCTGGACGCGCGTGAGATCCGCGTGGTGTTCGCCGAGCGCAACACGCCCACGGTGCGCTACGACTTCACCGACCTGAAGGCGCTCGATGGCTACTTCGCCGGCAAGGTGCCGCTGTGGAAGCTGGTGCCGACCGTGGCGGTGGTGAACCTCGATCCGTCGCGGCTGGACGAGTACCCGTTCCAGCGCTTCGGCGACCTCGACACCCGGGTGACCACCTCGGTGTTCGAGCCCGTCGTGCCTGACCTGCGCCCGGTGCAGCGGGTGGGCCGCGACTTCTCCGCCGCGGCCAGCGCCGTGGGCGGGGTGGACTGGTGGCGGGCCAGCGCCATCACTGCGGGGCTGCTCACCTCTAGCGCCCTGCTCGACAAGCGGGTGGACCGCTTCGTGGTGGACCACGCCGGTGGCAGCACCACCCGGCGCCTGGGTAACGTCGCCGAGGCTCTGCCCTGGCTGGGTGTGGCGGGCGCGGGCCTGGCGGCCCTGGACAACGACCCGGAGCGCGCCCGCGTGGCCTACGCCGCGCTCGAAGCCGGCGGCACCGCCTTCTTCGCCGCCACCGGCCTCAAGTACGTCACCGGCCGGGCCCGTCCGGAGGCGGGGCTGGGGGCCTCGGAGTTTTCGCCTTTCTCGGGCGGCTCGGACTACGGCGCCTTCCCATCGCGCCATACCGCGGTGGCCTGGGCCCTGGCCACGCCCTTCGCCACCCACTACGAGGCGCCGTGGCTCTACGGCGTCGCGGCGCTGACCAATCTTGGCCGCATCGGCGATCGCGAGCACTGGCTGTCCGACACCGTGGCCGGCAGCCTGCTCGGCTACGGCCTGGGCCGCCTGTTCTACGAGTCGTCCTTCAACGCCGGCAAGGGTCGGCCGCAGGTGCGCCTGCAGCCCAACGGCGTGTCGGTGCGGATGGACTTCGAATGAGCCACCGCGCCGCGCTCCTTGTCGCACTGCTCGCCCTCGGCGCCTGCCGCAGCGCCCCGGTCGAGCCGCCCTACGTCGACGCCGCGCTGACGCAGTCCGAGTGGCGCGCCGCCGTCGGCCGCCCCGGCACGAGCGTGTGCCGTGAACTGAAGGTCGGCACCGTGGAGCAGGACTGGGTGCGTGGCACCGTGGTGTCGGCCGACGACGAACGGCTGGAGGTGCGCATCGACGATCCGGGCCGCTTCACGCACCTGATGGACGGTGTGATGCTGGCGCGCGATGCGGTGGTGCTGTCCGATCCGATGGCGTGGGTGCCGTGCCGGTGAGTGGGTAGGGGAGCGCCCGGCGGGCGCGATCCGCCTGACCGCGTGTCGGGGCGGTCAGGCGCGGGACACGAGCGGGAAACGCTCCGGCGCGCGGATCGACGCGACCGAGAGATCCACGTCGAGTTGCGGCCAGTAGAGGTGGTCCGGTGTCGGGCGCTCGACCGTGGTGATCTGCTCCACGGTCGCTGTCCTGAACCAGGGAAACTGCTCGAACGGAACGAACAATTCCTCGTCGTCCAGCAGCAGCCACAGGCCGTGTCGCGAGATGGCTTCATCCTCGCCTGCGTTCACTGCCGGGGAGAGCCCGACCACGAGCTTGACCTGGATGAGCATGGCCTGTTCGGTGCCTCGCTTTCTGGCGTCGATCGACCCGCCGGCCTTACCGCCGCGCTGCGGAGAGGCTGGCCTTCGAAGGGGGTATACCGCGTCCGTGATCGACGGTAATCCCTCAAAGCCGGCTGCACAATCCTTGTCGCGTTATGATGCGGCCTTCGAATTCCTGTCGTCTCTGGTGCCGTCCCGGACGATGACCTGCGCTCAGGTGTCTCCTGCCGGGTGGTGGGTCATCCACTGTGAAGTCCACCCCTGCCAGGCGCTGGTCCGGGTGTGATGCGCAATCAGGGCGGCCGACGCGTACCCCGATGAAGGTCGTCATTCTCGCCGGAGGCCTGGGCACCCGCATCAGCGAGGAGTCCCACCTCAAGCCCAAGCCCATGATCGAGATCGGCGGCAAGCCGATCCTCTGGCACATCATGAAGATCTACTCGTCCCACGGGCTGAACGACTTCGTCATCTGCCTGGGCTACAAGGGCTATGTGATCAAGGAGTACTTCGCAAACTACTTCCTGCATACCTCGGACGTGACCTTCGACATGACCTCCAACCGCATGGAGGTGCACCAGAACTCCGCCGAGCCGTGGCGCGTGACCCTGGTGGACACGGGTGACAACACCATGACCGGCGGGCGGCTCAAGCGGGTGGCGCGCTACCTGGGTGACGAGGACTTCTGCTTCACCTACGGCGACGGCGTGGCCGACATCGACATCGGGGCGCTGGTGCGCTTCCACCGCGAGCAGGGTCGCCTGGCCACGCTGACGGCGGTGCAGCCCGCGGGGCGCTACGGCGCGCTCGTGGTGGACGGCACCAGCGTCAGCCGTTTCGAGGAGAAGCCGCGCGGCGACAACGCGTGGATAAACGGCGGCTTCTTCGTGCTCTCGCCGCGGGTCGTGGACTACGTGGTGGACGACACCACGCCCTGGGAGGGCGAACCCCTCAGCCGCCTGTCGGCCGAGGGGGCAGCTGAGCGCCTTCCAGCACGCCGGTTTCTGGCAGCCCATGGACACCCTGCGCGACAAGAACCAGCTGGAGCAGTTGTGGAACTCTGGTCGGGCGCCGTGGAAGAACTGGGCATGAGCCCCGGATTCTGGCGCGGCCGGCGGGTCTTCCTGACGGGGCACACCGGCTTCAAGGGGGCGTGGCTGTCGCTCTGGCTGCGGCATCTGGGGGCTGATGTCACCGGCTATTCGCTGGCGCCGCCGACCGAACCCAGCCTGTTCGCGCTGGCGGGCCTGGAGGGCCGCATGAGCTCGATCGAGGCGGACATCCGCGACGCGACCCGGCTGCGGACAGCGCTGGTGCAGGCCCAGCCGGAGGTGGTGTTCCACCTTGCCGCGCAG
This sequence comes from Burkholderiales bacterium, assembly GCA_040373665.1. Classification (GTDB taxonomy): domain Bacteria; phylum Pseudomonadota; class Gammaproteobacteria; order Burkholderiales. The sequence continues at coordinate 4,274 of JBEICA010000139.1, read as the reverse complement.
GCCCTGGTGAGACGCTCCTACGCCGACCCGGCCGAGACCTTCTCCAGCAACGTCATGGGCACGGTGCACCTGCTCGACGCCGTGCGCGCCTGCGACACGGTGCGCGGCGTGGTGGTGGTGACCAGCGACAAGTGCTACGAGAACCGCGGGCTGGAGCGCGGCTATCTCGAGGACGACCCCCTGGGGGGGTACGACCCGTATTCCAGCAGCAAGGCCTGCACCGAACTGGTGGCCGCGGCCTACCGGCGCTCGTTCTGCTCCGACGATGTGGCCATCGCCACGGCACGGGCCGGCAACGTCATCGGCGGTGGCGACTGGGCCGCCGACCGGCTGGTGCCCGACATGGTGCGGGCCTTCGCCGCGGGCACGCCGGTGCGCATCCGCAACCCGGAGGCGGTGCGGCCCTGGCAGCACGTGCTCGAGCCGCTGGCGGGTTATCTGCTGCTGGCCGAGTCGCTGGTGGTCCAGGGCCAGCGCCACGCCTGCGGCTGGAACTTCGGCCCCGACGCCGACGCCACCGCCACCGTGCGCACCGTGGCCGAGCTGGCGGTGCGCGCCTGGGGCGCCGGCGCCGCCTGGGTGGGTGACCCGGGCCCGCACCCGCACGAGGCCCACCTGCTGATGCTCGATGCCTCGCGCGCCCGCGCGGCGCTCGGTTGGGCGCCCCGCCTCACCCTCGGCGAGGCGGTGGCCGACACGGTCGAGTGGTACCGCGCCCAGGCCGGCGGAGCGGATGCGGCATCGCTGTGCCTGGAACAGATCGCGCGGTACGGCGCGCCAGCGCCGGTGGGCGCCGCAGCCACCGTCTCGCGCCCCGGAGTGCCTGCATGAACCCCAACGCGCCGTCGTGCCGCTTCTGCGGCCACACCCTCGAGCACACCTTCTGCGACCTCGGCATGTCGCCCCTGTCCAACTCGTACGTGCCGCTGGCGCGTGCGCGGGCCATGGAGCCCTACTACCCGCTGCACGCCTGGGTGTGTGACCGCTGCTGGCTGGTGCAGCTGGAGGCCTTCGAGTCGCCGCAGGAGATCTTCGGCGACTACGCGTACTTCTCGTCGTACTCCGACAGCTGGCTGGAGCACGCCCGCCGCTACACCGCGGCCATGGTGCCGCGGCTCGGGCTGGGTCCGGCCAGCCAGGTGGTGGAGATCGCCAGCAACGACGGCTACCTGCTGCAGTACTTCCACGCGGCCGGCATCCCGGTGCTGGGCATCGAGCCGGCGGCCAACGTGGCCGAGGCGGCGCGGGCGCGCGGCGTGACCACGCGGGTGGAGTTCTTCGGTGAGCGGCTCGGGCGGCAGCTGGCCGACGAGGGGTTCGCGGCCGACCTGCTCATCGGCAACAACGTGTTCGCCCACGTTCCGGACATCAACGACTTCGCCGCCGGTTTCGCGCCCGCCCTCAAGGCCGATGGCGTGCTGACGCTGGAATTCCCGCACCTGCTGCGGCTCATCGCGGAGCGGCAGTTCGACACCATCTACCACGAGCACTTCTCCTACCTGTCGCTGGGCACGGTACAGCGCGTGCTGGAACGCCACGGCCTGCGCGTGTTCGACGTGGACGAGCTGCCGACGCACGGCGGTTCGCTGCGCGTGCATGCCTGCCGCAGCGGCTCGGCGCGCTGGATGCGCACGCCTGCGGTGGACGAGGTGCTGTCGCGGGAGGCCTCCGCCGGGCTCGGCCGGCTCGAGACCTACACCGCCTTCGACGAGGCGGTGAAGTCGACCAAGCGCGAGATCCTGTCCTTCCTGATCGAGGCCAAGCGCGCGGGCAAGCGCATCTGCGGCTACGGTGCGCCCGCGAAGGGCAACACGCTGCTGAACTACTGCGGCATCGGTACCGACTTCATCGATTTCACGGTGGATCGCAATCCCGCCAAGCAGGGCACGCTGCTGCCAGGCAGCCGCATTCCGGTGCGCGCGCCGGAGGCCATCGCCGAGGCGCGGCCGGATCTGGTGCTCATCCTGCCGTGGAACCTGCGCGACGAGATCGCCGCGCAGATGGCCCACATCCGTGAATGGGGCGGGCGCTTCGTGGTGCCGATCCCCTCGCCCGTGGTGTTCTGAGACCGGCGTGATCTTCACCGAAACCGGCCTGGCGGGCGCGTTCGTAGTCGACGTGGAGCGGCGCGAGGACGAGCGCGGCTTCTTCGCGCGCACCTTCTGCGAGGAGGCGTTCGCGCGCCACGGGCTGGCGGGCCGCTTCGTGCAGTGCAATGTGTCGTTCAACCAGCGGCGCGGCACGCTGCGCGGGCTGCACTTCCAGCGCCCGCCGCACGAGGAGGCCAAGCTGGTCCGCTGCACCATGGGGGCGATCTGGGACGTCATCGTCGACCTGCGCGCCGGTTCGCCGACGCGCGGGCGCTGGTTCGGGGTGGAACTCTCGGCGCAGTCGCGGCGCGCGCTCTACGTGCCCGACGGCTTCGCGCACGGCTTCCAGACCCTCGCCGACGAGACCGAGGTGTTCTACCAGATGTCCACCGCCTATCGGCCCGGCTTCGACGCGGGGGTGCATCATGCCGACCCGGCCCTGGGTATCGCATGGCCGCTGCCGGTGACGGCCTTGTCGCCGCGGGACGCCAGCCTGCCGTCGATGGCGGGGATGGATGCCGCATGAACCACTGGTTTTCCGGAGAGGGCTGCTCATGATCACGCCGGCGCAAATCGCCCAGTTTCATCGGGATGGATTCCTGGTCCTGCCCGGGTTCTACGACCTGCAGAGCGACATCCGACCGGTGCAGGAGGGGATCCACCATCTGGTCGGAGCGGTCGCCGATCGCCACGGCGTTGCCCTGGCAAGACCCGCATTCGCGCACGAGGCCTTCGATGACGGATTCCTCGATCTGATCGCGGGCAATCGCGCCTACGGCGGCGAGGTCTATGACGCGGTGAAGCAGATCCCCGCGTTCGTGCGGCTGGTGGCCGATCCGCGCCACGAGGAACTCATGCGGGCACTGCGACCCGGCAGCCTGCCCGGTATCGCGGCGGGCGGCTACGGCATCCGCATCGACAACCCCAACGAGGACAAGTACCGCGCGAACTGGCACCAGGAGTACCCGGCCCAGCTGCGCAGCCTGGACGGCATCGTGCTCTGGTCGCCGCTGGTGCCGATGACCGAGGCGCGTGGACCGGTGCGCATCTGTGTCGGCTCCCACCGGGACGGCCTGCGCCCGGTGACCCGGTTCGACCCGCGCAATCCCGCCAAGCAGGGCGCGTATGGGCTGACCCTTGCCGACGAGCCGGAAGTGGTGGCGCGCTACCGGCAGGTGGCGCCGCTCAGCGTGCCGGGTGACCTGATCATCATGGACTTCCTCACGCTGCATGAGTCGGGGGCCAACCGCAGCGACCGCTCGCGCTGGTCGATGCAGTTCCGGTACTTCAATTTTCTCGAGCCGACCGGCCAGTCACACGGCTGGAAGGGTTCGTTCGCCGCAGGCGTCGACTTCGCGTCCATCCACCCCGAGCTGGTCGTGGGAGAGCCGTCATGACGGGTTTCTCCTGCCCGGTATGCGGGTCTGCCTTCGGCGAGCCGGTGTATCGAAGCGCCGGCGGCCGCAGCCTCGATTCCCTCGGGCGCGTGCTGCCGTTCGAGACCCGGGTGCACTGCTGCAGCGCCTGTGGTCATGTCGCGACGGAGCCCATCCCGGATCTGGACCGTTACTACGCCGAGAACTACCGCATCAGCCTCGGCAGCGAGGAGGAGGATCAGCTCTACGAGATGGTGGACGGGCGGCCGGTGTTCCGCACCGACCATCAGGCGCGGCTGCTGGTCGAACTGGTCGACTGGCGGCCGGGTGCGCGGGTGCTGGATTTCGGCTGCGCCAAGGCCTCGACCCTGCGCAAGGCGTTGCCGTCGCTGCCGGACGTCGAGCTCAGCCTCTATGACGTCAGTCACGACTATCGGAAGCACTGGGATGCCTTCGTGCCGCCGGAGCGTCAGGCGGTGCACGTCCTGCCCGAGGACTGGCGCGGTCGTTTCGATCTGGTGACGTCCTTTTTTTCGCTGGAGCACATCGCCGCGCTGAGGCCGGCGGTGGCCGACATCGCATCCCTGCTGGCGCCGGAGGGTCACCTCTATCTCGTGGTGCCCGATGTGTTCGCCAATCCGGGAGATTTCGTGGTCCTCGATCACGTCAACCACTTCACCTGCGCGTCGCTGGCTCGGCTGCTGTCCGACGCCGGACTGACGATCCGCTGGGTGCGCAATGACGTGCACCGTGGTGCGCTGGTGGCGCTCGCGGGCAGGGCGGCCGCGCCGGCCCCGGCATCTCCGCC
>JBEICA010000288.1:0-4630 GCA_040373665.1 Burkholderiales bacterium | reverse complement strand
GACTGGACGCCATTCTTTCGTACGTGGGAACTGGCGGGCAACTATCCGCGCATCCTGGAGGATCCGGTAGTCGGCGAGACCGCCACCCAGCTGTTCGCCGACGCCCAGGCCATGCTGCACCGGATCATCGACGAGAAGTGGCTCACCGCCAACGGCATCGTCGGGCTGTTCCCGGCGGCGCGGGTGCGGGGCGACGACGTCGAGCTCTACACCGACGAGTCGCGCGGCGAGGTGGCCGCCACCTTCCACTTCCTGCGCCAGCAGATGGTCAAGCCCGACGACCGCTTCAACCACAGTCTGGCCGACTACATCGCGCCGCGCGATGCCGGCGTGCCCGACTGGATGGGTGCCTTCGCCGTCACCGCCGGGGGCGGCATCGACGAGCGCGTGGCCGAGTACGAGGCGCGCCACGACGACTACAACGCCATCATGCTCAAGGCCCTGGCCGACCGACTCGCCGAGGCCTTCGCCGAGCGCCTGCACCAGCGCGTGCGCCGCGAGTTCTGGGGTTACGCGGCCGGCGAGGAACTCTCCGTCGAGGCGCTCATCGACGAGCACTACCGCGGCATCCGGCCGGCGCCGGGCTACCCGGCCTGTCCGGACCACAGCGAGAAGACCACCCTGTTCAAGCTGCTCGATGTGCCGGCCAGGACCGGCATCCAGCTCACCGAGGGCTTTGCCATGCTGCCCGCGGCCGCGGTGAGCGGCTTCTACTTCTCCCACCCCGAGTCGCGCTACTTCGCCACCGGTCGCATCGACCGCGATCAGGTCGAGGACTACGCCGCCCGCAAGGGTGTCACCGTGGCCCAGGCCGAGCGCTGGCTCGCCCCGGTGTTGTCCTACGATCCGGACTGAAGGGCGGCGACGCGCCGCGCGCGCCGCCCGGCGTCGGGGCTGCAGCCCGCGTCGTCTCTGCGGGGTAGAACGACCGCGCCGGCGTGACGTCTCAGGTGTCGTGAACCTGCCCGAGCGCTGCTCGTGAATCTCACCGCCACCCTGCTGCCGCCCGGCTGGATGCTGGCCGTCCACACGCTGGTGGCGGCGCTCGCCCTGTGGTCGCTGCGCACCGCGCCCTGGCGCCGTCTTGTGGAGCCCACCACAAGCCAGATCTTTCCCGCGGCGGTCGTCCTCCTTCTCGCGCTGTGGAGCATCCGCCCGCCGCCGCTGGCCGGGATCGAGATCCACTTCCTCGGCGCCACCGTGCTCACGCTCATGTTCGGCGCCCGGCTCGCAGTGGTCGCGCTGTCGCTCGTGCTGCTCGGCACCGCCGTCCTCGGGCGCCTCGATCCGGCGGCCCTGTCCCTGCACCTGCTGGTGCTGGCATGCCTGCCCGTGGCCGCGTCCCGCGCCGTGCTCTGGGCCGCCGAGCGCTGGCTGCCGCGCAACCTCTTCGTCTACCTGTTCATCCCGTCCTTCCTGGGGGCGGCCCTGACGCTGGCCGTCACCGGTGCGGTCAGCCTTGGTCTCATCGGCACCCTGGCCGACGCCGCCCGGGCCCACATGGCCTGGCAGTCGCTGCCTTTCTGCCTGCTGCTGGCCTTCGGCGAGGCCACCCTGAGCGGCATGGTCCTGACCCTGATGGTGGTCTACCGGCCCGACTGGGTCGGAACCTTCGACGACGGCCGCTATCTACGCAAGCGATGACGCGGGTCCCCGACACTGACGAACGGGCATCGCGCGGCCGTATCTGTCGGGAGAATCGGATGAACACCAGGAAGCGGGCGCTCGCCGCCCGCGCAGTGGCGGCTTGCATGGCGCTGGCGGCCCTCGCCCTGCCGGCGCAGGCGGTCGAGCGCACCCATCGCTACACCATCACCGTCGCGCCCGACCTCGGCTCGCTGCAGGCCGAGGCCTGCTTCGCCGGCCGTGCGCCCGAGATCCTCGTCGTCGAGTCGCTCGACGCTCCCGGTGCCTTCGCCGCGGGCCGGGTCACCCGCCCGGCGGGCCGGGCCCTGACGCCCAACGGCACCGAGCTCAAGCTGCGCGACCTGCCCGCGGACGCCTGCATCGAGTACCGCGTCAGCTTCACGGGCAACCCGACGCGGCACGACTTCTCCGGCAACAGCACGCGCAAGGTCGGGCGCGACCTCTTCACCGAGGTCGGACAGTGGTTCTGGCGTCCGCCCCGGCTCGGTGAGGACGAGGAGGTCGAGATCTCCTTCCGCATGGCCGAGGGCTTCTCCGTATCGGCTCCGTGGCGTCCGCTGCCCGCGCGCGACGGCCTGCCCACCTACCGCGTCGGTCGCGGTGCCTACGACCGGCCGGCCGCCGTGGCCTTCGGTCAGTTCCGCGAGCGCCCGGTCGAGGTGCCCGGCGCCACGCTGCGCATGGCCGTGCTGGACGGCAACCCGCGCGCCGACATGGAGGCCATGAACGCGTGGATCGAGGATGCCGCGCGGTCCGTGGCCGCCGTCTATGGTCGCTTTCCGGTGCCCAGCCCGCAGATCCTGGTGATGCCGGGTGCCCGCGCCTCCGAGCCCGCACCCTGGGCCTACGTGCTGCGCGGCGGGCAGGCGGCCGCCCACTTCTTCGTCAACCAGCGCCGGCCGCTGTCCGAGTACATCGATGACTGGACCGCTCCGCACGAGCTCTCGCATCTGTTCCTGCCCTACATCAACTCCAGCGACGCCTGGCTGTCCGAGGGTTTGGCCTCGTACTACCAGAATGTCACCCGTGCGCGCAGCGGCGCCATTACGCCGGCCGAGGCCTGGCAGCGCATGCACACCGGCTTCAAGCGCGGCCGCGACTGGGGCGTCAAGGAGGGCCACACGCTGGCCCAGGCCACCGAGCGCATGTTCCGTGATGGCGGCTACATGCGCGTCTACTGGCACGGCGCCGCCATCCTGCTCATGGCAGACGTCGCGCTGCGCGAGCGCTCGGGCAACGTCCAGTCCCTGGATACCGTGCTCGAAGCCTTCGGCCGCTGCTGCCTCGACCCGGATGTCGAGTGGACGGCCCGCAAGGTGTTCACCCGGTTCGACGAGCTCGCCGGCGGCAGTGTCTTCCTCCCACTGCTGGAGCGCGAGGTCAACTCCAGCGCCTTTGCCGACCTCGGCCCCATCTACGACAGGCTCGGCCTCGAGGCCCTGGGCGGCAAGCTTGGGCTGCGCTCCAGCGCCCCCGGCATCGCCATCCGCGATGCCATCATGGCGCCCGGCCCCTACCAGACGCCAGCCGCGTTGCTCACCGGTCGTCGCTGAGCCTGCTCCGCTGCCGGGCGGAGGGTGGCCGTCCGCGGGCGACAGGCCGCGGGGCCGGCGACGCCGGCTGCGCCCTGTGCCGCGACCCGCGCTGCCGTCGCGCTGAAGCACCGGCTGTGGTGACCTTCCAAAGTATCATCGGGCCCTCGGCGGACTGCCCGCCGCGATCAGGCCCGTCCCGGGCCAGCGCCCATGCCACCCATCGCCAGGACCCTGCTGCTGCTCACCGCGTCGAACGTCTTCATGACCTTCGCGTGGTACGCGCACCTGAAGAACATGGCGCACAAGCCCTGGTTCATCGCGGCCTTCGCCTCCTGGGGCATCGCGCTGTTCGAATACCTGCTGCAGGTGCCGGCCAACCGCATCGGTTACGGCGCGCTCACCCTGCCCCAGCTCAAGATCCTGCAGGAAGTCATCTCCCTGTCGGTGTTCGTGCCCTTCGTGCTGTTCTACATGCATCAGCCGCTCAAGTGGGACTACCTCTGGGCCGGGCTGTGCATCCTCGGTGCCGTCTACTTCATCTTCCGGAACTGACATGACAGATCCCGTCTTCATGCCCGCCGTCACCCTGGCCGGCCACATCGCGCGCCGCGAAATCTCCTGCGTCGAGGTGCTGCGCGCCCATATCGACCAGATCGAGCGCGTCGACCCGAAGGTCAACGCCATGGTCACCCGGACCTACGAGGACGCCGAGCGGGTCGCAGCCGATCTGGACGCCCGGCTGGCACGGGGCGAGTCGCCCGGTCCACTGGCCGGCCTGCCCGTCGCCCACAAGGACCTTGCCCTCACCAAGGGCGTGCGCACCACCTTCGGCTCGCCGCTGTTCCGCGACTTCGTGCCCGACATGGACGCCCTCATCGTCGAGCGCCTCAAGGCCGCCGGTGCCGTCACCGTGGGCAAGACCAACACCCCGGAGTTCGGTGCCGGCTCCCAGACCTTCAACACCGTCTTCGGCGCCACCCTCAACCCCTGGGATACCACCCGCACCTGCGGTGGCTCCAGCGGTGGCGCGGCCGTCGCCCTGGCCACCGGCATGGTGCCCCTGGCCGACGGCTCGGACTTCGGTGGCTCGCTGCGCAACCCGGCCAGTTTCTGCAACGTCGTCGGCCTGCGGCCTTCGCCCGGCCGGGTGCCCAACTGGCCCTCGCAGAGCGCGTGGTTCCCGCTCACCGTCGTCGGCCCCATGGCGCGCTCGGTGGCCGACCTCGCCCTCATGCTGTCGGCCATCGCCGGCCCCGACCCGCGCTCGCCCATCGCCATCGACCAGCCCGGCGCCGGCTTCGCCGCGCCGCTCGATCGCGACTTCCGCGGCGCCCGCATCGCCTGGAGCCGCACCCTCGGCGGCCTGCCGGTCGACCCCGAGGTCACCCGGGTGCTCGAGGCCAGCCTGTCCGCTTTCGCCGACATCGGCTGCACCGTCGAGGCAGCCG
>JBEICA010000170.1:0-7498 GCA_040373665.1 Burkholderiales bacterium | reverse complement strand
GACCTTCGGCGGGGTCGGCGGCAAGCTGTTCTCGCCCCTGGGGCTCGCCTACATCCTGGCGATCCTGGCCTCCCTGGTCGTGGCCATGAGCCTGACCCCGGCGCTGTGCTTCCTGATGCTGGGGCGCGGCGAGCTCAAGTCCGAGGATCCGCCCTTCGTGCAGCGCATCAAGCCCGGCTACATCGCGCTGCTGCGTCGCATCGAGGGCAATGCCGGGCGCGTCATGGGCGGCACGGCGTTCTTCGTGGCCCTGGGCCTGGGCGCCATCCCGCTGTTCTCGGGCGAGTTCATCCCCTCTCTGAAGGAAGGCCACTACGTGGTCCACATGTCGGCCGTGCCAGGCACCTCGGAGCGGGAGGTGTTGCGCATCGGCAATCAGGTCACCGCCGCCCTGCTGAAGGTCGAGGGCATCAAGTCGGTGGCCCAGTGGGTCGGTCGGTCTCAGAACGGCGCCGACACCTTCGGTCCGCACTACAGCGAGATGGAGGTCGAGGTGGGTGGGCTGAAGGGGGCCGAGCAGGCGCGCATCCTGGGCGAGATCCGCGAAATTCTGGCTGGGGTGCGCGGCGCTTTCCCCGGGGTCACGTTTTCGGTGAACACCTTCCTCACCGAGCGTATCGAGGAGACCATCGCCGGCTTCCCGGCGGACGTGGCGATCAACGTGTTCGGGCCCGATCTGGATGCCCTGGACCGTGACGCGCGCGAGATCGCCGAAGTGGTCGCGGGCCTGCCCGGCGCCCAGGACGTGCAGGTGCAGGCGCCGGCGGGCACGCCGCAGCTCGGTGTGCGCCTCAAGCATGACCGTCTGTCGGCGCACGGTTTCACCGCGACCGAGGTGCTGGAGGCGGTACGGACGGCCTTCGAGGGCACGTCAGTGGGGCAGGTGTTCCGCGGCAACCACCCGGTGGAAGTGGTGGCCATCCTGGCGCCGGAGCACCGGCGCGCGCCGGTGCAGGTAGCCGATCTTCCGCTGCGCTCGGCCACCGGCGCCACGGTGCGGCTGCGCGACGTCGCCGATGTCGCCATCACCGCGGGTCGCTACAAGATCCTGCACAGCGGCGGCAAGCGCATCCAGACCGTGACGGCAAATGTGGAGGCACGCGACGTCGAGGACTTCTCGGCGGCAATGAAGGAGGCGCTGGCGCAGCGCGTCAAGCTGTCCCCGGGCAATTATCTGGTCATCGAGGGGGAGGCGGAAGCCTCGGTGGAGGCGCGGCGCCAACTCGTGTTCCACTCCATCCTCGCGGGCGCAGGGGTGTTCATGCTGCTCTATCTTGCCTTCAACAACCTGCGCAACCTCGGGCTCACCTTCCTCAACCTGCCGTTCGCACTGGTGGGCGGGGTCGTGGCCGTGCTGGTCAACGGTGGGTGGATGACCCTGGGTTCGCTGGTCGGATTCGTCACGCTGTTCGGGATCACCCTGCGCAACTCCATCATGCTGGTGTCCCACTACCAGCATCTGGTGGAGGAGGAGGGGCAGCCCTGGAACGTCGACACCATGCTCAGGGGGGCGGCGGAGCGCCTGCCCTCCATCCTGATGACGGCGCTGGTGACCTCGCTCGGCCTGATGCCGCTGGCCCTGGGCAGTGGCGAGCCGGGGCGCGAGATCGAAGGCCCGATGGCCATGATCATCGTCGGGGGACTGCTGACCTCGACGGTGCTCAACCTGCTCATCCTGCCGGCGGTGCTGCTGCGCTTCGGCGCCTTCGGCCGCAAGGCGGGACACGCCGGGGCCTGACACCGGCCCCGGGCGGGGATGCCACGTTGCGCGGCGATGGGGCGGCATGCTTGAATCGGTCGATCGCGGTCCGCCGCGTCTTCCCGGGATCGTGCCGCAGGCCCGACTGCCCGGGGCCAACCCAGGGGAGCACGGCATGGCCACGGTGGAAGTGACGCAGGACAATTTCGACGACATCGTCTCCGGCAACGACGTCGTGATCATCGATTTCTGGGCGCCGTGGTGCGGCCCCTGCCGGCAGTTCGCGCCGGTGTTCGAGCAGGTCTCCGAGAAGCATCCGGACGTGGTCTTCGCCAAGGTCAACACCGACGAGGAACAGGAACTCGCCCAGGCGTTCCAGATCCGCTCCATCCCCACGCTGATGGCGTTCCGCGAGCAGATCATCCTGTTCTCCAACCCGGGTTCGCTGCCGGCCGGCCAGTTCGAGGCCCTGATCAACCAGGTGAAGTCCATCGACATGGAGGCGGTGCGCGCCGACATCGCCAGCCGTGAGGCTGACGGGGGGGCCGCCGAAGCATGACGTCCCGGATCGAGCACATCGCGGCCCGGCGGGACCTCGACCAGCTGGTGGCCTCGGGGGCCGACCTGTTCGTCGTGTTCACCGCCCCGGGCGGGGGCGGCAGCGAGCCGTTCGTCTCCGCGCTCGCCGCGGCGGTCGACGGTCGGCCCAGCGCGCGCGTTGCCCGGGCGGTCCTGCCCGAGGCTGCCGAGGTGGCGGCCCTGTTCGGGATCGGCGAGGCGCCGGCGCTCGTGGTGTTTCGCGCCGGTGTGGGACTTTTCGCCGGCCCCGTGCCGACCCCGGGTCATGCGCTCGACGGGCTCCTGCAGCGCATCCTCGCGCTGGACATGGATCAGGTGCGCCGCGACATCGACCTCGAGCGTCAAGGCATGCATGGGACTGCGGGAGTGCGACCCTGTCCCACGCGGGGGCGGGAAGCGTCGGGTCAGTGATCGTCCCGTTGCGCCGGGCGACCCTCACATTCGCATGGCCGAGGGCGTCAAGAGACAGTATCATGTCGCACTAAAAATGACCCGGCAGTCAGCAGCCCGTCACGGTCCGCTGCGCAGCTTCCGGCACAGGAGCGCATGGGCTCACTTGCGCGTCCTGCGACTCCCAAACACTAGAGACGCTCGAGGTTGTGCCTGATGACGCTGCGTGCCGCCGTTGTTGCTGTTTCCATCGTGGCCACCGTGCTGGCCGGTTGTGGTTCCAAATCCGAGGAAGGTGGTGGAAAGCCCGGTGATGGCAAGGCACCTGCGGGTGGCCCGCCTGGGGGCGGCAAGCCCGGGGCCGGAGGGCCACCAGGCGCAGGCGGACCGCCCAAGGGGCTGCCCGTCAAGGCCGCACCTGTCGAGGTCGCCGCGATCGACCTCGATGTCCAGGCGGTGGGAACCTTGCTGGCCGACGAGAGTGTCACCATCCGCCCGGAGATCGACGGCAGGGTGACGGAGCTTCACTTCCAGGAAGGCCAGCAGGTCGCCAAGGGTACGCGACTGGTGTCTCTCGATCAGGCGGAGCTCAAGGCCCAGCTGGCGCAGTCCGAGGCGCAGGTCCGCACCGAGTCCCAGCGCTACGAGCGTGCCCGGGAACTGCTGGCCCAGAAGTTCGTGTCCGAGGAAGCGGTCGATCTGGCCCGCAACAATCTGGCACGCGCAGAGGCGGCCCGGCGGGAAGTCGAGGCGCGGCTGGACAAGGCCACCCTCGTGGCGCCCTTCTCCGGCACCCTCGGCCTGCGCTCGATCAGTCCCAGTGCCTACGTGCGCAAGGGCGACGACATCGTCCGTCTGGAGAGCATCAGCGCCATCAAGGTGAACTTCCGCATCCCCGAGACCTACGCCGCCCGCGTGCGTCCCGGCCAGGGTCTGGCCATCCGCCTGGATGCCTATCCGGGCGAGACCTTCACCGGTCAGGTGTACGCGGTTGAGCCGGTGGTCGACGAGCGCACCCGCACCATCCTGCTGCGCGGGCGGGTGCAGAACAGCGGTCTCAAGCTCAAGCCCGGCATGTTCGTGCGTGTCAATCTGGCCATGGAGAAACGCGAGAACGCCATCGTGATTCCCGAGCCCGCTGTCTGGCCGCAGGGGCAGCAGACCTTCGTCTTCAAGGCGGTGGACGGCAAGGCCGTGCTGACCAAGATCGACATCGGCATGCGCCGCCCCGGCAAGGTCGAGGTGTCGTCCGGGCTCGTGCCCGGCGACGTGGTGGTCACGGAGGGCCAGATCAAGCTCAAGGATGGGGCCCCCATCATGGTGCTGCCATCGCAACCACCCGCTGCACCTGGCGCCGGGGCGCCGCCGGCCAAGGGCTGAGCGACCCGTCCCGATGCCACGCATCCTGAAGAAACACGCAGGTTAGGAGGACCAGACCATGGTGCTATCCGACATTTCCATCAAGCGGCCCGTTCTGGCCACGGTGATGAGTCTGCTCATCATCCTGCTCGGCGTGATCTCTTTCGACCGGCTCGCGGTGCGCGAGTACCCCAAGATCGACCCGCCCACGGTGTCGGTGCGCACCGTGTACAAGGGCGCGACGGCACAGGTGGTCGAGAGCGTCATCACCGTCCCGGTCGAGGATGCCCTGTCCGGGATCGAGGGCATCAAGACCATCAAGTCCAAGAGCCGGGAGGAGGTGAGCGAGATCACGGTCACTTTCGAAACCTCGCGTGACGTCGAGGCTGCGGCCAACGACGTGCGTGACCGGGTGGCCCGTGTGAAGGCGCAGTTGCCGCGCACCGCGATGGATCCCGTGGTCAGCAAGATCGAGGCGGATGCCTGGCCGATCATGTGGCTCGCGCTCAGCAGTGACCGCCACAGCCCGATGGAGCTGACGGACTACGCCGACCGCTATCTCACCGACCCCATCAAGGCGCTGCCGGGCGTGGCCACGGTGGTGATCGGGGGCGAGCGGAAGTACGCCATGCGGGTTTGGCTCGACCGTGAGCGTCTCGCGGCGTTCGGCCTCGCCGCCCAGGACGTGGAGAACGCCCTGATCCGGCAGAACCTCGACTCCCCTGGCGGCCGCATCGAGAGCACCGATCGCGAGTTCACGGTGCTGGCCGAAACCGATCTGAAGAGCGCCGAGCAGTTCAACGACATGATCATCCGCGAAGTGGGCGGGTATCCCGTGCGCCTGCGCGATGTCGGCTACGCCAAGGCCGGTCCGTACGAAAACCGCAAGGTGGTGCGCGTAGGCGGCAACGAGGCGCTCGGTCTGGGCGTGGTGAAGCAGTCCACCGGCAACACCCTGGCCATTGCCGAGGCGGTCAACAACCTCATGCCGCGGCTGCAGAAGACCCTGCCGGAAGGCATGAGCATGAAGGTCGCCGTCGACACCTCGCTGTTCGTCGACGCCGCCATCAAGTCGGTCTACAAGGTGCTGGTGGAGGCACTGATCCTGGTGGTGCTGGTGATCTTCGTGTTCCTGCGAAGCTTCCGCGCCACGCTCATTCCGGCCGTCACCATCCCGGTGTCTCTGATCGGCGCGTTCTTCTTCGTCTACCTGATGGGCTTCTCCATCAATGTGCTGAGCCTGCTCGGCATCGTGCTGGCGGTCGGGTTGGTGGTGGATGACGCCATCGTGATGCTCGAGAACATCCACCGGCACATCGAGGACGGTCTGCCGCCCTACAAGGCGGCCCTGAAGGGGGCGAAGGAGATCGGCTTCGCCGTGGTCGCGATGACCATCACCCTGGCCGCCGTGTTCGTGCCGCTGCTGTTCATGACCGGACGCACAGGCCAGCTGTTCATCGAGTTCGCCATGACCGTGGTGGCGGCGGTGTTCGTGTCCGGTTTCGTTGCCCTGACCCTGACGCCGATGATGTGCTCGAAGCTGCTCAAGGCACATGCCGGCCACGGCTTCTACCATGTGACGGAGCGCTTCTTCGAGGGCATGAACAACGGCTACCGCGCCGTGCTGCGTGGCACGTTGCGGGCGCGCTGGCTCATTGTCGCCATCTTCCTGGCCACCAGCGCGGCGGCGGTCTGGCTGTTCGGACAGATGAAGTCCGAACTCTCGCCGGTGGAGGACCGGGGCAGCTTCATGGCGTTCGTGGTGGCTCCCGAGGGCTCCACCATGCAGTACACGGACAACTACATGCACGCCGTGGAAAAGATCGCCGCCGGCGTGCCCGAGATCGAGACCCTGTTTGCCGTGGTCGCCCCGGGTCTGGAGCGTCCCAACCCTGTGAACCTCGGCATCGCCTTCGCGGTGCTGTCGCACTGGGACCAGCGCAAGCGCAGCCAGATGTCGATCACCAAGGAACTGACGCCCAAGCTGTTCGGTGGCCTGCCCGGCGTGATCTCCTTCACCAAGGATCCGCCGTCCCTGGGCGGCAGCTTCCTCGACAAGAAGATCAATTACGTGATCTATGGCAACAGCTACGAGGAGCTGCAGGGCAAGGTCGGCAAGGTCATGGCCAAGCTCAGCCAGTACAAGGGCATCACCGGCCTCGACTCCGACCTGAAGCTCAACAAGCCCCAGCTCAAGGTGGAGATCGACCGTGACAAGGCCTCTGCCCTGGGGGTATCGATGGAGAACATCGGCCGCACCCTCGAGACCCTCATGGGCGGTCGCGACGTGACCCGCTTCAAGCGCGAGGGCAAGCAGTACGACGTGGTGGTTCAGGTGGAGGACGCCAACCGGCGCCAGCCCTCGGACCTGACCTCGATCTACGTGCGCGGTGCCGGCGACGAGCTGCACCAGCTGTCCAATCTCGTGACGGTGCGCGAAGCTGTTGCGCCGAAGGAGCTGAACCACTTCAACAAGCTGCGTGCGGCGATCATCAACGGCAACATCGCCGAGGGTTTCACCCTGGGCGAGGCGCTGACCTTCATCGACAAGACGGTGCAGGAGGAACTGCCCCCGGGTACCGCCACCGATCTGGACGGCGAATCACGCGAGTTCCGCGAAACCGGCGTGCAGCTCTACATCACCTTCGCTCTGGCGCTGGCGTTCATCTATCTCGTGCTCGCCGCCCAGTTCGAGAGCTTTGTCGGCCCGCTGGTGATCATGCTCACGGTGCCCCTGGCCATGACCGGTGCGCTGCTTGCCATGTACATCAACACGCTGATGGGCCGGGGGGGCACGCTGAACGTCTACAGCCAGATCGGTCTGGTGATGCTGGTGGGCCTCATCACCAAGAACGGCATCCTGATCGTCGAGTTCGCCAATCAGCTGCGGCGCGAAGGCCGTGAGAAATTCGATGCCGTGGTGGAAGCCTCCACGCTGCGCCTGCGCCCCATCCTGATGACCACGCTCGCAACGGTCCTGGGCGCACTGCCGCTGGCAACGTCCACCGGCGCCGGCGCGGAAGCCCGGCAGGCGATCGGCTGGGTCGTGGTGGGCGGGATGCTGGTGGGAACGCTGCTCACCCTTTTCGTGGTGCCCACGTTCTACACGCTGTTTGTCCGCAAGGTGAAGACCGCCGAGGACGAGCGCAAGGCGCTGGAGGGCGATCCCATCCCGCACGCGGTGACACCCGACATCCCGCCGCGCGCCCTGGGCGAGCAGTTGCCCTGAGCATCGTGGTCAGGTCCGTCGGGCCGGTGCATCGCCCGGGTTTCGACGGGCCAGGCCGCGGGGTGGCTGCACCCGGGGCAGGGCTCTTCCCCGGGAACCTCTTCAGCGGGTCGGAACGCCTGGCCTGCCGACGACGGCAGTGAGCCCTTTCTCCTGGCGAGTCGCCACGCGGGCGGACCTGCCGCGCGTGGTCGAGATCTACAACCAGACGATCCCGTCTCGTCAGGTCACGGCCGACCTCG
>JBEICA010000032.1:0-19457 GCA_040373665.1 Burkholderiales bacterium | reverse complement strand
GCCGGCGACCCAGGCGAGCAGTGGCGTGGCGGACGGATCGAGGACCACGACGTCCGCGTCCAACCCCGGGCGCAGATTGCCGACGCTGTCGGCGATATCCAGCGCACGTGCCGCGCCGCCGGTGGCGAGCCAGAGCGCCTGAGCCGGTGCCAGAGCGTGGCCAAGCAGCTGCGCCACCTCGCAGGCGGCTCCCATGGTGCGCAACATGGACAGCGTGGTGCCCGCGCCGACATCGGTCGCGAGGCCGACGGACACCGGCGGGGCCTGCCGCCTCGCGCCCGCCAGATCGAACAGCCCGCTGCCGAGAAACAGGTTGGAGGTCGGGCAATGGGCGATGGCCGTACCCGTGGCTGACAGACGCGCCCATTCGCGTGGCGACAGATGGATGCCATGTCCGTGGATGGCACGCGGGCCGAGCAGCCCGCTGCGTTCCATGGCGTCCACGTAGTCCAGGCTGGCCGGGTGAAGCCGGCGTATCCACGCCACCTCGGCCAGGTTCTCCGACAGATGCGACTGCAGCCAGACGGTCGGAAAGGCCCGGCGCAGCGCCGTCACGGCCTCGAGCTGTGCGGGCGAACTGGTGGCCAGGAAACGGGGCGTGATGGCATAGCCCAAGCGCCCGCGACCATGCCAGCGCCGGATCAGGCCGAGGGATTCCTCGTAGCCCTGCTGGGCCGTGTCGCGCAGGCCGTCGGGCGCATTGCGGTCCATCAGCGATTTGCCGGCGATCACGCGCAGCCCGCTGTCCATGGCCTCCTGGAACAGCACGTCGATGGCCTCCGCGTGCACGGTGCCGAACACCGCCGCGGTGGTGGTGCCGTGGCGTGCGAGCTCCTGCAGGAACAGGCGCGCCACGTGCCGCGCCACCACCGGGTCGGCGAAGCGGCGCTCCTCCGGGAAGGTGCAACGCTCCAGCCAGTCCAGCAGCGGCAGGCCGCCGGCGCCCATGATGCCCAATTGGGCGAAGTGAACATGGCAGTCGATGAAGCCAGGCACCAGTGTGGCGCCTGGAAAGCGACGCACCGTCACGGCAGGATCCAGCCCGGGCAACAATGCCGCCGCCGGACCGAAGGCCTCGATGCGGCCATCGCGCATCACCAGCAGCGCATCGCTGTCGTGGCCCAGCGCCTGATCCGGCGGCAGCTCGAACGGGTCTCCGCGGAACCACAGCGCCGCGGCGCGCAGCGCGGTGGCGCTGCTCATGAATCGAGCAGATGCGCCATGTGGCGCGCGATCATCTGCTCCTCGTCGGTGGGGACCACCCAGGCACGCACCCGGCTGCCGGGGCGGTGCAGGGCCGGCCCGTTCCGACCATTGGCGATCTCGTCGAAATCCAACCCCAGCCACGCCGCCTGACGGCACACCGCCTCGCGAACCCGCGCGCTGTTCTCCCCGATGCCGGCGGTGAACACGATGGCGTCGAGGCCGCCGAGCGCCGCAGCCAGAGACCCGAGCTCGCGTCCGATCCGGTAGCAGTAGAGGTCGATGGCCTGCGCCGCCGCCGGCTCGGCGCTGGCTTCGAGCACGCGCATGTCGGAGCCCACCCCGGACACGCCGAGCAGGCCGGACTCGTGATAGAGCAGATGCTCCAGGGCGCGCGCGTCCATGCCCAGATTGTCCATCAGGTACAGGATCACGCCGGGGTCCAGACTGCCGCAGCGCGTACCCATGGGCAGGCCCTCCAGCGCCGTGAACCCCATGGTGGTGGCGACACTGCGCCCGGCCGCCAGGGCGCACATGCTGGAGCCGTTGCCCAGATGCAGCACCACCGTCCTGCCGGCCGCCGCGGCCGGGTCGATGGCGGGCAGCCGTGCCGCAACCCACTCGTAGGACAGACCGTGGAATCCATAGCGATGGATGCCGCGGTCGGTGATGCGGCGCGGCACCGCATAGCGCTGCGCGTGGTCCGGCTGGCTGCGGTGGAAGGCGGTGTCGAAGCACGCCACCTGCGGCAGGCCGGGGGCGCGTGCCAGCAGCGTCCGCATGGGGGCCAGATTGTGCGGCTGGTGCAGTGGCGCCAGCGGCACCAGTGCCTCCAGCTCCGCCAGCAGCGCCGCATCGACCCGCTCGGGCGCAGCGTGCCGCGTACCGCCGTGCACAACACGGTGGCCGACACCGCGCAGTCCCGGACCGCCGCGCGACAGGCAGCGCTCCAGCAGCACGGCGGTGGCCGCCTCGTGGCCCAGGGGGGTGTCGAAACGCCGCTCCTCGAGCAGTCGGCCTCCCGCATCGCGCACGACGAGGTGGGAACGCCCCGGAAGGTCTTCCGCCAGGCCACGCTCCGCCAGTTGCAGGACCCCGGCCTGCACGGTGAACAGGGAGTGCTTCAGGCTGGAGGAGCCGGCATTGAGGACGAGGAACACCTGCCGTCCCCGCTCACCCGCACCACGGGCGGTCGGTCGGAAACCACGTTGCCGGAGTCGGGCATCGGGGCTGCCGGATGTCGTGCACCCTCATGGCACCGACCGGCCCCGACCCTCGCGCCTCGCCTGGGCCAGCAGGGCGGCGATGGCGCAGGACGCAAGCCTCGAAATCAACGGGTCGGCGCGGCTGGTCAGCACCACCGGCACCCGTGCGCCGAGCACGATGCCCGCGGCATCCGCGTCGGCGAGGTAGGACAGGCTCTTGGCGAGCATGTTGCCGGCCTCGAGATCCGGCACCACGAGCACGTTGGCTCGACCGGCCACCGGCGAGGCGATCTGCTTGATCCGGGCCGCTGCGAGGCTGATGGCATTGTCCAGTGCCAGCGGCCCGTCCAGCACCCCGCCGGTGATCTGGCCACGATCGGCCATCTTGCACAACGCCGCCGCCTCCACCGTCGAGGGCACCTCCGGGTTGACCGTCTCCATCGCCGACAGGATGGCGACGCGCACGCCGTCGAATTCCAGCACCGTGGCCAGATCGATGGCGTTCTGCACGATGTCGCGCTTGTCCCGCAGCGAGGGGGCGATGTTGACCGCGGCGTCGGTGATGATCAGGGGCTCGTCGTGCGAGGGGACGTCCAGCAGGAAGCAGTGACTCAGGCGGCGCGCCGTGCGCAGGCCGGTGCCGCCGTCCACCACCGCGGCCATGAGCTCGTCGGTGTGCAGGCTGCCTTTCATCAAGGCCTCGGCGCGGCCTTCGCGCACCAGCGCCACCGCGCGCTCCGCCGAGGCATGGCTGTGGGGGGTATCCACCAGCGGCAAGCCGGCGATATCCAGCCCGGCCGCCTTCGCGGTGGACCTGATGCGGGCCGACGGCCCCACGAGCACTGGCGCAATCAGACCGCGTGCGGCCGCCGCCACCGCGCCCTCCAGAGAAACGTTGTCGCAGGGGTGGACAACCGCCACCGGAATGGCGTCGAAGCCGTCGCATCGCTGCACCAGCTGCTCGAACTTGCGATGGCTGCGCTTGACGCTGCTCACGATCCGTGTCGTCCGCCGGGCTCGGCGAGCAGGCGCTCGTGCATCGCCTCCAGTTCCCGCCGCTGGGCCGCGTCCAGTGCCGGATAGGCCAGGCCCAGACTCTCCACCAGCTGGACGATGGCGGCTGCCACCACCGCCCGCGTGAACCACTTGTTGTCGGCCGGCACCACGAACCAGGGCGCGTGCGGTGCCGCGGTGGCGCGGATGGCGTCCTCGAAGGCATCCATGTAGGCGTCCCAGTGCTCCCGTTCGTGGACGTCGCGCGCCGAGAACTTCCAGTTCTTGTCGGGATCCTCGATGCGTTCAAGGAAGCGCCGCCGCTGCTCCTCCCGGGAGACGTGCAGGAAAAACTTGCAGATGGCGACGCCGTTGCGGCTCAGGTAGTGCTCCCAGGCGGCGATGTCCTCCAGACGCTCCTGCCAGACCGTGGCCGGTGCGGGCGGGTGCGGCAGCTTCTGTGCAGCCAGCAGCCCGGGGTGGACACGCACGGCCAGCACCTCCTCGTAATGCGAGCGGTTGAAGATGCCGATGCGGCCGCGCTCGGGCAGCGCGAGATTGCAGCGCCACAGGAAGTCGTGATCGAGCTCCGTGCTCGTGGGGGCCTTGAAGGAGGTGACGTGACATCCCGCGGGATTGAGCCCGGACAGCACGTGCTTGATGGTGCTGTCCTTGCCGGCAGCGTCCATGGCCTGGAACACCAGCAGCACCGCCCAGCGGTCCTGGGCGAGCAGCTTGTCCTGCTCGGCGGCGAGCCAGGCCACGGTCTGCGCGAGCCACGCCCTGGCCTCCTCTTTCGAACCGTCACCCAGCCCGCCGGTATCTCCGGGATCGAAATCCTTAAGGTGGAAACCACGGCCGCGCTCCACCCGGTAGGGCGCGACGAAGCGTGACACCTGATCCAGGCCGACCATGGGACTTCAGCGCAGGGCCGCGACGGCCAGGCAGGCCACGGCGACGAAGGTGAGGCCACGGCGCAGCGGCATGTACCAGCCGGGCAGGGCGAAACGCGCCGCGAGCTGGCGGTCCATCGTGTAGTGCACCACGAACATGGCGGCGGTCAGCGCGATGCCGGCGCGCAACTCCATCAGCAGGCCTCCCCACGCCACGAGGGACGGCACGACGCTCCAGGCCATCACCAGCCCGCGGTCCGCCTCCTGCATTTCACGGTGCACCATGGCCAGCCCCCAGTGAATGGCCCCGATGAAGGACAGGATCACGGCGGCATAGGTGCGCAGCCAGTCGTGGATCACCGGGTGGTAATCGGGAGACGTCACCCACAGGGCACCGGAGAGCACGATGAAGGGCACGAGGCCACCCGCTCCGAGCCACAGGGGAACGGCGGGAACGGGAACACGGTCGGGTGGCGGCGGCATGATGGTCCGGTGACGGGATTCCCGGCCGAGTATGCCAAACGCCCCCTCGGGGGGCCAGCGAGCGCCCGGGACTGACAGCCGAAGCCCCATCGCTCAGTGAGCATCGAGCCCGCTGGAGACCGCGTGCCAGAAGGCGCTGAAGGAAGCGTGCAGGCGGTCCGGGTCCGGGGTGATGCGCGGCGGGGGCTGCAGACGCACCCCCAGCGCGGCCAGCCCTTCCCGGTACCCCGGGTTCAGGGTTGCCTCGGACTCGACCGAGGTGGCGTCCGCCAGCACTGGCCGCAGGCTGGCCAGGTCACCGATCCAGAGCCGCTCGGCCACCTTTGCCATGCCCGCCGTGACGAAGGCCCAGCGCCGCGCCGACCACGGCCGCGCCGCGTGGAACGGCGCGTGGATCACCCCGATCACGAGCTCCGCGTCGGACGGCGGTCGCAGCGACCAGGGGTGCACCAGCGCCACCCGCCGCCCCGCCACCTGCGCGCCCGTCACCGCCTCGCCCGCAACCTGCGGCGGCAGGGCGTGGACAGGTGGTGGCGCCAACGGATCCGGGCGCCTCTTCTCCGGTCCGACATCGGCGCGGCCCCGGGCCATCTGGTCCAGGGCCTCGTAACTGCGGTCGAGCACCGTGCCCGGGCTGGCCAGTGCGGGGGCATGTCGGGCCACGTTGACTGCATCGAACAGGTAGGGCTTGCCGGTGTAGGTTCCGGCGCACCACTGCCACGACAAGTGGTTCGAGGCCAGATCACCGTCCAGCAGGTGGGGCAGCATCCACTCCGCGCCGGCACGCCAGTGGACCTTGCGCAGGTGCACGACGTAGGAGGCCAGCCACATGCGCTGGTGGTTGTGCAGATAGCCCGTGTCGTAGAGCCTGCGCACCGAGGCATCGATCACCGGGACCCCGGTGCTGGCGGTGAGCACGTCCCCGGGCATCGACAGCGCATACGGCCCGGGTGAAGGGGGCGCCCTCCGGTCCGCGAAAATCCCGTCGCCCAGATGCCGCCAAGCGTGGTGGAAATACTCGCGCCATGCAAACTCGAACACCAGCTTGTCCCGTCCGGCGAGACGGTGCCGGCGACGGATCACTTCCAGCAGCTCCGGAAGAGTGACGAAACCGTGAGTGATCCAGGGCGACAGGCGTGTGACGGCACCATCGAGGTGATTGCGGGTACGCGCATACGCCTGTGGCGACACGGTTCCGGCCTGCGCCAGCGCTGCCTCGCGATCAGGCAGCCAGAATGTCTCGAGCGGGTTCATCTCCCTTCGTGTCGGCCGCGTGGCGCAAGTTCCGCATCCCCGGGGCCGGGCGGCACGAGGGCCGGATGCCTCGGCAGGTCTGATCGCGCGCCGCCGGCCGGGCCGGGGTCACCCTGGCGGAACGCGCCGGCGCAGATACGTCATCGGGCCGCTGGCGGGAGAGATGCCCACTCTACATCCAGTCCACCAGCGCGAAGCCCAGCCCCACGGTGGTCTGGCGGTGGTTGTAGTCGATCAGTGATTCCCCGTAGCCGCTGAACACCTGCAGGTAGCCCTTCAGCCCACGATACAGCGGCAGGTAGCCGTTGAACTGCAGGGCACCACCCGGCTGGCCGGGATCGAGGTTCGAACGCAGGGTCAGCTCCAGGGCCAGCGCACCGGTTCTGAACATCAGCGTCGCATCCATGCGACCCACGTAGTCCACGACGTCCGGATTGTTGTCGTTGCGTGCGGACTCCGGCAGTCGCCACCAGGGCCGCAGCAGCACGGCCAGATCCGGTCCGTGGTCGAGACCGAACTGCGCGTAGACGCGATTCCAGCTGCGGGACGCAGCACCACCGCGGCCGTTGGACTGGTGCACCATCCCGAAATTGACGAAGCGCCATTGCCAGCCCCCCGGCAGATCCTGGGCGGTGCGCCATACGGCCATCACTTCCGGCTCGAAGTTGACTTCCCGGAACGGACTGGACTCCGAATAGATCTGCCAGTGCGCCTGCTGACTGTAGCCGAGCCAGACATCGAGCCGATCGTCCATCAGACCCTGCAGCAGGCGCGACTTGATCGAGATCTGGAACTTCGCCTCGTTCTGGGAAACAGGGTCGACTCGGGCGCCCCCCAGGGTTGGAGACCATGGCTCGACATCGGGACTGGCCGAGTGACGGAACGGCAGGAAGTAGTTGACCCGGTGCGCCCTGACTTTGAGCACCCTGCGCGTCTGGTCCTCGCTGATGTCCCAGAGATCGGACAGGATCGAGCCCGTCCGGCTGTCCCGGATCACGGAGGACGCCGTCATCCGGGCGGCCTGGTCGTAGCATTCCAGGCGCTGCTCCGGTGCCACGATGTCGCGACAGCCCTGCGGGGTGGCGGATGCCAGGCCACCAGGCAACGCGATCAGGCCCGCGATCGCCACCGCGAACCGTCGGCGAAAGGCGCGCCCTCGCGTCATGGCCTGCAACCCCGGATCCGGATCCGACGATCAGCGCTTCACACGCAACCGGTGCCGGCCGTCAGCCGCCGCGGCGACAGCATGGCCTCGGTGACGCCGAAGCCGCGAATGTGCTGCGGCAGTTCGTCGCCGAGGATCAGTGCGGCGCAGGCCTCGCCCATGGCGGCGCTGGTCTGGATGCCGTAGCCGCCCTGGGCGGCGCACCAGAAGAAACCGGCGGCGTCGGGCGCGAAACCTGCGACCAGATCGCCGTCCGCAACGAAACTGCGCAGGCCGGCCCAGGTGCGCGAGGGCCGCCGCACCCGAAGCGAGGTGGCCTGTTCGATGCGCCAGATGCCGGTGGCCACGTCGAGCTCCTCGGGCTGGACATCGTGGGGCGCCACCGGATCGGCGTTGGCCGGCGAACCAAGCAGCTGGCCGGCGTCGGGCTTGAAGTAGAACGACTCGTCGACGCCGATGACAGCCGGCCACCCGGAGATGTCCACCCCTGCCGGCGGGGCGAAAGTGAACGCGGTGCGGCGCTTCGGCACCAGCCCGATCGGGGCAACGCCGGCCATGGCCGCCACCTGGTCGCACCACGCGCCCGCCGCGTTCACCAGCACCGCCGCCTCGAAGCTGCGTCCGTCGCAGTGGACACGCCAGCCGCCCGCAATCCGCTCGATGCGCGACACGGCGGCATCGCAATGCAGGCTGCCGCCCGCGGCACGCACACCCCGCAGGAACCCCTGGTGCAGCGCGTGCACGTCCATGTCGGCAGCGACAGGGTCGAGCACCCCGCCCGCGACCCAGGCCGGCTCGAGCACCGGGACCATCCGCACCGCCTCGGCTGCGTCGAGCCGGCGCACACCGGGGCACAGGCCATCCAGGGCGGCGTGGAGAGCGTCGAGTTCGGCACGCTGGCTCGCATCCCCGACGAACAGGGCGCCGCACGGCGACAGGATGGGATGCTCGGTGAATCCTTCCGGAGGCCGTTCCAGAAAGGCGCGCGTCGCAAGCGTCAGGGCGCGCACCTGCGGCGTACCATAGCTCTCGGCAAACAGCGCCGCCGATCGGCCGGTCGTGTGGTATCCGGGCTGGGATTCACGCTCCAGCAGCGCGACCCGGACCCGGGACGCCAGAAAGAAACCGAGCGAGGCGCCAGCCATGCCGGCACCGATGATCAGGACATCCGAACGGACCACCATGCGCGCCTCAGCTGCGGAGACGTTTGCAGGCCGGCGTCACGGCCGCGCCGCAAAACGCAACGGGGCATCGAAGCCGCTGGCGTGCAGCAGCAGGCCGTCTCCGTCACGCTCCAGGCGCAACACCGCCTGCAGGGCTTCCAGGAACCGGGTCTCCTGCGCGTTGGTGTCGGGTGAACAGAAACGCCGGGTGGAGACCAGCGCCGAGAGACGGGCGTGGCCGGTGTCGTCGAACTCGATCACCGCACGATAGCGGTTGCAAGAGGCGCTTCCGGCCAACGTCCCCGGCTGGGGGAAACCCAGGGTCGCCTCCCCCTGCTCGCTGATGCCCGTACCCGCGAGGTCCACCAGCACCCATTCCGTGCCAAGCAGCGTCCGCTCGTCGGCTGCCGTGACCGTCTCGCCCGCCCGGGCCGTGAAAGCCAGGACCGACAGCAGCAGCGCAGCTGCCCAGGTGTGGTGTCGTTGCATCTCGGATCTCCTCTGGGGGTGACACGGCAGCAGTCGCGGATCGTCCCGGAACGGGACGGACCACCGCCATGCGTCGGTTATCATCGTCCCGGAGTATCACCGATTTCGTCGCAGGTCGCGCCGGATGCCGGCCAGGCACCGTGAACCGTCGCGGCGACGGCGGGTCGAAGTGGTGTTCCCGCAACGTCCCTTCCAAGAGGTCCATCCATGCTGGTCATTTCCGCTCCGCGGGCGCTGTTTGCCCGCGCATCGCTCTGCGCCCTGCTGACCCTGGCGGCCGGCGTCTCCGCCGTGCAGGCCCAGACCACCACCGCCGATCCCTTCCGTGACCAGCGCTACATGAGCGGCCAGCGCGACGTCGCACCCCCAGCCGTGCCGGAAGAGTTGCAGAACGTCGATGCCCTCACCCGCGTCCGCGGCATGAAGCGCATCATCGCCTGCGCCGACCCCTACGCCTTCCCCTACACCGAGATCACGGACGTGGCGCGCGGCTTCGACATCGACCTGCTCAAGGCGGTGGCCGAGTCGGAGGGCTGGGAGGCCCAGTTCGTGTGGGTCGTCACCGAGGGCCGGGGCGGGCTGAACCGCGCCTTTCGCACCAGCATCCGCAAGGGCGTATGCGACGTCTTCCTCGGCCTGGGCACCGGCGGGTCCGACGACATCCTGAAGAAGTCCAAGCTCACCCTGATGGCTCCCACGTTCGGCGTTCACTACGTGTTCGCCACCTTCGATCCCAAGCTTCAGGCCGGCAGCCTGGAGGCGCTGGCGGCGGCCAAGGTGCGCGCGGGTGCGACCTACTTCACCCCCGGCGAGAACTACCTGGCCGCGCACGGCATTGCCCACGAAAGCTTCCCCCAGGCCAGGCGTGCCATCGCCGCCATGGCCGAAGGCCAGGTGGACGTGGTGCTTGTCCCCTCCACCAGCCTTGCCGAGGCGCGCCGCAGCCACCCCGACAAGCCGCTCCGGACCCTGGTCACCATCGAGCCTCAGGATGCCGTCGAATGGAGCAACACCTGGGCGACCCAGGCCAAGGAGTCCGAGTTGCGGGCATTCCTCGAGCAGCGCATCGGCGAGTTGCGTGCCCAGGGCAGACTGCAGGAGATCCTCGCAAGCTACGGCATCCCCTACTTCCCGCCGGTCGCTGCAAAGTAAGGCGGCAGCCGTCCCGGGCCTGGCGCGGGCGCGGTGACCCCGCGTCAGGCCTGAACCCTGCCCTCGCGGGGGCCGCGCGTGAGGGCGCGCACCAGGAAGCGCGCCTGTGCCACGGCTGCGACCACGCGCCGGGGAAGCGGCAAGGGCTCCCCCGCGGCCTGAGAAGCCACCAGCTCGGCGCACACCAGGGCAGTGACAAGACCGCGTGAGCCATGTCCGAGGCTCACGAAGAGGCCGTCCATCCAGGGCATCCCGACTTCCAGGCGCAGCTTCGCGTCGTGCCGCAGCGCGCCGAAGGACTCGCCGAATCCTGCGGCGTCGGCTACGGCGCCGGCCACGGGCAGGTAGTCGGGCGTGACGCAGCGCACACCCGCGCGCGCGGGCAACACGTGGCCATTCAGCGAACCGGCCGTGGTCGCCGCGTGCAGCGAGGGGGCCAAGTCCGCCAGGGTGCGAAGATTCTCAGCGTTGTCTGCCGCGCGCACTTCGTCCGAAGCGTCGTGGACGTCGAAAGTGGCGCCGATGCAGTGATATCCGGCTCGCGCAGGGGCGGCGTAGCTCGCTCCGCAGATCACCGTCCGCAGCGCGATGGAAGCCGGCGTGGCGGGCAGCAGCGTGATCTGCCCTCGGATGCCTTTCAGGGGCAACCCGGCCAGGGGCGCAAGTCGCAAGGCCTCGAGAGCGGAGGCGACCACCACCACGTCGGCACGCACGACCTCACCGCCTGCGCAACCCACGCACCAGCGCCCCCCGGGTTCGCGCCCCAGGGACTGCACGTCCACCCCGGGGCGGAAAGCGACACCGGGTTGCGCTGCCAGCGAGGCACATAGTGCCGGCGGGTGTACCCAGCCGGCGTCGGCATAGAACAGCCCGCCCGTCGTCAGTGGCAGACCCGCCAGCGACGAGGCCTGCTCGCGATCCACCGCCCGGACGAAGGCCTCCGGCCACCCGAGGGCCGCGAGACGTGACTGCCTGAGCGCCTCGGCCTCGTCCTCGGGAAGCACAAGCACGCCGCAGTTTGCCCAGCTTTCGCCGTCTTCCGGCAGGAGGACCGGGAGGTTGCGACGCGTCACCCCCAGACCCGCCAGCACCAGCGCGGTGAGCGGGGTGTCGTGTGCCGAGGGCTTCACGTACAACACCCCTTGCGCATTGCCGGACGCGCCGGCGGCGAGGGTGTTCGCCCGATCGAGGAGGCTCACCCGGAACCCGCGCGCCGCCAGACTGGCCGCGACGGCCGAGCCGGCCAGGCCCGCCCCGACCACGACAGCCTCGCGACCCGCCGGGGCGGGGGCAGGCGTGCGCTGCCACGGCGGGCACCAGGGGGAGGCTGCCGGTCGCTCGCACACGGCCTGCAACATGTGCCGCTTGGCCCCGAAACCAGGTACGCGCTCGACGCGGAAGCCAACCTGTTCCAGACCGCGCCGTACCGCACCGGCTGCCGTGTAGGTCGCCAAGGTCGCGCCGGGCTGGCTCAGCCGCGACACCTCCCGCAGCACAGTCTCGGACCACAGCCCCGCGTTGCGGGACGGTGCGAAACCATCGAGGAACCACGCGTCCAGCCTGGCATCCAGCTCGGGCAGGGTACGCTGCGCGTCGCCCGTGAGCAGGGTCAGGGTGACCCGGCCACCGGCGAAGACGAAGCGGTGGAACGCCGGCGGCAGCGGCCCCCACGCCTCGCACAGCGGGCCGTACCAGGGGGCCAGTTCGGGCCAAAGCGCGGCACAGCGGCGCAGGTCCGCTCCCGTCAGGGGGTGGAGTTCGGTGCTGACGAAGTGCAGCCGCGCCCCGGACGGCGCGAGGCGGTCGAACAGCTGCCAGGCGCAGAGAAAGTTCAGGCCTGTGCCAAAGCCGGTCTCGCCGATGGCGAAGGCGTCGCGCGCCCCGAGGGCTGCGAAACGCTGCTCCAGCCGGTTGCCGCGCAGGAAAACGTGGCGCGTCTCCTCCAGTCCGCCGTCGCGCGAGAAGTAGATGTCGCCGAAGTGGCGCGAACGCGGTGTGCCGTCACTCCAGTCCAGCGGGGGATCAGTCGTCAATTCGGTGCGTCGTGGCTATCATGGTCCGGATGATAAGAGCCCCGAGACGGCGGAGGACAGGATGACGGTGAGAGCGGAAGAGGCAGCCCGGGCGCTGCTGTCGGACCATCGGGAGAAGCGCCGACTGGTGCCCTTCGCCCGGGACTGGGGCGCCACCGACCTGGCTGGGGCCTACGCGATCCAGGAGGCGCTGGTGCATGCGCTCGTTCCGGTGCACGGTCCGCGCGTGGGCTACAAGATCGCCCTCACCTCCGTGCGCATGCAGCAGCTGTGCGGTATCGATCACCCGCTGGTGGGCAGCGTGCTGGCGAGCCGGCGACAGCACAGCGGCATCGTCAGGCGCTTGTCGGATCTGGTGCATCTCGGCCTGGAGTTCGAGATCTGCGTGCGCATGGGCCACGATCTGCCGCCGCGCGAGGCAGCCTACGGCATGGACGACATCGCGGCGGCCGTGGGAGCGGTGGCCCCGGCTTTCGAGGTCATCGACGACCGTCACTCGCCATATCCCCTGGACCTGCTGTCGCTGGTGGCCGACAACGCGTGGAACGAGGGCATCGTTCTCGGCGAGTTCCAGGAACACTGGCCGGAGCTCGCTTCGGTGCGCGCCGTGGTCGAACGCAACGGCGTGGTCGTGGACGAGGGTGCGGGCAGTGCTGCGCTCGGCCACCCCTTCGCCCCGGTGGTGTGGCTCGCCAACCACCTCTCCGGCCAGGGCGAGACCCTGCGCGCCGGCGAGATCGTCTCGACCGGCAACCTGGTCACGACCCATTTCCCGGAAGCTGGCGACCGCTTCCGCTTCACGGTGGAAGGCATCGGCACCACAGAGATCGTGCTGGCGCCCTGAGGAATGCCGGCCAGGGCGGCACAGGGCCCCGTCTATTGGCGCGCCTCGGCGAGGGCTGCCCGCGCCGCCCGGGCGAGCAGAATGTAATCCGTGCACAAGCCGATCACGCGGTAGCCCATCTGCAGGTAGGTGCGCGCATGTGCCGGCGTGTGGGCATAGGCACACAACGCGATGTCGCGCCGGGCGCACGCCTGTACCACCCGGCCGATCGCCGCCTGCACCTCCGGGTCGTTGATGCGGCCCGGCTTGTCCATCGAGCCCGACAGGTCGAAAGGCCCGACGAACACGCCGTCGATGCCCGGCACTTCGAGGATGGCGTCGATGTTGCGCACCGCCTCGACGTGCTCGATCTGCACGATGACTGCGATGTCCTCGTTGGCGCGCGCCATGTAGTCGTCGAACTCGAGATCGAAGCGCTGGGCACGGGTGATGCCCACGCTGCGGAAGCCCTGGGGCGGGTACTTGCACCTGCCCACCGCCAGGCGGGCGTCGTCCGCATTGTTGACCAGGGGCACGATCACCCCGGTTGCGCCGATATCCAGCGCCTTCTTGATGGATGCCTCGTCGTTCCAGGGCACCCGCACCACACAGGGCAAGCGGGAGTCAACGGCGGTGAGGATGTCGAGAGCCTGGCGAGCCTCCATGGGCGAGTGCTCCAGGTCCACGAACAGCCAGTCGTAACCCGCGGCCACGAAAATCTCGGCCGCCTCGGGCAGCGGCATCTGCAGCAGAGAACCGATCATGGGCCGGCCTTCGCGCAACCGGCGGCGGAATGAGATGGTCACCAGTGTGTCCTCAGGGTGGGAGGTTCGTCGGCCGCGTCGCCGAGGGCGGCGCCGGCGTCCAGGCCCAGCAGCCAGTCGCGCGCATCCTGCTCGGTGAAGAAGACGCGGAACGGAAACGGCGTCGGATGGTGCTGCTCGAGGATCCGCACGGCGGAGATGCCGAGACTGGAATCGATCACGCCGGCCTGGGCACGAGTGTGTCGCACCATCTCATCGCAGGACAGGAAGGCGGCCGCCTCGGCGTCCACCCGCCAGATGCCCGGCAGACGCGACATGACGAGCTGCCGCCCCGGCACAAGATGGCGGCGCATCTCGAACCCGGTGCGTACTGCCGCCAGCGTGAGGATGCTGAGCGCGTCGTAGTCGACATGCACGATGCCCTCCGTCCCCATCCAGACCCGTGGCGCGCTCATGGCAGGACCGCCGGCAGGGGACGATGGCGCGGCGCCGTGGCGCGGTCGGCGGAGGGCAACGGAGGTGGGGTAGCGGACATGGCGGGTACCTGGGGACCGTATCATGCGAAATCCGAGTATCTCATCGTTGGAGCCACACATGACCGTCGCCTACTGGTGCGTTCTTGCCGCCGCCGTCCTGCCGCTGCTCTGGGCCGGCGCGTCCAAGAGCCGCTCCGCCTACGACAACCGGGTGCCCCGCGCCTATCTCGCGAACCTGGAGGGCTGGCGACAGCGGGCCAACTGGGCGCAGCAGAACGCGTGGGAGGCCTTCGCCCCCTTCGCGGCAGCGGTGATCATCGCGCACGTCCGCGGCATGCCGCAGGCCACCATCGACGCTCTTGCCCTCGCCTTCATCGCGGCACGTGTGTTCCATGGGCTGTTCTACATCACCGACCGCGCAAGCCTGCGCTCGCTCGCGTGGCTGGCAGGGTTCGGCTGCGTGGTGGCCTTGTTCGTCGTTGGCTGATTCGCCCGACCATTCATTCGGAGGCGTGCCGTGGCCGCCCGGCCCCTCACCCGAGCGGGCGCTCAGTCACCGAGAGTGCGCAACGCCCCCGAGTGGAACTCCCGGTGATAGAGGATCAGAACCACCCAGCTGGTAGCGATCATCCAGGCCCAGGGATTGATGAACCACATGAGCGCCGCGAGCGCGAAGTAGTAGGCACGAAGCCCGTTGTTGAAGCTGTCCGCCGCCAGGGAGGCGGTCTTGCTGGCGCGCCTTACGAAGGCCTCGCGCTCCACCTCCGCGCCACCCAGCTCCGGGGCAGACCCGACCATCACCGAGCAGAAGTGATACAGCCGAAGTGACCAGGTGAACTTGAAGAAGGCGAAGATGAAGATCGCCGTGAGCAGCAGGATCTTGATGTCCCACAGACGCTCCGGCCCTACCTTGGTGAAGGGGAGCTCGGTGACGACCGAGACGAGCTTGTCCGTCGTGCCGAGCAGCGCCAGCAGGCCGCCAAGGATCAGCAGCGTCGTCGAGGCGAAGAAGGTCGAGCCGTTGGACAGGTTGGCCAGGATGTTGACGTCGCCGATGCGCACCTCGCGCAGCACCGCGGCGCGCATCCAGGACTCGCGCAGCGAGCTCATGGTGCCGACCAGACTGGCGCGGCCGCGCCGGTGCCACTCGGCAAACTGGACGTAACCCACCCACCATGCCGCAAACCACAGCAGGGCGATCCAGTCGAGCCAGCCCAGCGGCAGCGGCATGAAGGAGCCTCTCAGAGAAACAGCGTGAGCACGCCGGTGTAACCGTAGAGCCGGTTGTGCGAGATCTCGCCGTTGCACGCGACCCCCGCCAGCGGAATGTCGCCCAGGGCCTCGCGGATCATCCCCACCTCGCGCGAGGGTTCACCGAACAGGCTGCGTCCACGGCCGACGCAGGAGAAGTAGAGCGCGCCGCGGGGCCGGCAGAACAGGCCGCTGCGGATGCTGTCGAGCATGCGCGCCATATCCTCCAGCGCGGAACGGCGATCGCGCCGACAGAACATCAGTGGCGAGCCGGGACGCACCAGCTCGGCCACCGCCACAAGGCCGCGTTCGGCATCGAGACCGACCAGGTTTCGCACCGTGTAGTCGGCGGCGTCATCACGACTGACCGGCAGCGCGGCGAACAGATGCCCGCCGATGCCATCGAGCTCGCCGTCGGTGCGCAGCGCGGCGTCCTCGCGCAGCACGTCCAGAGCAGGCCGCCCGTCGATCTCGATCAGCACGTTGCTGCGGCTCTGGGTCACCGTGTGGATCTCCCCGAGCGGCGTGCACCCCTGGGTCAGACGGGTGCTCACCACCACGCTGTCGGTGAACAGCACACCCGAGAGGCCTCCGTCACCGATGCCGTCGGCGATCTGCGGCAGGGCCGAGCGTGAGCTGGACAGCCCGCCCACCACGAAGCCGGTGTCCAGCCGGGACGAGAGCTCGGTGACCATCGCGCCCAGGTGGGCGTTGCGGGGGTCGCCGTGGACCACGGCGAAACCGCCGGCAGCACCACCCACGGTGAGTGGATCACGCGCCACATCGGCGGGACCGCGCAACTGGGGCAGCACACGGAAGGAACCGTCCTCGAATGCACCCAGCATCACCACCATCGCCCCCTCGTCTGCGTATTCCACACCCGTGGCCAGCACGCCGATGCCCACCGTGCCCACCCAGTGCCCGACCCCGGTGCGCATGCGCAGCACCTCGAGGATGTCCTGGATGCGCGACGCATAGACGTCCGTGACGTAGAGAAAGCCAAGATTGTGGCGCGGGCCGGGGGTGCCCAGCTGCTCCAGGCATTCCGCCGCCGCCATGCGCCAGTGGGGTGAGCGGGCATGGGCCAGGCAGAAAGAATCGTCTCGGGATCGGGGCGGGGAAAACATGTTCCGGAAATGAATGCGCGAGGCGCCGGCGCAGGACCCGCCAAGCGTTTCCTATAATAACGGCTTTCCAAGCGACGGAATCCGCCATGAACCTCGACCGCGTCGGCCCCGGCCGTGACGTCCCGAACGATTTCAACGTCATTGTCGAAATCCCGATGAACGCCGACCCCATCAAGTACGAGGTGGACAAGGAAACCGGCGCCATGTTCGTGGACCGCTTCATGTCGACGGCCATGCGCTATCCCTGCAACTACGGCTACATTCCGCACACCCTGTCCGGGGACGGCGACCCGGTGGACGTGCTGGTGCTTTCGCCGGCGCCGTTGATCAGCGGCGTCGTGGTGCGCTGCCGGCCCGTGGGCATGCTCAAGATGACCGACGAGGCCGGCGAGGACACCAAGGTGCTCGCGGTCCCGATCGACAGGCTTTGCAGTCTGTACCGCGATGTGGTCAACACCCGCGACCTGCCGGAGCTCGTCACCTCGCAGATCTCGCACTTCTTCGAGCACTACAAGGACCTGGAGCCGGGCAAGTGGGTCAGGATCACCGGCTGGGTGGGCCCGGAGGAGGCAAAGGCCGAGATCCTGGATGGCATCCGGCGCTACGACGGCGCCGCGTCGAAGCCGATGTTCTGACGCGGAAGGCCTGCGGCACCGGGATGACCCCGTCCCGGTGCGCGGACGCGCCAGCGGCGCCTCCGCGGGTGTTCCGGGTGCGTCCCGATCACCCTCGGGCGGGTGTCAGGCCGCGACCGGCAGCCAGCGGTCGAGAACCTCACGCAGCTGTTCCTGCTTGAAGGGCTTGGTGAGGTAGTCATCCATGCCCACGGAGATGCACTGCTCGCGATCGCCCTCGAGGGCGTTGGCGGTGAGCGCGACGATGGGTACGCGCCTGGCCGCGGACTGCTCCTCCCGCTGGCGGATGGCGCGCGTGGCCTCGAAGCCGTCCATCTCCGGCATCTGGCAGTCCATCAGGATCAGGTCGAACCGGTTGCCTGCGAGGGCGATGAGCGCCTCCCGCCCGTTGCCGGCGACCTGCACGTCGAAACCCAGCTTCTTCAGGTTCACCAGGGCGACCTTCTGGTTGACCGGGTTGTCCTCCACCAGCAGCAGCCGTCCCGAGCGGGCTGCGTTCGTCGCAGCTGGCGTTGCGACCACAGGCGCCTGGGTGGCGTGCCGCCCCGACGCCACCGCGATGGCCTCGTAGAGCTGACGTGCACGCAGCGGTTTGGCCAGACTTGCGGTGAGTCCGTAGCCTGCGCCCTCTTCCCGGGTCAGGCGCCCGCTCGAGCTGAGCAGGATGCGCGGCACGGCACTGACCTGCGGATCCTGGGTCATCAGACGCGACACCTGCATGCCGTCCAGCCCGGGCATGTGATGGTCGAGCAGGATCAGGTCGAAGCGCCGCCCGCGCGCGGCCTCGGCCTGGATCATCTCCCAGGCGGTCTGACCGTCGCCCGCAGCAGCGAAGTGGATGCCCCATGCCGCCAGGTGGTGCTCGACGATGAGCCGGTTGGTCGCGTTGTCGTCCGCCAGAAGCACGCGCAGCCCGGTGAGCACGGTATCCGCCTGCATCGAATGCTGAGTGCCATCGCCCAACGGCAGCACCAGCTGGAAGCCGAAAGTGCTCCCATGGCCCTGCTCGCTCATCGCCGTCAGCTCACCACCCATCATCGACACCAGCTGGTGCGAGATGGCCAGCCCCAGGCCGGTGCCGCCGTACTTGCGCGTGGTGGAGGAATCCGCCTGCATGAACGGCCGGAACAGCCGCAGCAGGGTCTCGGTCGACATGCCGATGCCGGTGTCGCGGACCTCGAAGGACAGCGACGCCATCCCGTCGGCGGGCGCGCCAGGACGCACGGAAAGCACCACCTCGCCGCGATGGGTGAACTTGATGGCGTTGCCCACCAGGTTCACCAGCACCTGGCGCAGCCGGGACGGGTCGCCGCGTACGCTCCGGGGCAGGTCCGGGGGCACGATGCACACCACCTCGATACCCTTGGCGTGCGCCTGCTTCGCCAGCAGCGCACCGACCTCCTCGACCAGCTCACGCACGTCGAAGTCGATGGTTTCGAGGCGCAGCTTGCCGGCCTCGATCTTCGAAAAATCCAGGATGTCGTTGAGCAGGGCGAGCAAGGCCTCCGCCGAGGTGCGCGCAGTGCGCACGAATCCGCGCTCGGCAGCCTGCAGGGCAGACTGCTCGAGCAGCTCGAGCATGCCAAGAACGCCGTTCATCGGCGTACGGATCTCGTGGCTCATGTTGGCCAGGAATTCGGACTTCGTGCGGGTGGTGCTTTCCGCCGCTTCCTTGGCGGCGATGAGCTCCGTGCGGTTGCGGTCCAGCGCGTCGAGCATGCCGTTGAACGACTGCGCCACCTCCTGCATTTCTCCGAACCAGCGCGTTTCGACCCGGACCGAGGTGTCACCGGCCTGGATGCGGTGCACCGCATCCACCAGGGCCACCATCGGACGCGTCACCCGCCCGGCGACGAACAGGGCCATCAGCGCTGCCACGACCGCGACCACCCCGGCCAGGATGAGCAGTTGTCCGTTGAGCATGTCGGCCGCGGCCGTCATCTCGCCGGTGTCGACCCGCAGCACCGCCATCCACACGCGTGGCGGATCGCCCTGGTTGACGTCAAAGGACTTGGCCAGGAAGGTGGACCCGTCGCGCCGCACGGTCTGGCCGCTGACCGCCCGCACCGGATCGAGCCCACGCCACACCAGGCCCAGCGTCACGCCGGGGCGCGCAGCGCCACCGGAGGATTGCAGCACCTGCCCGCCAGAGGAGGTGAGCACGAACTCGCGCCCGCTGGTATGCAGCGACTTCAGGGACTGCAGTTCCACCTCGAGGCGGAGCACGCCGCGCACCCGGCCATCCACCTTGACGGGCGCGTAGATCCAGACACCCGGGCTGGCGTTCGCTGCGCTGACGCCCTCGACGCGGAAGCGCACGACATCGCTCACGTAGATGCCGCCACGGG
>JBEICA010000205.1:0-6416 GCA_040373665.1 Burkholderiales bacterium | reverse complement strand
CCAGCATCTGCGCGCGCGACCACCCCGCGATGTTCTTCCAGAGCCTGGCGTTGGCCTCGTTCACCTGTTCGGTGAGCTCGTTGAACTTGGCCACGAGCGAGTCCACGCTGTCCATGGCGACAGGCTGATGCCCGTCGGTCAGCGGGTCGGAGGTGTAGAGCCCGATGCGTACGATGTTCTCGGCGCGGAACTCAGGCTTGGACTCGAAGCTGCCCCAATCGTCCATGAGGTAGAAGTGCGTGTCCTTCACCACCATGGGGACGGTCAGATTGTTGAACGCGATGCCGCCGCAGACGCCGTCAAGCCACGGGTAGTCGCCTTCGCCGAGGTCCATGAAGTCTCGCACGATGAGCTCGAGGTTCTCGCCGAACTTGTAGGGGCCCTGGTTGCATATGCCGATGCGGCACTCGCAATGAGACAGAAACTGGAAAGCCGAGACCGTGGCCAGGAACCTGTTGGCCGCGGTGTGCAGCGCGTCACCCGCCTGGCAGTCGTAGAGATCGGCCTCGTACACCTGGAGTTGCCGCTCCGGCAGGAGCTGGCTGCGGTGGCCGAACTCCTTGTTGGTGATGTGCCCGTCGTTGCGGTGGTAGGAGAGCTGTATGCGCTTCCAGCAGTCCATCACGTAGATGAGGTCCTCGATGCCGTCCTCGGGACGCAGCAATCCCATGTTGATGAGCCACTCGCGCCCGCAGAGATAGAAGCCAGGGAGCGTCCAGCCCATGGTGAGTGTGTTGGTCTTGGTGCCCATGTTGCGCGCCCGGTCCCCGCACTCCTCCATGCTCATGCGGGACTCGATCTTCCGCAGCAGCGTCGGGTAGCGGTAGTAGGCGTTCAGGTACGACAGCATCATGTAGGACGGTACCGGGAACAGCTTGGACTCCTGGGTCGTCCGGGTGACGCAGAGCCAGTAGGTCTCGTCCGAAAACGTCTGGACCAGATTGTTGGTTTCGAGCAGTTGCGCGTAGGTGACGGGATTCACATTCATGGTGGCAGCTTCCGGGTGACGGAGCGGGTTCAGACGAGCTTCCAGACTTCGGCGGTCTTCTCGACCCCCTGCTGGTAGTCCTGCGCGGTCTTGGAGGGCGCGGTTACGTTCAGCTCCAGCCGGTCGCCATTGCGGATGCCGGCCACCTTGGAGTTCATGAGACATGGAATGCCGTGCTCGCGCGAAAGGATGCCCAGATGCGAGCGCACGGACCCGCCCATGCACACGATGGCCTTGAAGTCCTCCAGGATCGGCGCCGCGAGCGTGCCCCCGGAGTCGTCAATGATGGCGATGGTGTCTGGCGGCACGCCGTTCATCAGCAGCTCCATCACCTCCTCGGTGGTGTGGATGTACCGCGCGAGGCCCGTGACGTTGGCCGGGTACGTCACCACGTTGTCGCCGTGGCCGACGAGCTGCCGGCCGTCCAGGATCTCCGCGTTTGCCTCGATCTGGTCCTGCCCGGCCAGCGCCTTGTACTTCTCCGGCTCTTCCTTCTGGGAAATCGTGGCCGACACGTCGAACCGGTAACCCGTGGCGAGCAGGTCCGCTTCGATCTTCCGGAAGTCTGCGTCAGTGATCAGGTCATAGCTCTTGTCGAACACGAAGCTGTCCCAGTTGCCACCCGCCTCCGCCAGTCGGCGCCGCACGAGTTCGCGGATGGCAGTGTGATAGAGCCGCGTGATCGTCGTGGCCTCGGCGTCACCGTACTTGTTGCAGTCCCAGAAAAAAGAGCTCACAGGCTGGTCCTCTCGCTGATCGATATGCTTGGCACGCCCAGCCAGACCCACACCACTGGCTCGGCACGACTGTGCGTGCCTTTATAGCGTCGCGATCCCGCCGGCGTCAATCGGTGGCGTTCGACAATATTGTCGGACAATCCGACGAGATGAGGTGCTTCGGTGTTGCTGCGATGCAACAGACGGGTCCCATGAGCCATCGCAGGCGGCAGAGCGGCACGAGGCGGACGCAGTCTTCGCTGCACCGCCGCAGGCGAGGCTCGTCACCCGCAGAGCGGGGCGACTGCGGGCCACCCGATCCGGAGCGTCGTGCCTGCCGTCCGGCATGGCCATGGCCGACGCGACAGCAGCCTGCGGTCGCGGTACTGCGCCATGCTCGGGGTTCGGTCGCCACTCCAACGGAAGGATGGTGCCAGCCGACCGGTCGGCTGTCGGGCCTGCGGAGCCGATGTGGATGGCACCTGTCCTGACGGCGATGCCGTCTCGACGCCGGGCCCGGAAGTCCTCGACCTCCGGCTCACATCTGCGGGAGTGGCTGGATCGTCGGGTCGTCTCGTTGACAAGAAACCGTCGTCACCGCATCCTCGCTTGGCGGGACGCGGCCCGTGCGCGCGAACGCGCGCGGGCTCGGAAAGACGGTCCGCGGATCCGTCGGCCTGACGCGCTCGACTCGTTTCCGCAACTCTCAACGGGCAGGACATGGCAGGCATACGAAGCATCCTGCGGCACGCCTTCGGCTTCGCGGTGCTCGCACTCATCCTCGCGGGCGTGTCGCCCGCTGGCGCGGCCGATCCACTGCCCTCCTGGAACGAGGGCCAGACCAAGCTCGCGCTCTTGTCCTTCGTCGCAGCCGCGACACAGGAGGGCTCGACGGGCTTCGTTGCGCCGGAGCAGCGCGTCGCCGTATTCGACAACGATGGCACCCTGTGGTCCGAGCAGCCTGCGTACTTCCAACTGCTCTTCGCCATCGACGAGGTGAAGCGGCTCGCGCCGAAGCATCCCGAGTGGAAGACGCGCGAGCCCTTCGCCTCGCTGCTGCGCGGCGACCTGCGCAAGGCGCTGTCCGGTGGTGAGAAGGCGGTGGCGCAAATCCTCATGGCAAGCCACGCCGGCACCACGACAGACCAGTTCGCCCGTCGTGTGCGCGACTGGATCGCCTCCGCGCGGCACCCCTCGTCCGGCCGACGCTACGTCGACATGGTGTACCAGCCCATGCTCGAACTGCTCGCCCATCTGCGGGCGAACGGATTCCGCACCTACATCGTCTCCGGCGGCGGCATCGACTTCGTGCGTGTGTGGTCCGAGGCCGTGTACGGCATCCTGCCCGAACAGGTGGTGGGCAGCAGCATCCGCACGCGCTTCGAACTGCGCGAGGGCGTGCCGGTGCTGGTGCGTCTTCCCGAGATCGATTTCATCGACGACAAGGCGGGCAAGCCGGTGGGTATCCACCGCCACATCGGACGCAGGCCTGTGGCGGCCTTCGGCAACTCCGACGGCGATCTGCAGATGTTGCAGTGGACCGCGGCGGGACAGGGGCCTCGCCTGTGCGTGCTGGTGCGCCACGACGATGCCAGCCGTGAATGGGCCTACGACCGTGATTCCAAGGTGGGGCGCCTCGACAAGGCGCTCGACGAAGCGGCCGCGCGCGGCTGGACCGTCGTGAGCATGCAGCGCGACTGGGCTGCGGTGTATCCCGCGGAGGCGATACGGCTCGAGCCCTGATCAGCCGGTCGTCGCGCTGGCTGGTCGCCGCGTTCGTCCTCGCGGTGGCCCTCGCGCTGGCGGCGGCGTGGTGGTGGACCGCCGGGCGTGGCGATCCAGCCGCGGGACCGGCGCCCCCTGCTGCACGGCCCGTGGTTGCCTACGTCGACAACGCGCGTTGCCTCCAGTGCCATGCCAGGGAGGCCGAGGCCTGGCGCGGCTCACACCACGCCCGCGCCATGGCGGCGCCGTCCACCGACACCGTGGCCGGCGACTTCGCCGACACCCGCTTCACCCACGGCCGCGTGACCACGCGCTTCTTCCGCGAAGGCGAGCGCTGGCGTGTCAACACCGACGGCCCCGACGGTCCGCCGGCCGATTTCGACGTCCTGCACACCTTCGGCGCGGCACCGCTGCAGCAGTACCTGCTGGCCGGCCCCGGCGGGCGCCTGCAGGCCCTGCAGGTGGCCTGGGACGTGAACGCCAGGCGCTGGTTCCACCTTCTTCCCGACGAAAAGGCCCCGCCCGGCGACGTGCTGCACTGGACCGGTCGCTACCAGACTGCCAACACGATGTGCCTGTCCTGCCACGTCACCGCCTACGAAAAGCGCTACGACGCTGTGAACGACCGCTTCGACTCGCGCTGGAAGGAGCCGAACGTCTCCTGCCAGTCCTGCCACGGACCGGGGGAGGCGCACGTGCAATGGGCAACCGCGAGCGCCGCGAAGCGCGCCCCGCCGGATGTGCCGGGCCTGCGCAAGGGGTTGCTGGCCGGCACGCACGCGACTTCCGGCCGGCAGCAGGTCGAGCTGTGCGCGCCCTGCCACGCACGCCGGGCCGAACTCACCGGCACGCCCGTGCCGGGCGAGCCCTTGCTCGACCACTACCTGCCCAGCCTGCTCACCGCCGGCCTGTATCACGCCGATGGCCAGCAGGACGACGAGGTGTTCGTCTACGGTTCGTATCGCCAGAGCCGCATGTACGCCCGTGGCGTCGGCTGCACCCACTGCCACGAGCCGCACGGCGGCGCCCTGCGCCTTCCGGGCAACGGCACCTGCCTGCAGTGCCACGGATCCAAGCCCCACGCCGATCCCGCCTTCGCGGCGGCGGCCGGCAGCTACGACACCCCGGCGCACCATCACCACGCGCCGGGGTCGGCCGGCGCCGAGTGCGCCGCGTGCCACATGCCGCCCAAGACCTACATGCGCATTCAGGCCCGGCCCGACCACAGCCTGCGCGTGCCGCGTCCCGACCTGACGGTCAAGCTCGGCACCCCCAACGCCTGCAATGGCTGCCACCGCGATCGCGATGCCGCCTGGGCTGCGGGTCAGGTCGCGGCGTGGTACGGCCCGGGGCGACGGCAGGAGGCGCACTACGGCGAGATCTTCGCCGCAGCGCGTGCCGGCCGGCGCGATGCCGCCCCCGAACTCGCAAGGGTGGCGCGCGACGAAAGACAGCCGGCCGTGGTGCGCGCCACGGCGCTGGCGCTGCTGCGCGGCGATCCCGACGCCGGCATGGACGCGCGCCTTGCGGCCACGCGCGACCCCGACGCGGAAGTACGGGCCGCCGCCGCCGACAGTCTCGAAGCCGTGGACGCAAAGCGGCGCACCTACGGCCTGGGCCCGCTGCTCCGCGACCCCGTGCGCGCTGTGCGCATCGCCGCGGCCCGTGCGATGTCGTCGCTCCCGCCTGGTGAACGCGCCGCCCACGAGGCGCCGTTCAAGGCCGCGCTTGCCGAATACGAAGCGGCACAGGAAGTCTCCCTCGACATGCCCGGTTCGCGACTCAACCTCGCGGTGGTGCAGGCCAACACCGGGCGGGTGGACCAGGCCGAGGCCAACTACCGCGCGGCGCTGCGCATCGACCCGGACTTCACGCCGGCGCGGGCCAACCTCACCAACCTGCTCAACGCGCAGGGGCGCAACGCCGACGCCGAGCGTGTCCTGCGCGAGGGCATCGCCCGACAGCCCGGCATCGGCGAGCTGCATTACTCCCTCGGCCTGCTGCTGGCCGAGGACGGGCGCCTGCCCGAGGCCGCCGAGGTCCTGACGCGCGCCGCCCGCCTCATGCCCGAGCGCGCTCGCGTGCGCTACAACCTCGGCCTCACCCTGCAGCACATGGGTCGCCGCCCGGCGGCGCAGAAGGCGCTGCTCGAGGCGTGGCGTCTCGA
Source organism: Burkholderiales bacterium (assembly GCA_040373665.1). Lineage (GTDB taxonomy): Bacteria > Pseudomonadota > Gammaproteobacteria > Burkholderiales. The sequence goes on along the minus strand of JBEICA010000205.1, from coordinate 820 downwards.
CCCCGACGACGAGGCCACGCTCCAGGCACTGGCCATCTTCCACGCCCAGGCTGGCGACCGCCGGCAGGCCCTCGAGTGGGCCACCCACCTGCAGAAGCGCCGTCCTGCCGACGCCGACCTGCAGCGCTTCATCGAACAACTCCGCTCCGGGGTCGGACCAAGGTAACCCTCTGTTTCCTTTGTATTGACGCGCAGAAAAGCGGCCTTTTTTCGCGTTAGAAGGGCATTTTCGGGGGTGTTTTCGGCCCTACAGGCGTTGTAATGCCGTGTTCGGGTCCGGTGTGAGCAGCGAGCCGCAGTCCCGATGCAGCAGGCAGACGGCGGAGCCGAACGGACCGAGAAGCCTGGAGGTGCATTGGGCCGCATGCGTCCACGGTCCCGGTCACCCATTTCGTCGCCCAATTCCGGAGAGCCACGTTCCACAGGGCGAGAAGACGCATGACCGTCCCCCCGGATCGCCAAGCTGCCGGTCCGAACGCCGGCCAGTGGTCCGCACCCGCAACTTCATGGCACGGGCGCTGGTGATGCGCCTGAAATGCGGTGAAAGGTCGCCGTCTGGTGCACGGGCCGAACTGCACATGGCATCGAAACTTTTGCAATGTGGGTTGACTCACATCAGTGTCGCGTCCGGTGTGACACCGGATCATGGGGCCCGACACGCGCTGGTCTCACGACTCGAGGTCCCACGTCCATGCAGCAAACGCAGCGTACGACCGCACACCCGACGAACGTCGCACCCACCTGGCACAGTCTGACCGCCGAGGCTGCCGTCGCTGCTATGGAGGTCGACCCCCACCGTGGCCTGGCAGCCCCCCAGGTG
>JBEICA010000133.1:0-9442 GCA_040373665.1 Burkholderiales bacterium | reverse complement strand
CGCGTGGAGAACCACTACGCACGCAACGACGAGGACCACGTCGACCTCGGCCGCACGCCATACGGCACCGCGGTGCGGCTGGACCGGCGCTTCGTCGAAGCCGACCTCAGGATCGCCACCGGACTGGTGGAACCCCATTTCATGGCTGGCTATTCCGGCGGCCGCAAAGTCATCGCGCCGGGCATCGCCCACGCCGAGACCATCACCACCTTCCACAGCCACCGCTTCATGGCCGACCCGGCGGCGGAGAACTGCAACCTGGAGGGCAATCCGCTGCACCGGGAGCAACTGGCCATCGTTCGCATGCTGGGGGAGGTCTACGCGGTCAACACCGTGATCGACGAACACCGCCGCCTGTCATTCGTGAACTTCGGAGACATCGTCGACAGCCACCTGCGCGCCGTCGACTTCATCGCCGGCTACGCTCGTGTGCCGGTCGAACGGCGCTTCGGCACCGTGGTCACCAGCGCTGCGGGCTACCCGCTCGACAAGACCTACTACCAGACCGTCAAGGGCATGGTGGCACCGCTGGACATCCTCGCACCCGGAGGCAACCTCATCATCGCCTCCGAGTGCTCGGAGGGGATGGGGTCAGCGGAATACGTCGAGGCCCAGCGCCGGCTCATCGGCCTCGGGACCGACGGGTTCCTGTCCGACATCAGCGCCAAGACCCATGCCGACATCGACGAATGGCAGACCCAGATGCAGGTCAAGCCGATGCGCGCCGGGCGCGTCCACCTGTACAGCGGCGGCCTGCCCGCCGAGGCACGCTGCCTCACCGGGGTGCACATGCTCGATTCTCTCGAGGCTGCCATCGACCAGAGCCTGCGCGACACCGGCGACCCGCACGTCGCCGTGATCCCGGAGGGTCCCTACGTGGTGCCGGTCTACCAGACGGCGGGCTGAGCACGTCGCTCTCCCGAAGGCGGCACCGCCGGATCGGCGGATTCCCGATTGACCGCACTGCGAGAAGGGACGAGCCGCGGACCCGGACCACTTCCGCCACTCCGTTGCAAGAACATCGAAGTTGTGGCCTAATCCTGATCGACGCGGATGCGTCACGGGTTCCCCAACCTGCGCGGCATCGGCCCGACCCGGCGCGATCGTGCTTGCTCTCTCCTCCAGGGGCCTCGTCTTCACCGCCCGGGCCGCGCGCCCGGGCTTTTTTTTCCGGGGTTTGGCGGCGCGCACGATCGCTCAGAGGGCCTGCGCCATGGCATTGCGACCCTGGCGGCGTGCCTCGAGGGCCGCCAGATCGACGCGCCCCAGCAGTCCCTCGGCAAGTTCCCCCGCGGTGTGCTGCGCCAGACCGCCACTGAACGACAGTGCGGTGAGCTCCCCGCCGTGCGCGAACGCCCGCCGCGCCAGTTCGAGCTGCAGACGCGCCGCCACCACCGCGGCGTTTTCGAGATCCGTGTCGGGGAGCGCCAGCAGGAAACCGTCGGTCCCGAATCGGGCAATGACATCGGTGGGCCGCAGGGTGCGCTTCATGACCCGCACGATGTGCAACAGGGCGGCCTCGGCCGCATCCTGTCCCTCCGTCCCCGCGATGCGCGCAATGTCGGCCGGTTCGATCAGGACCACGGTGACGGGACGTCCGGTGCGCTCGGAGCGTGCGATCTCACGGGTCAGGGCCTCCTCGAGGCCACGCTGGTTCAGCGCGCCGGTGACAGGATCCTCCCGCAGCAGTCCGCTGGCCTGGGCCAGCGCCCCCTCGAGCTCCTGCACCCGCCGGCCGGTGTCCTCGGCCTGACGCCGCGCCATGACCAGTTCGTCCCGCGAGCGCAGCATGTCGACCTGCAGTCCGCGCGTGTCGTCGAGCAGTTCCTCGACGATGGCGCGCAGGCTGCCGAGGTTCTCGGTGCCGGCGATCAGCTGGCCATAGCGCTCGATCCGCCCCTGGTACTCGGCGGTGGCACCGGCGATGTGGCCGAGCCTCTCGACGAACACCGCCAGCAGGCTCTTGAGCGCGATCTTGGCGTCCCGCAGGCTCGCCTTGAGCTGGGACTGGCGGAAGATCAACTCGCGCAGGCCCCGCTCCGCCTCGCGCACGGCGCGCAGTTCGATCGGACCGGAGACCAGATCGCGCAAAGTGGCGACCTGACCGGCCACCCACTGGTCGTCCTCGACCAGCTCACCGAGGTTGTCGACCACCATCGCCAGCAGACGGGCGAGGTTGGTCACCAGTTCCTCTTCAGGCTCGACGGTGAGCTCGACCTTGCGCAGGAACTGGCGGAACTGCTGCCCGAAACGATCCCAGTCGTCGGCGCCGGACGCGTCCCGCACCCGCCAGAGCAGGCGGAACAGCTCGGCGTGCAGATCGACGTGGCGCTCCAGCCTCGGCGCGAGGCCCGTATCCAGCGCAAGCAGGAGCAGCTCACGCAACCGCTCCGCATGCGCCGCCCCCGTCGTGACGATGGCCGAGCCACCCGCCCGCGCCGGCTCCGGCCGTGACGCACCCGGCGCTCCGACCACCCCGCCCTCCCCCGCCTCCTGCCAGGTGCGCAGCAGGTTCAGCAGGCGGGTGGCGAGCACCTCGTTCTGGCGGGTGCCGGCGAGCATGCGGTCCAGGCTCTCGCGCTTGCGGGTGATGGTCCAGCCGCGATGCGGAGTGTCCAGTTGCCGCAACACCTCCTGGAACACCGGACCGAGTTCCTGGCGGCCGGTGCGCACCGAGCGCGACACGACGGCATTGAGCGCCACCAGCACGGCTTCTGCGTCGCCGCGCTCCAGCGACCGCAACAGCATGGCGAGATCGAGATCGTTGCGGTGGCGCGTCGCCAACGGGCGGACCACGGCCAGCAACTGCTCGCCCGCCACGGGCACCGCCGCACCCGGGCCGGCGATTTCGGCATACACGGTGCGGTAGTTGTCGGGCGTGGCAGGCAGGCGGCGCGCCGCCAGGGCGCGCAGCGTCTCGCGCGCGATGTCGTTGGGAGTCAGAGCGTCGGCCATGGCTGGGTGTGGGCCGGAGGTCAGCCCCCCGGGATGGGCCCGCTTGAATTATCCTCGCAGGCCAGTGCGCAGAACATCCGGAGGATACCCGCATGAGATGGCCCCGCGGGGGTTTGCACTTCGCGACCCTGTGCATCTGCCTGATCGTCAGCCGACCAGCCGCGCCGGCGGAACCGGTACAGGACCTCGACGCCCTGCGCCGTCTGGCAGTCCAGTATGCTGAGGACAACACCCGTGAACTGCCTGGCCGTGTGGTCATCGAGGCTGGAGCCATGGACGGACGGCTTCGACTGCCAGCCTGCCTTACCGTGGAGCGGTTCCTGCCGGCCGGCGTCAGACTCTGGGGGCGCACCCAGGTGGGCATGCGCTGCACCGATCCCGAGTCCTGGACCCTGATGATCCCCATGAGCGTCCAGGTGTGGGGACCGGCGGTCTATGCCGCCCGCCCCCTGGCGGCGGGACGCGCATTGACTGCGGAGGACCTGCAGGTCCGTGAAAGCGACCTGGCCCAGTTTCCCGGAGGAGTGGTCACCGACCCCGAGGCGGTGCTCGGCCGGGTCCCGCGGATGGGCGTCGGCGCGGGACTTGCTCTGCGAGCCGACATGCTGCGCAATCCGGCCGTGGTGCAGGCGGGATCGCCGGTGAGCGTGGTCTTTCGCGGCGAGGGCATGGTGGTGCGCGGCGAGGGCAAGGCGATGACGAGCGCCGGCATGGGCGAGGCCGTCCAGGTGCGCACCGCCTCGGGCCGCGTGATCAAGGCGACGGTGACCGGTCCTGGCGAAGTCGAGGTGCGCTGAGCGCCAGCCGCCCGCAGCTGCGTGGACAAGGTGGTTTCCCCGGGGGGCACGGGTTTCGTGTCCGGACCGGCCTCGAGGATGAAAGGTGATCGGGCAATGCGAACGGGGTGGGCGTCCTCTCGAATCGGCTGAGTGGACGGACCGGCCCCGCCGACCCGGTTGGTATACTCGCCAGGGTTTGTAAAAGGTTAAATCGGGGCCCTAAAGTTTCGCCTTGGGCCGGTCGTAAACGGGACGGAAGGCTCACAAGGCTTTCGTGGCTAACGCGAGGATCAAAGTGAAGATCAACAATCCGGTGAACAGACCCCAAGGCGTGACCGGGGCTGTGGAGCTCAACAACGGCAAGGCACCCGCCGCGCCGCAACCCGCGGGCAGGGGTTCTGGAGACACGGTTTCCGTGACCCCCCTGGCGTCGCAGTTGCAGGCGCTGGAGAGTCGTCTGGCCGATGCGAGCGTCGTCGACACGGCGCGGGTCGATGCGATCAAGCAGGCGATCTCGGAAGGCCGCTTCAGCGTCAACTCCGAAGTCGTGGCTGATCGCCTCATCGCCACGGTCAAGGAATACCTGCTCAGCCAGAAAGGCTGACGCCAGCCCACGCAACGCCCAGACGTCCCGACACGACGATGCCCAACCGCCAGCTGTTCGTCGAAGTGCTCGTGGCCGAAAGGGAGGCCTTCGCCACCTTCCTGGACCTGCTCCAGGCGGAAAGCGCAGCCTTGCTGCGTGGCGACGTCGACGCCCTGATGGATCTTGCCAGCCGCAAGCTCGGCGTGGTCGAGACCTTGTCGGAACTCGGCCGCAAGCGGCGCCGGCAACTGGTCGACGACGGTTTCGCCGCAGACAGCATGGGCATGACGGAGTGGCTCCTCGTGCATGCAGGCAACGACCACCCGACGCTCTCGCGCGTGTGGAAGGACCTGCAGACCACGGCGCGGGCCGCACGCGACCTGAACCGCAGCAATGGGGTACTCATCGAGTCGCGCCTCAGGTTCAACCAGGGGGCCCTCACCGCCCTGCGCGCTGCCATGCAGCAATCCACTTTGTACGGCCCGGACGGCAGTCCGGACTTCGACGGACGCACGAGTCGAGAGCTCGGCCTCGCCTGAAGTCGCATTCCAGCCTGTGGCTGGCGTGGGTTCAGGATTCTCATCGTCGCTGCAGACACCCCCCGGAGGAACCGAGCGGGCGCGTGATCGATTGACGCGCAGGGGCGCGGCTTCGCATCCGCGCTTGCACCACCTACCAGGGACTGATGCCAGGCCGTGCCGGATCGTGAGGCGGCATGATGACGACGGTGACGCGGCGATTGCGGCTGCGCCCCTCGGGTGTGGTGTTGGTGTCGATTCCGCGGTATTCGCTGAAGCCGACCGCGCCCATGCGTTCCGGCGCGACACCCGCCTGCGCGAACAGGCGCACCACCCGACTGGCACGCGCCGCCGACAGTTCCCAGTTGGTCGGAAAGACCGGACTGCTGATCGGGCTGTCATCCGTGTGCCCCTCCACCAGCAGGCCGTTCGGGGTGCGGGCCAGGATCCTGGCGATGGCGGTGAGCGAACGCGCAGCGTCGCGTCCCAGTTCGGCTTCTCCCGGCGCGAACAGCACGCTGGCATCGATCTCGACGGCGATGCCGCGCTCCGTCTCCGTGACCCGCACCTGCCCGCTGCGCATCAGGTCGTCCAGCACGCTGCGGATATCCCGGGCCATGGCCTGCATGCCGGGAACTCCGGCGGCCGAGGGCCTGGGACTGAGGGCTGGCGGCAGACGGTTGGCCTCGGCGACTGCAGGCTTGCGGGCCTCCGAGGCCTTGAAGGCCTGATGGAGGGCCTCGGACACCTTCCGATAGCGCCCCTCGTTCACCGACGAGATCGAGTACATCACGACGAAGAAGGCGAGCAGCAGGGTGACGAAGTCCGCGTAGGACACCATCCACCTGTCGCGGGGCGGCAGCGGCTCTCGCAGCCTGCGGCGCCTTGCCCCGGCCCTCAATCAATCCTCCCCGGCCAGATAGCCGTCGAGACGGCCCTGGATGACGCGGGGGTTGTCACCATTGGCCACGCAGACCAGACCGTCGATGAGCATCTCGCGCAGGCGCACATCGCGGTCGAGCAGCGTTCGCAGCTTGTGCGCCACCGGGAGGTAGATGAAGTTGGCCGTTCCGACGCCATAGATGGTGGACACGAATGCGACTGCGATCCCCGACCCCAGTCTGGCCGGGTCGCCGAGGTTTTCCATGACCTGTATCAGGCCGATCACCGCCCCGAGGATGCCGACGGTGGGTGCGTAGCCACCGGCGGATTCCCAGACACGGATGGCGGTCTGATGCACCAGTTCATGGGTGTCGATGTCGCGCTCGAGCACCTCCCGCAGCGTCTGCGGATCCGCACCATCGATGAGCAGCCGCAGGCCCTTGCGTTCGTACTCTGACTTGATCAGGTCGACAGAGGGCTCGAGCGCGAGCAGGCCGCCGCGACGCACGACATTGCTCCACTGGATGACGCGGGCGATGGCGCTGCGGTAATCGCAGGCGGGCGGGCGGAACACCCAGGTGACCATCCGCATGCCGCGCGTGAACACCGGCAGGCGGCTTTGCAGGAGAACGGCGCCGAGCGTGCCGCCGACCACGATGAAGAAGGCAGTGCCCTGCAGCAGAGAGGCCAGCCGACCGCCCTCAATGACCTGCCCCCCGAGTACCGCCGCAAGGGCGACGAGGATGCCGAGCAGACTCAGGGTGTCCATGGGGGCGGCATGACGCTGGCAATACGATGCATGCCGCATTTAACGGCGGCACGCATCGGGCACTTGAGCCACCCGCCCGCCGTCGCGGGCCTGCGCTACTTCGCGGTCCAGGTCTTCATGCGCGTGCGCAGCCTGGCCACCGCCTGACTGTGCAACTGGCATACGCGGGATTCGCTGACCCCAAGGATCTCGCCGATCTCCTTGAGGTTCATCTCCTGCTCGTAGTACAGGCCCATGACCAGTTTCTCCCGCTCGGGCAAGGCACTGATCGCCTGCACCAGATGCATGCGGAAACCCTGGTCCTCGAGCACGTCCAGCGGGCCGCGCTGCCCGTCCTGCAGGAAGGAGTCGAAGAAGTCTCCTTCCTCGGATTCCTGGAAGTCCTCGTAGTGCAGCAACTGATAGCCGCGCGCGTCCAGCAACATCTGCTGGTAGTTCTCCAGAGGAACCTCCATGCGGGCAGCAAGTTCGCTCTCGCGCGGCGCGCGCCCGAGCTCCTGCTCCAGTTGAGCCATGGCGGTCTCGATCTTGCGCAGGTTCTTGCGCACGTTTCGCGGCAGCCAGTCGGCCTGCCGCAGTTCGTCCAGGATGGAGCCGCGGATGCGCTGGATGGCGTAGGTCTCGAACTGCGCACCCTGGGTGTCGTCGAAATTCTTGGCTGCGTCCAGCAAGCCGATCAGACCGGCCTGGATGAGATCGTCCACCTCGACACTCGCCGGAAGCTTGGCCATGAAGTGGTAGGAAATACGCTTCACGAGCGGCGCGAGTTCGTTGACGATCGCGTCGACGTCACGGTTGGCTATGGAATTGGGATTTACCATCGATTTGAGGAAGATCTGTTTGATGCGCGCGGATCGCGTCGCGTTCGGAAACGGGCGATGGCAGGGCCGTGGTCAGAGTCGGGCGCGGATGCCGGGTCCAGCGGGTCTGCGGGGCCGGCGCCCGCCTGCCCCGCCGATGGCGGGCATGCAATCCAACCGACGGGGGACCTGGTCGGCCGCAGCCGGGGATGCTGCGCCCCCCCCCAGCCAGGGACGTCCCGCCATCCGCCCCCGGGATCTCTGGCGCACCCGTGTGGATTGATCACACCCTCCATGGGTCAGGCGTTTTCCGATACTGCCGCACGGCTCATCTCGCGGAGCCTGTGCACGAAACCATCCAGGTCGTCCTCACCCGGATAGGACCAGCCGATCAGCATATCCGCAATCGACCCGATTTCGCCTGCCGAGCGGGATGCAGGAAAGGCGCTGGCCACCGCCTGACGCAATCTCAGGGCAGTCGCCATGTCCGCGTCCGGCGGCAGCCATCCGAGCCATGCCACACGCACAGACAGGAACCGCTCCGCCGTGGCGCCGAGCGTGCCACAGACCGTGCGGGCCTGCTCCTCTTCTGCCGCCCCGGTGACCACCACGTGGAAACGCCGGCGGGCGGTACCACGGGAAAGACGCTTCACCACCGCATAGGCGTCGGTGACGCCATCGGGAGCCGCCTGAACCACCACCACGATCTCGGCGGCGGCGGCCGCCCAGGCCGCGCCCGAGTCGCTCCGCGCCGTGGCGATGTCGAGCAACACGACATCCGCCGCGGGCTGCGCGCGGCGCAGCAGACTCGCAAGCCGGGCTTCGTCCCTGGCATCCAGATCCGGAAGGAGGCGGTCCACCTGTCGGGCTGCAACGAAACGCACCCCTTCGGGACCACTGACGGCCGCATCCTCGGGGGCCAGCCCATGGCGCAGGCAATCCGCCAGATCACGCCTGCAGTGCAGGCCCAGCCGGGCCGCGGCGCCGGCGCGGACGTCGCCCTGATCCACCACGCAGACCGCAGATCCACGACGTGCAAGCGCCACGGCTACGTCAGCCACCAGGGGCGAGCGGGCCGGTTGCCGAGCCCCCGAGACAAAGGCCACTGTGCGTACTGCGCCGCGTGAGAACAGGCGCCGGAGGCCGGCCGCCTGGTCCTGCATGACGAGAGTCATCGGGCTTCAGCCACCACTCATGGCCGGAGCAGCCACGCCACGGGACGCCATGACCAGCCCCATCTCGCCGGACGAGGGGCGGAAACCGCTCGCACGAGTCTCGGTGCGGAAGGCGCGCTCCACCAGATAGAGGCTGTTTGCGAGATGGAGGTCCTCGGGCACACGCTGGCCGTTGGCAACGTAGTGCAGCGGCAACCCGGAACGGATGATCACGTCGATCGCACCGCCCAGGGAGATCGCCTCGTCGACCTTGGTGAGTATGCAGCCGGCCAGTCCTTCGCCCCGGTAGCTGCGCAGGACGTCCTCGAGACAGTCGCCCTGTGCCACCGCACTGACCAGCAACAGCCGGGACACGGGCTTGCCATGGCCCGAGAACAGGGCCACCTGCTCGGCAACGCGACGGTCGCGCTGGCCCATGCCGACGGTATCGATGAGAACGAGACGGCGTCCCTGGAGTTCGGCCAGCGTGAGCCTGAGGTCATCCCCGTCCTTCACCGCGAACACGGGGACGCCAAGGATCTTGCCGTAGATACGCAACTGGTCCACGGCGCCGATCCGATAGGTGTCGGTGGTGACGAGGGCGACCTGCGACGGGCCGTGCTGCAGGGTGCAACTGGCCGCGATCTTTGCCACGGTGGTGGTCTTGCCGACGCCGGTGGGCCCGACCAGGGCATACACGCCGCCGCGAGACACGATGTCCTGACCCGCAGGCACGCAACGCAGGCTGCTGGCGAGCACGGTTCTGGCCCAGCGCAGGGCGCGCGGCAGCGACTCGCCGGCGGGCAGTCGCGAGGCCACGGATCGCGCGAAGCCGGCCCCGAAACCACGGCTCAGCAACTCGCGCATCAACTCGGCCTGCACCGGCGAGGCGGCACTGAACTCGCGCCAGGCGAAACCAGCGAGTTGCCACTCGACGACCCCGCGCAACAGCCGCATCTCGTCCAGCAGGGCCAGGGCAGGCGCCACGCCCGCCGGAGG
>JBEICA010000180.1:0-7004 GCA_040373665.1 Burkholderiales bacterium | reverse complement strand
GGTGTGGGACACCTGGCAGCGCATCACAGCCTCCGGCGTACCCGCGACCACCACCGATCCTCCCGCCTCGCCGCCCTCGGGGCCGAGATCGATGATCCAGTCCGAGGCGCGCACCACGTCCAGGTTGTGCTCGATCACGATCAGCGAATGGCCACTGTCCAGCAGCTTGCGGAACGAGCGCAGCAGCTTGGCGATGTCGTCGAAGTGCAGGCCGGTGGTCGGTTCGTCGAACAGGAACAGCGTCGCGTCTGCGCTGCCCTGCGCGGCGTCGGCCAGATGGCCCGCCAGCTTCAGCCGCTGGGCTTCGCCGCCGGACAGTGTCGGCACCGGCTGTCCCAGGCGCAGGTAGTCCAGACCCACGTCCACCAGGGGCTGCAATCGCGTGGCCACCGCGCCGTGCCCGGCGAAGAAGCCCAGGGCCTCGGACACAGTCATGTCCAGCACCTGCGCCATGTTCCGACCGTCCACCGTCACCTCCAGCACTTCCGGCCGGTAGCGCGCGCCGTCGCAGTCCGGACAGCGCAGGTACACATCGGAGAGGAACTGCATCTCCACGTGCTCGAAACCGTTGCCGCCGCAGGTCGGGCAACGCCCATCACCGGAATTGAAGCTGAAGGTCCCCGCAGTGTAGGAGCGTTGCCGCGCCACCGGTGCGTCGGCGAACAGCTTGCGGATCGCGTCGAAGGCGCCGACGTAGCTGGCCGGGTTGGATCGGGTGGTCTTGCCGATCGGGGACTGGTCCACCATGACCACCTGCCGGATCTGCTCATGACCCAGCAGGGCGCGGAAGCGCCCTGGCGCCTCCGTCGGTCTACCCATCGCCTTGAGCAGTGCCGGGTGCAGGACATCCTGGATCAGCGTCGACTTCCCCGAGCCGGAAACGCCGGTGATGCAGACCAGCCGGCGCAGCGGGAAGCTTGCGTCCACCTCGCGGAGGTTGTGCTCCGCCGCACCAAGGAGCTGGATGCAGGGATCCCCGGCGTGGGTCGGCAGCGCCTGAAGTCCGGCGTCGGCGCGTCGCCGGCCGGCGAGGTAGTCCGCGGTCAGCGACGCCTGTCCCGTCCGCAGTTCCTCCGGCGTGCCGAAGAACACCACCTCACCGCCGTGCTCTCCTGGGCCCGGCCCGATGTCGAGGATGCGGTCGGCGGCCTGCATCACCAGCGGGTCGTGCTCCACCACCACCAGCGAATTGCCGGCATCCCGCAGGCGGTGCATCACGGCGACGATGCGGCCCATGTCGCGTGGGTGCAGTCCGATCGACGGCTCGTCCAGCACGAACAGGGTATTCACCAGAGAGGTGCCGAGCGCCGTGGTCAGGTTGATGCGCTGCACCTCGCCGCCGGACAGGGTGCGAGACTGCCGGTCCAGCGTGAGGTAGCCCAGACCGACCTCGGTGAGGTACCCCAGGCGGCCGCGGATCTCGTGCAGCAGCAGTTCGGTCGCCTCGTCGGTGGCACTGCCGCCCGGCACCAGGGTTGCGGCCACCTCGTCGAAGAAACCGCGCAGTCGGTCAATGGGCAGGAGCATCAGGTCGTGCAGGCACAGCCCCGGCATTGCGGTGACCTGCTCGCTGGTCCAGGGCACGTCCACCGGGACGAACCGTTGCTCCGGGGACAGGGCCTCCGCCGCGGCTTCGGTCCCGACGCGCCACAGCAGAGCGTCTGTCTTGAGGCGCGCGCCGCCGCAGCGGGTGCAGGGCGTGTAGGCGCGGTACTTCGACAGCAGCACCCGGATGTGCATCTTGTAGCTCTTGGTCTCGAGCCAGTCGAAGAAGTGCTTCACGCCGTACCAGGTGCCTGGCCAGGACTTGGACCAGTTCTTCCACTTCGGGTCGCCTTGCAGCACCCATTGCCTGGCCTCGGGCGACAGTTCGCGCCACGGCACGTCCAGCGGGATGTCGTGCCTGGGGGCGTATTTCTCCAGGTCGGTCTGGCACTCGCTGAAGCTCGGGGTCTGCCAGGGCTTGATGGCGCCCTGCCGCAAGGTCTTCGATTCATCCGGCACCACCAGCCCATGGTCGATGCCGATCACCCGACCGAAGCCGCGGCACTCCTCGCATGCGCCGAGCGGGGAGTTGAACGAGAACAGGCTCGGCAGCGGATCGGTGTAGGCGATGTCGCAGTCGGCGCAGTGCAGCGCGGTCGAGTAACGCCAAGGCGGGGGCGCGACGGCGCTCTCCGGGTCCGCAGGCAGAGGGTGCACGTCGACCCGGCCGTTGCCCACGCGCAACGCGGCTTCCAGCGCCTCGGCCACCCTGCCGGGCTCGGCGTTGCCGGCACGGAAGCGGTCCTGCACCACGTGCAGCCGCCCGGATTCGCGCGCATGGATCCGCGCATAGCCCTGTGCCTCGAGCAGACGCAGCACCTCCTCCTCGGCGAAGTTCTCCGGGATTGCCACCGGGAAGGTGAGGATGAGCCGCGGGTCGCCTGCCGCTGCTGCACGGGCCGCGATGTCCGCCGCGATCGACTGCGGATCGTCGCGCCGCACCGGGCGTGCGCACTGGCGGCAGTGCAGGTGGCCGGTGCGGGCGAACAGCAGTTTCAGGTGGTCGTTGATCTCGGTCATCGTCCCCACCGTCGAGCGCGAGGTCCGGACCGGGTTGGTCTGGTCGATGGCGATGGCCGGCGGGATGCCGTCGATCCCGTCCACCTGGGGCTTGTCCATGCGGTCCAGGAACTGCCGTGCATACGGCGAGAACGTCTCGACGTAGCGCCGCTGCCCCTCGGCGTACAGCGTGTCGAACACCAGCGACGACTTGCCCGACCCCGACACCCCGGTCACCACGATCAGTTCGTTCGTGGGCAGGGACAGCGAGACGTTCTTCAGGTTGTTCTGGCGGGCGCCACGAATGACGATGGCGTCACCCTGGGCGGGCGGGGACTGGAACGGCATGGGGAAGTGCTCCGAGGGTGGGGCGCGGGCAGGCGTGACATGCGCAATACAATTTTAGCCCGCGCCGCTTCACGGGGCGCTCGCAGTCTCACATCTGACCAGCCTGCAAGGCCGGTGACCGGATGCGCTCGACGGACTGGCAGACGTCGCAGCGGGCCTCGCGGAACCAGGCCACGCCGCGCTTGAACATCGGGTCGCCGGTGTCGCGCCGTGCCGGGACGCCGAGGTTCTGCTCCCGGAAGATCCCTTCGTCCCAGTCCGAGTCGATGAGCTCGGGCTGGTTGCCCGGTGGCCGCCCGGCGCAGGCGGTCTGCACCGGCGGAGGCTACAACCGCCGGGCTCCAGCCCGTCTGGTCCGGCTACTGCGCCACCCAGCCTCCATCGATGGAGTACGTGCTGCCGGTCATCGAGGCCGCCGCGTCGCCGCACAGGAACAGGCACAGCTGTGCCACCTGATCGGTCGTGACGAAGGCCTTGGTCGGCTGACGCTCCAGCATCACCCGCTCCACCACCTCCTCCCGCGGGATACCGTGGGTGCGGGCCTGGTCTTCTATCTGGCGTTCCACCAAAGGCGTGAGCACGTAGCCGGGGCAGATGGCGTTGCAGGTGATGCCCTGGCGTGCCGTCTCCAGCGCCACTGTCTTGGTCAGGCCCACGAGGCCATGCTTGGCCGCGATGTAGGCCGACTTGAACGGTGAGGCCACCAGGCCGTGGGCCGAAGCGATGTTGACGATGCGCCCCCAGCCCCGCGCCTTCATCGACGGCAGGCTGCCCTGGATGGTGTGGAATGCCGAGGACAGGTTGATCGCCAGGATCAGGTCCCACTTGTCCACGGGGAACTCGTCCACCGGCGCGACATGCTGGATGCCGGCGTTGTTCACCAGAATGTCGATGCCGCCGAAGCGGGCCACCGCCTCGCGCAGCATGGTCTGGACCTCCGGCGGGCGGCTCATGTCGGCGCCGGAATACAACACCTGCACGCCGTGGTCCCGCTCCAGCTGCGCCCGCAAGGCCTTGATCTCGGCGATGTCCCCGAAACCATTCAGCATCACATTGGCGCCATTGGCCGCCAGCATTTTCGCGATGGCCAGTCCGATGCCGCTGGTGGACCCGGTCACCACCGCTGATTTGCCTCGAAGCATGCTGTGCCTCCACGAAAATGATGCAATGCACCAAGTCTAGCAGAGGCCTTCCGCGTGAGCCGCCCAGGATTCGCGGCTCGCGCCGGGCTTGCCGCAATCGCCAGTGGGCAGGCGACAATCCGGCTCCTTCTGACGCGGGAGCATGGCATGAGCACGCAGGACGGCCGCGCGGCCTGGGACGTGGTGTCCATCGGCGAGCCGATGATCGAATTCAGCGCCCTGCCCGACGACCCCGGGCGCTACCTCCAGGGTTTCGGCGGCGACACCATGAACGCCGTCATCGCCGCTGCCCGGCAGGGTGCCCGTGTGTCCTACATTACCCGTCTTGGGGACGACGACTTCGGCCGCATGCTGCGCGAGCTCTGGGTGCGCGAAGGTGTCGACGCCTCGTCGGTGGGTGTCGATCCGCTGGCGCCCACCGCGCTGTACTTCATCCACCATGGCCCAGAGGGGCACCGCTTCAGTTACCGGCGCGCCGGGTCGGCTGCCTCGCGCATGCGGCCCGGGCACCTACCCAAGGCCCTGATCGCGAACACCCGGTACCTGCACACCTCCGCCATCACCCAGGCCATTGGCGTCGGCGCCTGTGATGCCGTGTTCGAGGCCATCGCCCATGCGCGCGAGCACGGCGTGGCGGTGGTCTACGACCCCAACCTGCGGCTCAACCTCTGGCCCCTGGCGCGTGCCCGCGCCGTCATCGCGGCCACGGCCGCCCAGGCGGACTGCTTCCTGCCCAGCCTCGACGACGCACGGCTGCTCTCCGGGCTGGAGGCACGTGAAGACGTTCTGGCCTGGGCTCGCGACCTGGGCGCTGGCCAGGTCGTGCTCAAGCTCGGGGCGGACGGCGTACTGGCCTGGGACGGCTCCGAGACGAGGCGGCTGCCAGGCCATGCCATCACTCTGGTGGATGCCACAGGTGCTGGCGACTGCTTCGCCGGGAGCTTCATGGCCTGCAGGGCGCGGGGGGAGGGGTTCTGGGAGGCGCTCGCGTTCGCGAACGCCGCGGCGGCTCTGGCCTGCGAACGCTATGGGGCCGTGGCTTCGTATCCGGACCGTGGTGCGGTCCAGGGTTTTCTTGGGTGACGGATGGGTTGACGCCGGTATGGCTGGGATAAACTAGCGTTTCGTGATGTTTTGTTCGGATCCGCGAGTGTCCCCAAGCGTCGCCAGACTTTACGGTCGGCTCCGGTGGGCTCGGCTGTCTTTGGTAAAAATTTTTTCAGATCATGGGCTTGTGATCTATTCTGATATCGGCCCGGGAATTGCTTCAATCTCTTTGATGAACAGGATTTCGGTCGGAGACCCGGCGACATGAGCCAGACCAACGAGCACCGCAGACAACTCCTCAAGGTGGGCGCCGGGGTACCCGTCGTGCTGACGGTGCAGCCTGGCACCTCGGTGGCGGCCAGCAGTTCGATGTGCGCCGTCAAGGATGCTCAAAAGACGAATCCCGCGCCAGCGCAGTTGGTGGCTGCACCCGACAACTGGTTGCGATGCGAGGTAACGCAGCAGCAGATTACGAACAACGGCATCCCGCCCGACGTCAAGACCTATGTCCAGGCGACGGGCAACGGAGGGCAACCCCCATCGGTGACCTGTAGCCCCATCCCCGGCAGTGGCGGTGACTGGTACCTGGTCAACCCCTCGGGTGACGGCGTCGTCACCCCGCAGACGCCGATCCCTGATGCCTCATTTCCGCCCGCGCCATATGTAAAAACCGGCGCAGCGACGACGAGGTCTGCCCTTGTGTTTTACGAGCAAGGCACTGGCATCACCGGGCTCGCCTGGAACAACCCCCCCGACGGGCAACAGATCACGGTCTCCTGTCTCTCCTCGTTTGCGTGAAATGCCGTTGGCCATGGCGTCCCCAGACAGGTTGGGAGACGGTCTCTGGCGGACGAATCTCGATGTCGTCGTCATGTTCACAGACGGCACGTTTGCTTTCAGTGCGCTCAGTGGAGAAACCCACCGCCTCGGCCCCGCCGCTGGCGAGGTACTGAAGTTGCTTTCCGAAGGCCCGGCCACCTACCCGGAGTTGTGTCTTGCCTTCGGCCTCCCCCCTCCCGCGGAATCCCTCACGGAAGAACACCAGCAGCTCGCGCGCATCGTCGATGAGCTTTCCCGTGCCGGGCTGATCCTGCATGCGACCGAACACGCTGGCTGGGCTCGACTCTGCCGAGGTGGCGAGGAGGCTGGCAAGCCCGGGGCTCACGCTTGATTTCGGTGCGGCGCGGGTGCGGGTCCGCGCTGACGTCCCGGATCTGATCGCGCCGCTTTGCCTGTTGTACGCGGCCTTTCCGGTGCTGGAGGCCTCCGGGTGCTTCGACGCCACCGTCACCCTCACCCAGGTCGACGGACTGCGCCGCTGGTTCAACCCGCAGATCCAATGCGTCATCGACGGGGTGCAGCCCTTCGCCCCCTTTCCGGCCGACACCCATCTGCCTTACCTCGAGTGGGGCATGAACCACGCCCTCGCGACCCGCCTGTTTCACTACCTTCTGCTGCATGCCGGAGTGGTGGCGCGGCCGGATCACCGGGCGGTCATCCTCCCGGCCGTCCCCGGCTCGGGCAAGAGCACCCTCACCGCCGCTTTGTCCCTGGCCGGTTACCGGCTGCTGTCCGACGAATTCGGGGTCATCGATCCGCACAGCGGACAACTGCTGCCGATGGTACGGCCGGTCGCCCTCAAGAACGCCTCGGTGCCGGTGATCCGCGGGCGCAGCGCCGACGCGGTGCTGGGCCCGGTGTTCCCCAAGACCCGCAAAGGAGACGTCGCCCACCTCGCGCCCGATGCGATGAGTGTCGCAGCCCGCCATGTCCCGGCCACGCCCGCTCTGGTGGTGTTCCCCCGGTTCATCGCCGGGCAGCCTGCCAGCCTGACGCCGGTGGACCCTGGGTCGGCCATGACCCGGCTGGCGGTGAACTCCTTCAATTATGAGTTCCTCGGCGTGCAGGCCTTCGAGCAGGTGG
>JBEICA010000216.1:0-6188 GCA_040373665.1 Burkholderiales bacterium | reverse complement strand
CGTCCGTCTGTTTTGTTTGTGTTGTGGTTGCGGGTGCGCTGGGGGGGTGGGGGGGGGGGTCGCGGGCGCCCGCCGCCCGCCCCCCCCCCCCCGCCTCCTTCCAGCCAGCATCGCCGTCGTAGTGCTGCGTGAACATGCGATGGGTAAAGACACGGCCGAAGGGCAGTGAGGCGGGGAGTTCCACCCTCGTCCCCGGGGGCAGGGCGTCGATGCGGATTTTCATGATGTCCTGTTGGCGTTTCGGCAAGCCGGTGGCTGGCACGTGCGCGCGTGCCGAATGATGCGAAAAAAAAGGGGTGCCCGTGGCACCCCGAAATCCCTGAAACGACGTAGCGAGCAACCCACCGGATCCCGCCGAGTCGCTACTCTCGACGGCGGAAGCCTCAGGACCCGGCCCGAAGGGGAGGAAGACCGCGGGTCAAAGTCCATGGGGACTGGAAATGATTATCCGCGCGCGGGTGCCCGCAACATTGATCTGCGTCAACTGGCTGCGACCTTGGTTTCCCGCGCCCCGTGGCGCCGGAGACGTTCCGGCCGCTGTCCGCCGAGCCATCAAGCTCCCTTCAGATCGTCCAGGGAGAGGTTCCACCGGGTCAGTACGTGGCGGAACAGGGCGAGCTCAGCGTCATGCAGGTGACCGTCGGCCTTGGCCACCGTCGCAATCATGCGTGCGGTCTGCAGGCGACGTTCCGGGTCATCCACCTGGCCGATGATCGCGTCGATGCGCTGACGGTCCATCAGGTCGATGCGACCACCCTCGGCGCCACCATCACGCACCAGATCGTCGCAATAGGTACGCACCACGGCGGAGAACGCCTGCCGATCCAGACCCATGATGTCGTAGAGGAACAGCCGGTCCATGACCTCGAGCTCACGGTCATCGAGGCGGGCATCGGTGATCATGGTCATGGCGATCACACGGGCCACGGCTTCGGGACTGTTGGGCGGATAGGTCTTCATCAAGGCTCCTTCTAGGGTTCGGGCGCCGATGCGCCGACCCGGGACGCCGAGCAGGACGCATGCCGACACGGCCATGCTCTCCGGCGCTCAACCCCACGCCCGGCCGGGTCGATAAGAGACCATCCCCCCGAGCGATGACCGGACCAAATGAAACCGTCGATAGCACTCATGCTGCTGGCTTGCCTGACCGGCTGTTCGACGCCGTGGCGAATGGTATCCGACAATGCCGTGCCTCTTTCCAACAGCTTCCAGCCTCCACTCGACCTGGTGGTCGGCACCGCAATCGTGGGTGCAGCCGCGCTCTACGTCGTGGATCCGCTGGCCCCGAACTGGGAGGTACGGACGACGCCCGTCGATGAGGCGAAAATCGAGATCAGCCTGAGGAAGAAGCGGTTTTCGGTGGGTGGCGATGGCGAGGCCTACGCACTGTTCCGACGTCACGCCCAGGATCTGGCCACCGAGGCCGGGGCACGCGGCTTCGAGATCCTCTCCTACTCGGAAGAGATCCAGTCGGAAACGACTTACGCGAGACGCCTGTCCCGGGGGTTGGTACGCCTCCTGCCGCCCGCCTGACAGGCTGGAACTTTTCGGCGGCCCCGCGGGCCTGAAGGGCTGGATCGGCGAACCGGTCCCAGCAATCTTCCCGCGGGGTCACGATGCATTACAGCCTTCTCCCGCGCACCTTGGTGCGCGTCCTTTTCCTGACCGCCCTGGCCGTTCCGTCAGCGGGCGCGGATACGAGGTTCACCGACCCGTCCGGGCGATTCCACGGAGAGGTGCCACCGAACTGGACGGTCGAGACCAACCCGGATCAGCCGCTCGGCCTGCGCTCGCGGGGCAACATCCTGGTCACCCTCAGCTACGTCGAAGGCAGCAGCGCGGAGGAGGTCCTCTCCGGCACCTTGCAGACGACGGGGCGGCTCTGGACGCGCTTCCAGGAAACCGGGCGCACCACCACCACCGCGGCGGGGCGGTTGGCGACCGTGGTCACCTGCACGGGCGTGAGCCCGAAGGGTGTCGGGTCGGTTTTCCGGCTCACCGTCGTTCCCATGGGCGACGGCGTTCTCGCCGTGGCGGCGACGATTCCCAAGGAGCAGTACGGGCTGGCCCGGATCACCCTGGAGAACATCGAAGAGAACCTCGGTGCAGGGGCCGCACCGGCGACCGTGGTGACGCCACCGCGCCAACAGTCCTCCGAGGAGATTCTGGAGGAGGCTTTCCGGGCCGGAATGCTGTCCCGGGACGCCTACGAAGCCGCCACCCGTAGGCAGCCGGCGCCGGACGCTGCCGCCGCCACCCCGATGGAGCGCCCGCCGACAAGCCGTCCTGCTCTGGGCGTGCGCGCCCGCGATCTGGAGGAGGCCGAGCGCGAACGCCTGCGTCTGGACGGCGGCGCGATCGTTGCTCAGGTGCAGCCCGGAGGGCCGGGACACGCTGCCGGACTGCGGGTCGGTGATGTCATCCGGAGCCTGGACGGCATGCCGGTCACCGACGCCCAGGGTCTGGTCCAGGCCATCGGACGGCGGCGGATCGACGAGCGTGTCCGCCTGGAAATCTGGCGCGAGGGGAATCGCCTGGTACTCCAGAGCACCCTCTCTCAACCCGCGAGATGACGACCTTCAGAGAGGTTTCATGGCCCTGGCCAGCAGGTTGTCGAACGGCAGGTGGCGCTCGCACCAGCCCGCGACCGCAAGCAGATAATTCGTCTCCAGCGACCGGGACACGATCTGCAGACCGAGGGGCAGACCACGTTTGCCGAGCCCGGTCGGCAACGTGATCGCCGGCACGCCGAGCAGGGTCCAGAGGGTACAAAACGCCGGATCACCGGTGGCCTCCAGACCTTCCGGGGCTTCTCCGGGAGCGGGTGGCGTCACGACGGCGGCGAACCGGTCCTCGAGGAACATCTGGAACATGTGGACCAGACGGCTGCGTGATTCAAGCGCCTGCCGGTAGTCGACATCGCTCGTCGCCTCGCCCTCATCCAGGGCTGCATTGAGAAAGTCGCTGATCCCCGATCGACGCAGCGCCCGGATCGGTCGGGCGGCCAGCGCCGCCTCGTGGAGCATGATGGTCCTGTGGATACGCCAGGCATCGGCGAAGTCCTCCGGCAGTTCACGTTCCTCCACCTTCGCACCGGCATCACGGAGCCGTTGCAGGTCGGCTGCGAATCGCAGGCGCTGGTCCTCTCCGGCACGGTCCCAGACCGGGGTGCGCACCGCGAGCAGGGCTGGCGCGACCTTGAGCCGGGGCGGGGCGTGAGACAGTTCACTCTCGTGGGTGGTCAGTGCGGAAGCGACCAGTGCCGCGTCGGCCACGGAGCGGGCAAACACACCGGGCTGATCCAGGGTATGCGAGAACGGCAGCACCCCATCGATGGAAATCTGGCCTTGTCCCGGCTTGAACCCCACCACCCCGCAGAACGCGGCAGGACGAATGACCGAGCCGTTGGTCTGGGTGCCAACCGCTGCCGGGATCATGCCGCAGGCCACCGCCGCAGCGGAGCCGCTGGAGGATCCGCCGGGGGTGTGGCCTGTATTCCAGGGATTGCGGGTGCGCGATGGCACCATGAAGGCGAACTCGGTGGTCACCGTCTTTCCCGCCACCACCGCACCAGCGCGCTCCAGCCGTGTGACCAGGGACGCCGAAACCCGCGGCCAGTGGTCGGCATAGATCGGCGACCCCATGCCGGTTGGCATGCCGCGCACGTCGATCAGGTCCTTGATGCCCACCGGGACTCCGCGCAACGGGCCATGCCCGGCGGCGAAATCGCCCTGGCCAGGCCCGGTCGCCGCCATCTCCCGATCCGCACGGCCGGCAGCCTCCAGCCATTGCGTCTCGTCAAGCCAGGCCCAGGCCTGGATGGAGGGTTCCAGCCGTCGGATGCGGGCAATCAGAGCCCCGGCCAGCGTCGCGGACGAAAAGGAACCCGATTCGATACCCTGCGCGGCCTCAGCCGGGCCGAGGACATGTAGTGGCGTCATTGTCAGCGTGGAACAGCCTCCGGGTTGAGGAGATCCGGCGGCACGCCACCGGTCAGAGCCACCACGCAGTTGCGCGCTGCGGTGTTGGCCATGGCCCTGCGCGTCGGCTCGGAGGCTGAGCCGATGTGGGGCACGAGAACCACGTTCTTCAGGTCGAGAAAACCGGGGTCGAGCTGCGGCTCGTTCTCGTAGACGTCGAGCGCGGCCGCAAAGATGCGTTGCTCACTGAGCGCTGCGATCAGGGCGGCATCGTCGACGATCCCCCCGCGGGCGATGTTCACGAGAACCGCCGAGGGCTTCATCAGGGCCAGTTCGCGCACACCGATGAAGTGGTGGTTTTCAGGCGCATACGGCATGAGCAGCAGCACGACGTCGGCCTCACGCAGCAGTTCGTCCTTGCCGCAGTGCCGGGCGCCGTATCGGGCCTCGGTCGCCGCATCGAGCCGCGTGCGGTTGTGGTAGAGGATGCGCATGTCGAAGCCGAGGGCACGACGGGCGACCGCCTGCCCGATGCGGCCCATGCCGACAATCCCCAGCGTCGCTCCATGGACGTCGACGCCGAGCATCTGCTTGAGATAGTTGCCCTTCCACTGGCCGTCGCGCAGGTAGCGCTCGGCCTCGCTCATCCGCCGGCAACCGGCGATGATCAGCCCGAAGGCCAGATCGGCCACGCTGTCGGTGAGAACGCCCGGCGTGTTGGTGGCCATGATGCCGCGCGCGGTACAGGCGGCGACGTCGATGTTGTTGAAGCCCACCCCGACATTGCTGACCACCTTCAGCCGCGGACAGCGGTCGAGCAGCGCAGCGTCGATGCGGTCTGAGGTCGACACGACCGCACCTTCCTTGTCGGCGAGCCTGGCGGCCAGTTCCTCCGGGGAATATTTCCGGTCCGCCTGGTTGGACTCGACTTCACAGCCTGCGGCAAGCAAGGACAGGGTTTCGTCGAAGACTTCACGGCTCACAAGAACGCGGGGCTTCATCAGGCCTGGACCCGGGCAGTCAAGTTTGGATGACAGATTCTAATGTCAACTTGACGTTTCGCGCCACGGGTGGCGACAACGTCGCCACGACCACGACCTCACACAGCCCGAACGCGGCGGGGACGACCCTGCGGCAGTCAGGGTCAGCCGACGATGACCACGTGCACCCGGAACGGGCCGTGGGCCCCGATCTGCAGCTGCCCCTCGATGTCCGCGGTCCGGGAGGGGCCGGAAACGAAGTTGATGGCGCGGGGCACCTCACGCCCCTCCGCACGCATGCGCGCCCAGGCCTCCTCCATGGTCCGGACGATGCGATCGGCCGGCACCACGGCGACATGGGTCTCCGGCAGAAGGCTGGTCGCGGCCGGGGTATCCGGGCTGGAGAGGAACAACAGGGTGCCGGTCTCGGCAATGGCCAGATAGACGCCGGTCACGCCGACGAGATCATCCCCCCGTGCCGGGCGGCCCTCGACCGCGAGTCCGGCCGCTGCCCAGTCCAGGGCGGCCAGTTCAGGCCAGCAGACGGCGCTCGGGGCCAGTTTCCTGTCGGCGAGGTAGCGTGCCAGCGCCGCCGGCACCGCGGCCGCATCCGCCACCTCGTCGACCGAGCTGGACATGCGGCCGCATTCCTGGACGAACCTGGGGCGCGTCTCCCAGGGCATGGCCGGTTGCACGGCCACCGGGTGTTCGCGGAACCGCTCCTCCACCGCCGCGCTCTCGGCCGGGGTGTCCGACTGTCCCGCCTTCCGGGCCGCACGGATGCGGCCGAGGATGTTGCTCCTCGCGTTCGCGCCGCTCATGACCGCCCCTTGCGCGCGGCATACAGCTCACGGAAGGTCCGGCCCTGCGGTGCCGGCATGTCGCGTCCCTCGGTCCAACCGTTGCCGGGCAGGCGGTGGATGGCTGCTTCGCCACCGCCCATGCGCCGTCCCAGCCGCGCCCCCAGCCGCGTCAGCCAGGCGTAGACGCCGGGGCGGGCGGCCGCCCAGGCCCAGACCTTCAGTCCGAAGCGCTCCTGCCAGGGGCGCAGACCGCGGGCCACCTGCTTCTCGCGCAGCTTGCGCATCAGGTCGGGCAGGGGAATCTTGACGGGACACACGACACCGCACTGGTTGCAGAGCGTCGCGGCGTTGGGCAGATCGACCGCCTTCTCGTGCCCGATGTAGTTGGGCGTAAGCACCGAGCCGATCGGCCCCGGGTAGACCCAGCCGTAGGCATGACCGCCGATGTTCTTGTAGACCGGGCAGTGGTTCATGCAGGCGCCACT
>JBEICA010000259.1:0-5127 GCA_040373665.1 Burkholderiales bacterium | reverse complement strand
CGACCTCGGTCTCGATGACCATCAACGGCCCGGCGCCGGCGATCCTGGCGATGTTCCTGAACACCGCGATCGACCAGCACCCCGAGCGCGACCCCGCCTGGGTGCTGGAGCGGGTGCGTGGCACCGTGCAGGCCGACATCCTCAAGGAGGACCAGGGCCAGAACACCTGCATCTTCTCCACCGAGTTCTCCCTCGGCGTGATGGCCGACATCGCCGAGTGGTTCGTGCAGCACCGGGTCCGCAACTTCTACTCGGTGTCGATCTCGGGCTACCACATCGCCGAGGCGGGCGCGAACCCCATCACCCAGCTCGCGTTCACGCTCGCCAACGGGTTCACCTACGTCGAGTCGTACCTGGCCCGCGGCCTCGACGTCGACGACTTCGCACCGAACCTCAGCTTCTTCTTCTCCAACGGCATGGACCCCGAGTACTCGGTGCTCGGCCGGGTCGCACGGCGCATCTGGGCCGTGGCGATGCGCGACCGCTACGGGGCGGGGGAGCGCTCGCAGAAGCTCAAGTACCACGTGCAGACCTCGGGCCGCAGCCTGCACGCCCAGGAGATGGCGTTCAACGACATCCGCACCACGCTGCAGGCGCTGATCGCGACCTACGACAACGCCAACAGCCTGCATACCAACGCCTACGACGAGGCCATCACCACGCCCACCGAGGAATCGGTTCGGCGCGCCATGGCGATCCAGCTGATCATCAACCGTGAATGGGGCCTTGCCAAGAACGAGAACCCGAAC
The DNA here is from genome assembly GCA_040373665.1 of Burkholderiales bacterium. Taxonomy (GTDB): domain Bacteria; phylum Pseudomonadota; class Gammaproteobacteria; order Burkholderiales. The sequence continues at coordinate 4,378 of JBEICA010000259.1, read as the reverse complement.
CAGGGCAGCTTCATCATCGATGAGCTCACCGATCTGGTGGAGGAGGCGGTGCTGGCAGAGTTCGAACGCATCAGCGAGCGCGGCGGCGTGCTCGGGGCGATGGAGACCGGGTACCAGCGAGGGCGCATCCAGGAGGAGTCGCTCTATTACGAGCACCGCAAGCACGACGGGTCCTACCCCATCATCGGCGTCAACACCTTCCGCAATCCCCATGGCGACCCGATCCCCGAGACCCTCGAGCTGGCCCGTTCCACCGACGAGGAGAAACAGTCGCAACTCGCGCGGTTGCGCGACTTCCATGAGCGTCATGCGGCCGACAGCGGCCCTGCGCTGGCGCGGCTGCAGCAGGCGGTCATCGACGACGGCAATGTCTTCGCCGTGCTCATGGACGCGGTGCGCTGCTGCTCCCTGGGGCAGATCACCCATGCGCTGTTCGAGGTCGGCGGGCAGTACCGGCGCAGCATGTGACGGCGGCGGGAGCCGCGCGGCGGGCGGCGCCATGAGAACATGAGGCACCGCCTGCTCCCCCTGCCCTCCCGCCCATGCTCGCCTATCGTCACGCCTTCCACGCCGGCAACCATGGCGACGTGCTCAAGCACGTCCTCCTGGTCGCCACGCTGCGCCACCTCAACACCAAGGACAAGCCCTACTGGGTGATCGACACCCACGCCGGAGCCGGCGGCTACGCGCTTGACATGGGGTACGCGCAGCACCGCCGCGAGTTCGAAGGGGGCATCGCGAAGCTCTGGATGCGCGAAGACCTGCCACCGCTGCTCGCCGACTATGTGGCCCGCGTGCGCGACTTCGACGCCGCCCATCGCGGCGCCGGCGCTGTCTCCGCCGGGGGACGGCATCCGGCCCAGTACCCGGGATCGCCCGAGCTCATCCGCGCCCTGTTGCGTGAGCAGGACCGGGGCCGGCTGTTCGAGCTGCACCCGACCGACCACGAGATCCTCGCGGCGCACTTCAGCGGCGACCGGCGCTTCCGCGTCGCCAACGCCGACGGTTACGACGCGCTCAAGGCTGTCCTGCCGCCACCGCCGCGCCGCGCCCTCGTGCTCATGGACCCACCGTACGAGATCAAGACCGATTACGCCCATGTGCTCGAGGCGCTCAAGGAGGGGCTGCGGCGTTTCGCGCAAGGCAGCTTCATGGTGTGGATCCCGCACCTCGAGCGACGCGAGCCCACGTTGCTGGTCGAGCGGCTGTGCCGGCTCCCGGTCACCGACTGGCTGCTGGCGAGCCTGGTGGTGGCCGAGCCGCAGGAGGGTGGCTTCGGCATGACCGGCAGCCACGTGTTCATGGTCAACCCGCCCTGGACCCTGCGCGCGCAACTCGAGCGCGAGCTCCCCGTGCTCGCCCGGCTGCTCGGGACCTTTCCCGGCGCGCGCTGCCACATCGACGGCAGGAGCGCCTGAGCCGCGGCCCGACCTGGCGGCGCCGGGGGTTATGATCCACCGGCACCCCACGTTTTCCGGAGAAACCTTCCATGACCGCCCAAGCCCGCCCGCTCGAATCCGTCGCCACCAGAACGCCTCTGCGGGAGCGGGTGAGCGCGGAGGAGTGGCAGGTCCGCTGCGATCTCGCTGCCGCCTACCAGCTGGCGCACCACTTCCGCTGGACCGACCTGATCTTCACCCATTTCACTGCGCGGGTCCCCGGCACCCGCCACATGCTTATCAACCCTTACGGGCTGATGTTCGACGAGATCACCGCCTCGACACTGGTGAAGATCGACGAGGAAGGCCACGTGGTGGCGGACGAGACCGGACTGGGCGTGAACCACGCAGGCTTCGTCATCCACGGCTGCGTGCACGCCGCGCGCCCCGAGGTGAACTGCGTCATCCACACCCACACGCGGGCTGGCGTCGCCGTATCCGCCCAGGCCCACGGACTGCTGCCGCTGAGCCAGCACGCGCTGCGCACCTACGGCATGCTGACCTATCACGACTACGAGGGCATCGCCCTCGATCTGGAAGAGCGGACCCGGCTGGCGGCCGACCTGGGGCCCACTTCGAAGGCCATGATCCTGCGCAACCACGGCCTGCTGACCCTGGGGGCCAGCGTGAGCGAGGCCTTCGAGCTCATGTACTACCTCGACACGGCGTGCCAGATCCAGATCGACGCTCTGGCCGGAGGCCGCGTCGAGGTCGGGCTCATCCCCGCCGAGGTGGCGCGTCGGGGGTTCCAGCAATTCAGGGGTCCCGGCGGTGCGGAGGTGGATCGCGGCTGGGTAGCCCTGCTGCGCCTGCTCGATCGCAAGGGGATCGACTACCGCTGCTGAGGCTGACGGGGGCGTTGCCCCCCCGTCACCATCCGCATGTCCCCCGTCCTGCACCAGCTCGGGCTCGCCGCGCCGCACTTCGTGCTGGTGCTGGCGGGCTTCGTCCTGTCCAGGTCCGGGCGCTGGCCGCGCAGCGTGAGCGATGCGCTCGCCGCCTTCGTCTTCGGTGTGGCTCTGCCGTCCTACCTGTTCCGGCTCATGAGCGACCCCAGTCGCCTGCCTCCCTTCGAGGGCAGCCTGCTGGCCGCTTTCTTCGGCGGCTGTTTCGTCACCTACGTGATCGGCCGGCTGGTCAGTCGCTGGCTGTTCGGCCTGGATGGCGTGCGCCAGACCGTGTTCGGTCTCGGCGGGGTGTTTTCCAACAACGTGCTGCTGGGCATCCCGCTGGCCCGCGCCTTTCTTGGCGAGGCGGGCATCGCGCCGGTGGCGCTGGTGCTGGTGTTCAATTCGCTCATCCTCTGGACCCTGGCCACCGTGTCGGTGGAATGGGCGCGCCACGGCGAGGTGTCCTTGCGCGGCTTCGCGCGCACTGCGAAGCAGGTGCTCACCACGCCGGTGGTCGCGGGCATTCTGTCCGGTGCCCTGGTGGGCTCGACTGGCCTGCGTCTGCCACCCCTGGTGGATGAGCCGCTGGCCCTGCTCGGGCAGGCGGCGGCGCCCCTGGCCCTTGTGGTGGTCGGCATGGGTCTGGCCGAGTACGGTGTGCGCGCCGGCTGGCAGCAGGGACTGGGCATCACCGTGCTCAAGCTCGTCGTGCAGCCCCTGGTGATCTGGTCGATGGCCCGGCTGCTGGACCTGCCGCCGCTCGAGACCCAGGCGGTGGTGCTGCTCGGTTCCCTGGCCGTCGGCATCAACGTCTATCTCATGGCGCGCCAGTTCGACGTGATGCAGGGCCCGGTCGCCTCTGCCATGGTCATGTCCACGACGCTGTCCGCCCTCACCACACCGCTGGCGGTCGCGCTGGCCGGCCATTGAGCCCGCCGCGCTGGTAGGCTTGCGCATCTCCAGGGAGATGCCTGCCATGATCGAGATCCACGACAAGCCCGCCACCGGTGCCACCATTCGCCTGCACGCCGCCGACAATGTGGTGGTCGCCCGCACCGACCTTGGCATCGGCGCCAGACTCGATCCCGAGGGTCTGACGAGCCGCAGCCAGGTCCCGGCCGGGCACAAGATCGCGGCGCGCCCCATCCGCCACGGTGAGCCCATCGTGAAGTACAACGTCACCATCGGTTTCGCGGCGACCGACATCGCCCCGGGCACATGGGTGCACGCGCACAACATGGAGTTTCGCGAGTTCGACCGCGACTACGCCTTCTGCCAGGACTACCGGCCGGTGCAACTGCTGCCCGAGGCCGAGCGGGCCAGCTTCCTTGGCATCGTGCGCGCCAATGGTCAGGTCGGCACGCGCAACTACATCGGAGTGCTGTCCACCGTGAACTGCTCGGCCACGGTGGTGCATCGCATCGCCGCCTGGTTCACCCCCGAGCGCCTGGCGGAGTTTCCCAATGTCGACGGCGTGGTGGCCTTCGCGCACGGCACGGGCTGCGGCATGGAGCAGACCGGCGAGCCCATGGACCTGCTGCGGCGAACCCTGGGCGGGTATGCCCGGCACGCCAACCTCGCAGGCTGCCTTGTGGTGGGGCTGGGCTGCGAACGCAACCAGGTCTCGAGCCTGCTCAAGGAGCAGTCCCTGGAAGAGGGCAGCCGGCTGCGCGCTTTCGTCATGCAGGACACCGGCGGCACCCGGCGGACGATCGAGGCCGGCATCGCGGCGGTGCGGGAGATGCTGCCCGAGGCCAACCGCGTGCGCCGTGTGCCGGTGCCTGCGAGCCACATCACCGTCGGCCTGCAGTGCGGGGGCTCTGACGGGTTCTCCTCCATCACCGCCAATCCGGCGCTGGGGGCGGCCATGGATCTGCTGGTGCGCCACGGCGGCACCGCCATCCTCTCGGAGACCCCGGAGATCTACGGCGTCGAGCACACGCTCACGCGGCGCGCCTGCTCCCGCGAGGTCGGCGAGAGGCTGATCGAGCGCATCCGCTGGTGGAAGGACGAATACACCGTCGGCCGCGATACCCAGATCAACGGTCG
>JBEICA010000320.1:0-3853 GCA_040373665.1 Burkholderiales bacterium | reverse complement strand
CGGGCGCGCCAGCGGCTGGTAGCTGCCGTCGACCACCGCCTCGAGAGAGGCGGCGACAGGCTTGCCGGTCTTGGGATTCACCACCGGCAATACCTTCAGCTTGTCCTTGTTCTCGCTGTAGTAGGCGTAGCCGAAATACCCCAGACCGTTGACGTCACGGGCCACACCCTGGACCAGCACGTTGTCATCCTCGGCCGCGGTGAAGTCGCCGCGGCTCGCCTTGGCCTTGCCGTTGATCGCCTCGGTGAAGTAATCGAAGGTGCCGGAGTCGGCTCCGGGCCCGAACAGCTTCATGCTCTCGTCCGGCCACGCGGGATTCACCTGCTTCCACTTCATCACCTTGCCCTGGGCGGACGGTTCCCAGATCTTCTTGAGTTCGTCCACGGTGATGGATTTCAGCCAGGTGTTCTTTGGATTGATGACCAGCGTCAGCGCATCATAGGCGACGGGGAGCTCGATGTAGCGCACGCCCGCCTTGCGGCACTCCTCCATCTCGCGCGCCAGAATCGGGCGGGACGCATCGGAGATGTCGGTCTCGCCGCGGCAGAACTTCTTGAAGCCGCCACCAGTGCCGGAGATGCCCACCGTCACTCTGACCTTGCCGCGCTTGGAGGCCTGGAAGTCCTCGGCGACCGCCTCGGTGATCGGGAAGACGGTGGACGAGCCATCGATCTTGATGACCGCCTGAGCCATCGAGACGGAGGGGGTTGCAGCCGCCCACCCCAGCAGGGCGGCGATGTGAAGGGCGCGGGCGAAAGACAATCTGGACATGTCGAGTCTCCGTGGTGAGGGTCGGTCCCTCGTTCATGCCAAGTTTATTGCTGAATTGTGACAATTTCATGGCATGCCACGCGGCGTCCGCCATTCAGCCCGGACGCGGGCGGGAACGCCCCGTCAACCGGTGGCTGCAGCCGCCGTCGCCTCGGCGCGGATGGTCGCGGCAATGCCTTCCGCCAGCGCCGTCACCTCCCCGGCCTCCTCACCCTCGACCATCACCCGCAGCACCGGCTCGGTACCCGAGGGACGCAGCAACACCCGCCCCCGATCCCCCAGTTGCTGCTCGGCCTCGTGCACCGCCGCCATCACCGGCCCGGCGGTACGGAAATCGAAACCGCGGGAAATCGGCACATTGACCAGGGTCTGGGGCGTCAGCTGCACATCGGCACAGGCTTCAGCCAGGGTCTCCCCCGTGGCCGCCAGCGCATTGAGCACCTGCAGACCGGAGATCAACCCGTCGCCAGTGGTGTGCTTGTCGAGACAGACGATGTGGCCGGAGGCCTCACCGCCGAGGAACCAGCCGTTCTCGAGAAGCAGCTCCAGCACGTAGCGATCGCCGACCGCGGAGCGGGCGAAGGGGATGCCCAGACGGCCGAGCGCGCGCTCCATGCCGAAATTGGTCATCACGGTACCCACGACCCCACCTGCCATGAGCCCCGCGCGTTGCCGGTCCCGGGCGATGATGTAGAGCAGCTGGTCGCCGTCGAACACGCGACCGCTGCCGTCCACCATGATCAGACGGTCGCCGTCTCCATCGAGCGCCAGCCCGACATGTGCACCGTTGCGGCGCACTTCGTCGACCAGGAAGGCCGGATGCGTGGCACCGCAGCCGCGGTTGATGTTGAGGCCGTCCGGCTGATTGGCCACGGCGATGACATCCGCGCCCAGTTCGTGCAGCACGGGAGCGGCCACGTGGTACGCCGCGCCGTTGGCGGAATCCATCACGATGCGCAGGCCGCGCAGATCCCGGTCTGTGGGAAAGGTGCTCTTGCAGAACTCGATGTAGCGGCCGTCGGCCTCCACCACCCGCCGCGCCTTCCCGAGTTCGGCCGAGGGACGGCACTCGATCGCCGCCTCCATCCTGGCCTCGATGCGCCGCTCCACTTCATCGGCGAGCTTGTGGCCGTTGGCTCCGAAGAACTTGATGCCATTGTCGTCGAACGGATTGTGGGAGGCGCTGATGACCACACCAGCCGACAGGCGCAACGCACGCGTGAGGTAGGCGATGGCCGGGGTGGGCATCGGCCCCGCCAGCCAGACGTCGACACCGGCGGCGGCCAGACCCGCCTGCAGGGCAGACTCGAGCAGGTAGCCGGAGATCCGTGTGTCCTTGCCGATCAGCACCGCCGCATGTGCGCCGGGAGGGGCCTCGCGCGACAACACCACGCCCGCGGCGAAACCCAGGCGCATCACCAGTTCCGGGGTGATGGGATCCTGACCCACCCGTCCACGGATGCCGTCGGTGCCGAAATACTTTCTCTTGCTCATGATTGGAAAGACTCCTCGTCGTCGACCGCCCTGAGCACCGCGAGGGCATCCCGGGTGGCTGCGACATCGTGCACACGGACGATTCCGGCGCCGCGCTGCACCGCCAGCAGGGCGGCCGCCACACTGGCATGCATACGCTCATCCACCGGGCGGCCGGTGATCCGCCCCAGCAGGGACTTGCGGGAAAGGCCGGCCAGGATCGGCCAGCCGAGGGATCGGAGAACACCCAACCGCCGCCACAGCATCAGGTTGTGCTCCACGGTTTTGCCGAAGCCAAAGCCCGGGTCAATCACGATCCGTTCCCGCGCCACGCCCGAAGCCTCCGCGGCGAGCGCCCGCTCTCTCAGGAAGTCGCCCACTTCCGCCACCACGTCGGCATAGACCGGATCGTCCTGCATGGTGCGGGGTGAGCCGCGCATGTGCATCAGGCAAACAGCGGCATCCGAGGCTGCCACCGCATCCAGGGCGCCCGGTTCCCGCAACGCCCGCACGTCATTGATCATGGCGACGCCCAGCGGCAGGACCTCGCGCATCACGTCGGCCTTGCTGGTGTCCACGGATACGGCAAAGCGGGGGGCCAGCGTGCGCACCACCGGCAGGATGCGCTGCAATTCCTCTTCCGCCGGGACGTCCGGAGCACCCGGACGAGTCGACTCGCCGCCCACATCCAGCAGATCGGCCCCCTCCGCCACCAGCTGCTCGGCCCGGGCGATCGCATCATCTGCATCGAAGCTGACGCCTCCGTCCGAAAACGAATCGGGCGTCACGTTGACCACCCCCATGATCAGCGGCCGGTCGAGAACGAAGATGAAGCGGCCGGCGCACAGGCGGGCTGAAGGCATGCTCGGGGCGGGTCGGTGCTCTGGAACAGACGAACGGGGCAGGCGCGCAAACGAAACGGGCGGAGGTGATCTCCGCCCGTCCGACACGCCACCCCGCCCTGCAGGTCAGGCTTCCTGCGCGGGGGTCGCCGTGGGGGCTGGCGACGGCGTGTTGTCCTGGGACGGCGGCGCTGCCGGCGGACTGGCAGGCTTCGGCGGCCGCGGCGGACGCCCCTCCATGATGTCGTTGATCTGCTCCGCGTCGATGGTCTCCCATTCGAGCAGGGCCTTGGCCATCGCCTCGACCTTGTCGCGGTTCTCCTCGATCAAGCGCCGGGCCAGGGAATACTGCCGATCGATGATCGCCCGGATCTCGTTGTCCACCTTCTGCATGGTGGCTTCGGACAGATTCTTGTGGGTGGTGATGGACCGGCCCAGGAAGACCTCACCCTCGTTTTCACCGTAGACCATCGGCCCGAGCGTATCGGACATGCCCCACTCGGTGACCATCCGCCGGGCCATGTCGGTGGCGCGCTGGAAGTCGTTCGAGGCGCCGGTGGTCATCTGGTTCATGAACACCTCCTCGGCGATACGGCCACCGAACAGCACGGAGATGTTTTCCATGATCTGATCCCGATCCATGCTGTAGCGGTCTTCCTTGGGAAGCTGCATGGTCACCCCGAGGGCGCGGCCGCGCGGGATGATGGTCACCTTGTGGACCGGGTCGGTGCGCGCGAGCAACCTCGCGACCACCGCGTGTCCGGACT
>JBEICA010000145.1:0-8841 GCA_040373665.1 Burkholderiales bacterium | reverse complement strand
CATCGGCTACGAAGACTATGTCACCCTCAAGGGTGAGCACGGCGCCAAGGAGGCCGGCAGGATGCGCCTCGAGGGCAAGGACTACGTGGTGCGCGACGGGGACGTGATGCACTTCAGGTTCAACGTCTGACGGTTGGGGGGCGGGGGGATCTCTCCACTCCCTGCGGCTTTGGCAGGCCTGCTCCAGTGGTGGTCGCGGGCGCGGACGGGTCCACCTGCCTCCGCGAGGCGCTGCCAGTTGACCCGGAAATTTCATCAGGCCACGCGATGACCGCAAGGGGCCGGCCAGGGCCCGTGGAGGCCGGCAGACCAGTTCGTACCGACCGCGAGTTCGTTGCGAACCCGAGGGGATCGGTACGCAGCTCATTGCCGGGGCCGACCGGATGAAATTGCCGGCCCAAGGCTGGGCCCCCTACGCCGATCGCCCTGCAGGCTGAAGCACCTGCTGGCATCCCGCCACGCAGACCAGGGGCATCGATCCACCCTCGCCTCGGCCCTGCCATGGGCTCGGCGCTTGATGCGCGGTCTGCCTCGATCTTCTCCTCGACAACCGTCTGCGACCTGACGAAATCCCTGCGTGGAGACAGCAGGGCGAGCCGGCATCATGCGGCGGTGTGCCTTCACGGGCATGAGGTTTTCCGCCGAGCCTGCGCATCGGAGAGATCGTAAAGATCGTCTAGGACAATCCGTAAAACGGTTGGGCCCGGGAGATGGATATGCGCCCCTCGGGCATTTCCTCGGAGAAGCAGATGAACGCGATGGACATCCCCGCCCGCGCAGGCACCCGCGCGGCCACCCGCCTCGTCCCGGTCGCCGCCAGTTTCCTGGGCGGCATGATCCTGCTCCATCTGGGGGCTATTGCCGCAGAGGGTGTCGCCGTGCCGGCCATGCTCACCATCACCTCCGCGGCGATCGGTGCAGGAATGCTGTGGTGGCTTCATGGCGCAGTCATCTGGCCGCTCGGGCGTCTCTCGGAGCACGTGCAATCGCTGGCCCAGCCGCGGGCTGATCTCACACGCCCTGCTCCGGACCTTGCCGGTACGCCCTGGGTTTCCCTCGCTAGGGACGTGGATTCCTTGCAGAAGGCGGTCCGGGCCATGGTGACGGATACCCGGCAGATGAGCGTCAGCATCGCCATTGGCGCCTGCCGCATGGCGCGGCTCATGTCTGGCACGTCGGCCAGCGCGGAGGCGCAGGGAGCGCTCACAGACGTGATCTTCGATTCCAGCCGTCAGGTGAGCACGGCGATGGCCACCGTGAACCGCCATGCCACTTCCATCGCGGATTCCACCAGCACCAACCTGGAGGCGGCGCAGTCGTCGTACCGCGAACTGCTCGGCGTGGTGGAGTGCATTCAGGGCATCGGCGCACGCCTCACCGCGTTCAACGGCACGGTCCAGGAACTCGCGGACACGTCCCGCTCGATCCGGGAGATCGGCAGCCTGATCAACGATATCTCCGATCAGACCAACCTGCTGGCGCTCAATGCGGCGATCGAGGCTGCACGTGCTGGAGAGGTGGGGCGCGGCTTTGCGGTTGTCGCCGACGAGGTACGCAAGTTGGCCGAGAAGGTCAAGGCGGCGACCGGTGTCATCGCGCAGTCGACGTCGAGCATGATCGATCTCGTCGAGAACACGCTGCAGGAGACGGGGCGGATCAATTCCGACGCGCAGCAGACCCGCGTGGTGGTCGAGAAATCGTCCCAAAACTTCGAATCGATGGTGGGCGACTTCCGTGTGATGAGCGACCAGCTGGAGGAGATCACCACGGCGATCGTGCAGCTCGATAGAACCAATGAGAACGTGACGACCAAGGTCTCCGACATCCACGGGTTGTCGCGCGAGGTGACCAAGCAGATGACCGAATCGCTGTCGCAGTCTCGCGAGCTGCGTGATGCCACGGAGCGGGTGCAGGGTCTGGTGGCGCGCTTCCGGCTCGGGTCCAGTTCCTTCGACCGTGTGTTCGACCTCGCAACCGCCTGTCGGGACAGCATCGAGGCCTGGCTCCAGATCCAGGCCAACGAAGGCGTGGACCTGTTCGACGAGAACTACCGCCAGGTTCCCGACACCGATCCGCCGCGCTATCACACGGCATACGACGGTCGGGTCGAGGACGGTTTGCGACGTTTCCTGGACGCCTCCCTAGCGGAGATGGACGGCTTGCGCTACGTGTTCTGCGTCGACCGCAACGGCTACGCAACGTCGCACAACGCGAAGTTTTCCCGCCCGCTCACCGGCGACCGGGAGCAGGACCTGCTGCACAGCCGGGTGCACCGCAAGTTCAATGACGATACCGGGTTGCGGGCGGCGCGCAGCCAGTCCGAATCGCTGCTCCAGTCGTACATGCGCGATACGGGCGAACTGCTCGACGACCTGTCGATGCCCATACGCATCGCCGGGCGGCACTGGGGGGCGTTGCGCGTCGGTTTCGATCCGGTCCTGCTTCTGCGTTGAACCGGCGCGCACCGCTGCGTCACGGCGCACGCCTCCCCGATGGGCCGAAAGGTGGGACAGGGCAATGCCTCCACGCTCGATGACCACGCAGGGCTGCACGCGGCATCTGGAGGCCGGAGACGCGAGCCGGTGTGGAGGCGCTATCCCCCCGCGCGCTGACGACGGTCGGACACCGCCTGCGCGTTCCGCATCGCCTCCAGGGCCAGCGCCAGCCGCTTCACGCCCTCGACAAGCCGGCTGGAATCGTTGACCGTGAAGTTGATCCTCACGGCCCGCCGGTACATCCCGGTGGCGTCGAAGACACTGCTGGGCGAGACGCCCACGCCCGCGGCCATCGCGTGCTGCAGCAGGACGTCCGTGTTCAGCGACGGGTCGCGTCCCACGGCCCAGACGAACATGCCGCCTACCGGCACTTCCCACTCGAACCACTCGGACAGATGCTCGCGCATGGCCGCGCACAACGCGTCACGTCTCCGGCGGTAGGTGTCGACAATGGTGGGCTGGATCTTCTCGAGCAGCCCGGCCTCGATGGCGGCGAGCGCGACGTGCTGCGTCAATCCGCTGGTGCACATGTCCGCGCCCAGCTTGGCCATGGCCAGTGCCTCGATGAACTCCGGCGCCGCGACGACCCATCCGATCCTGAGGCCGGGTGCGATCTCCTTGGACAGGGTACCCATGTAGACCACCGGCCCGGCGTAGGGCATACCGGGACGGGCGCGCGCCGAGAGATCGATCATCCGGGGAAGCGGTTCACCGTCGTAGTGCAGCGTGCCGTATGGGTCGTCCTCCACCAGCCAGGTCCCGGTCCGATCCGCTGCGTCGACCAGCGCCTGACGGGTCGCCACGCCGACCAGTCTGCCCGTGGGATTGGAGAAGTTCGGCACCGCGTAGGCGAACTGCGCCTTGTCGAGGGCTGAGACGGCGTCGAACGCCAGGTCATCGACGACGAAATTGCGGTAGGTCGGAGAACGGGGACGCCAGGCGTCGAGCGCGCCGAGATAGGTCGGAAACTGGCATGCGATCAGCTGCCCCGGCTCGACCAGCACCTTGCCGATCAGGTCGAGACCCTGCAAGCCTGACGAGGTCACCAGGACATTGGCCCGAGTCAGCGTCAGGTCCGCTGAGCCGAGGCGCTTCGCCAGCGCATCGCGCAACTCCGGGAGGCCCTCGGCGGGTCCGTAGCCCAGGACTTCCTGCGTGTGCTGGCGGACCACGGTGGCGGCGATGTCCGCGATCTCCGTCACCGGATACGTCGCGGGCTCGGGCAGGCCGCCGGCCATGTTGATCAGCCCCGGAACACGGCTCGCCGCGAGGAAGGTGCGGGTGATGTCGTTGGTCGTGGAAAGCCATCTGGCGAACGGTGGGCGCTGCGGGTGCTCGGTCATCGACGGGTTCGCTCTATGCGGGTTGCCTCGGAGAGGCATTCTAAAAGCTGCGGGCCGATGTGCGGTGGACTCTGAGCCAAGTACGGTTCAGCCCCACACCTCCCGCGCCACCTCGACGATGCGCTCGAGCTTGCGCCACTGGTCGTCCTCGCTGAGGCTGTTGCCGTGGTGGGTGCTGGAGAAACCGCACTGCGGGCTGAGACACAGGTCTTCCAGAGCCACGTGGCGTGACGCCTCGTCGATGCGTCTCAGCAGGGTGGTCTTGTCTTCCAGCGCAGGCGTCTTGCTCGTCACCAGACCGAGCACCACCTTGCGTCCGCGTGGCACGAATCGCAGTGGTTCGAAGCCACCGGCCCGCTCGCTGTCGTACTCGAGGAAGAAGCCGTCCACCTCCAGCCCGCCGAACACCGTCGCCGCAACCGGCTCGTAGCCACCGCTGGCCATCCAGGTGCTCTTGAAATTGCCGCGGCAGGTGTGGATGGTCACCGCCATGCCGGCCGGACGGTCGCGCAGCGCGGCGTTGATGGTATCGACGTAGGTGCGTGGGGCGCGGTCCGGATCGTCGCCGCGGGCGCGGTAGCCGGCGCGGATCTTCTCGTCGCACAGATAGGCAAAGCTCACGTCGTCCATCTGCAGGTAGCGGCAACCGGCGGCACCGAGGTCGCGGATTTCCGCCCGGTACGCTGCAGCGGTGTCTGCCCAGAACGCGCCCAGGTCGGGGTAGGCCTCGCGGCTGACCGCCGGCCGTCCGCCCCGCAGATGCAGCATGGACGGTGCGGGGATGGTGAGCTTGGCCACGCGGCTGGTGCTCTGCTGCAGGACGCGGAAGTCCTCGACCATGATGGGCCGCGTGCGGGCCACACGGCCGGTCACGTTGAGCACCGGTACCCGCTCATCCGCCCCCTGGAAGGACGCAGTGGTCGGGTCGTCGACCGCCTCGACGCCTGCGAAACCCCGCAGGAAATCGATGTGCCACCAGTCGCGCCGGAACTCCCCGTCGGTCACGCCCTGCAGCCCGATGGACTCCTGTCGGGCCACCACCTCGCGGATGCACCGGTCCTCGGCGGCGCGCAGGGCGGCGGCGTCGAGGGTTCCGGCCTTGAAGGCGGCACGGGCCTGCGTCAGCGAGGCGGGGCGGAGCAGGCTGCCGACGTGGTCGGCGCGGAAGGGCGGGCGGGGCTGCACGGTATTCATGGTGTGATGGTACGCCGGGCAGACCGCGTGGCGCACGGCCGGGGCGGAGCAGGGCGCACGGAGCGCGCGTCGCCTGCTGCGGTGACGCATCCGGCGCGGCCGGTGCCACCGGCCCCCGTCATGGGTTGCAGAGGTCGCAGTGCTGCGGGTCCGCGCCCTTCGGATCACCCACCGGGCGATGCTCGGAGTGCCCGCACTTCAGGCAGCCCAGCGTCTCGCCGGCCGGCAGGCGGGTCGGCGTACCGCACTCACGGCAGGGCAGGCCCTGCGTGCGATGGGTGACCCAGTAGCCGGGCGCGCCGCAGGCCGGGCAGCGGGAGGTCAGGCGCTGCAGCAGTTCGCGGGCGGCGTTGCCGATGTTCGCCATCCGTGTCGGGTTGGCGAATGCGCGCAGGTCGTGTTCGACGAACACGCATCCCTCCGGGGAAGCGGCGGCGCATTCGGCAAACGCCGCTTCCAGCGCCGGCCATGTCGAGATGCCCTTGTGCACCCGCGGATGGTCCTGATCGTGCGGCCGCATCACCAGAGCGTGCTCCGGGAAACCTTCGCGACGGGCGAAGGCCTCGAGCTCGGCCCAGTCGCCGCTGCGCAGGTGCGCGCTGCGGCCCGGCGCCTGGGCCGTGGCGGTGATCTCGATGCCCAGGCGGTCGTCGACCAGTACCAGCATTTCCACGTTCCACGGCAGCACGCCGACGAAAGGATCAGGTCCGAAACCGCCCTCGCTCGCCAGTCCGATCGGCAGCCCCGACAGTTCCATGCCGAGTCTGGCTTTCCTGAGCGCTGCGTCGCGCTGGGTCCCGGCCCTGGGAATGTCGCGCGTGAAGGTGCCCAGGCGGTCGGTGTCGAATCCGTCGACGCGTACGATGCGGCAGCCGAGCGCCGGCTCCAGCACCGGCGCCAGCACCTGCTCCTTGCCGTGCTGGGTAAGCAGGGCGATGCGCTCGCCCGCGTAGGCGGAACTCATGCCGGCTGCCGTCGCAGGAGACAGGCCTGAATACCGGGGCTCGTGGCGCAAGGACGCTCGCCCGTGGCGGGCCCCCGGGGGGGGCGCATGTGGTCCAACCGGGTCACGTCTGCGGAGCGGCCGACGCCAGCGCCGGATAGTCGATGTAACCCGCTGGTCCGCGACTGTAGAAGGTGGCGCGGTCGTAGGGGGTGAGCGCCGCGCCCGAGCGCAAACGCTCCGGCAGATCCGGGTTGGAGATGAACAACCGGCCGAAGGCGATGGCATCGGCGTCCCCGGCTGCGATCATGGCGTTGGCGCCGTCGCCTCGGAAATTGCCCGCCGCGATCAGCACACCCTGCCAGAGCGGCCGGAACAGCCGCGCCGCCGAGGGCACGTCCTGATGGTCGACCTCGCGCTGGCCCGCGCCGCTCGCCCTCGGCTCGATCAGGTGCAGATAGGCCAGTCCACGGGTGTCGAGTTCGCGGATCAGGTGGCTGTAGAGCGGCATTGGATCGGCTTCGCCGCTGTCGTTGGCGATGCCGTAGGGCGACAGGCGGATGCCGACACGGGGCGCGCCCCACACTGCGGTGATGGCGTCCGTCACCTCCAGCACCAGCCGGCAACGGTTGGCGATGGAGCCGCCGTAGGCGTCGGTGCGCTGGTTGGTTCGCGACTGCAGGAATTGCTCGAGCAGGTAGCCGTTGGCCGCATGGATCTCGACCCCGTCGAAGCCGGCTTCCAGGGCGCAGCGTGCGGCGTGGGCATAACGTTCCACCAGGGCCGGGATCTCTGCGGTCTCGAGAGCCCGGGGCACGGGGAAGGGCTCGCGCTGGAAGTCCGCGGTCAACGCCTCCCCCTTCGCGGCGATGGCAGAGGGCGCGATGGGCGGACCGCCGTCCGGCTGGTGCGAGGGGTGCGACAGGCGGCCCATGTGCCACAGCTGCAGGAACATGAAGCCACCCTTGGCGTGCACGGTGTCGACCACGTCCTTCCATCCCGCCACCTGCTCCGGCGTGTGGATCCCCGGAGTACAGGGCGCGCCGCGGCCGTCGGGGGATATCTGGGAGGCCTCACCGATGATCAGCCCGCCTGCGCTGGCGCGCTGGCCGTAGTAGCGGGCCATCATGGCGTTTGCCACGTTGCCCGGCACGGTGGCGCGCATTCGCGTGAGCGGTGGCATGACGACGCGGTGGGCGAGTTGCAGTCCGGCGACGGACAGGGGCGTGAAGAGGTCGGGAGTGCTCATGGGGTTTCCTGTTGCGGGGAACATATGGCCAACTGGCCATGATGCCCTGCTGGCGGGTCTTGCGCACGGCTCCGGCCTCGCGCCCGTGTCGCGCGACGTGCGAACATCGAGGCCGTCGACGGGTGATCGCATCGGATGGCGGAGGCGTCGCCGCCACGCGTTGCACCCCCCGGGACGGGCCCGAGACGCCGTGGCGTTTGCCGCACGCCCGCGAGCCCGGCATCATCATCATGTCTTCGAGAGCGATCCGCCATGCCACAAGCCATCATCCTGCGTGAACCCGGTCCCCCATCCGTCCTGAAGGCGGAGCCCATCGAGGTGGGGTCTCCCGGCCCTGGCCAGCTGCGGCTGCGCCAGACCTACGTCGCGGTCAACTTCCACGACTGCTATGTGCGTTCCGGACAGTACAAGACCCTGACCCTGCCGGGTATTCCCGGCCTAGAAGCGGTTGGTGTGGTCGAGGCGGTGGGCGAAGGCGTCACCGGATTCCGCGAGGGCGACCGGGTGGCCTATCTCACCAGTGCCTATGGCGGCTACGCAACCGCACGCCTGATCGATGCCGGTCTGCCGGTCAGGCTGCCCGACGATATCGACGACCGCACCATCGCCGCCACTTGGCTGCGCGGCCTGACGGCCCAGATGCTGGCCTACTCCGTCCATCCCATCCGTGCCGGACAGACCGTGCTGGTGCATGCCGCCGCGGGTGGCGTCGGGCGGTTGCTGTGCCAGCTGGCGCATCACCTCGGGGCCACGGTCATCGGTACCGTGGGCAGCGCCGCCAAGGCCGAGCTGGCGCGCAAGGCCGGCTGCCACCACACGATCCTGTACCGCGAGGAGAACTTCGTCGACCGCGTACGCGAGATCACGGCAGGCCGCGGCGTGGACGTCGCCTACGACTCGGTCGGCAAGGACACCTTCCAGGGGTCGCTGGAGGTGCTCGCCATGCGCGGCCACCTGTGCAATTTCGGGCAGGCCTCCGGCCCCATCGCGCCTTTCCTGATGTCGCAGCTGTTCGCAAAATCCAACAGCATCTCGCGGCCGGCGGTGTTCCACTACTTCGTGGGCGAGGAACGGGAACCCATGGCGCAGCGCCTGTTCCAGTCCTTGCGCGACGGCGTGATGAGTGCGGATGACGCTCACGAATATCCGTTCGCAGACGCTGCCCGCGCCCACGAGGACCTGGAGGCGCGTCGCACCACCGGCGCAGTCATCCTGAAGGCGTGATGCAAGGCGGGTGCGGCCACCCGCCGGCAAGGAGAGAGGAATGAGCGGCGACCACGATCACCACCACGAACACGACCACGACCACGACGGCGGTTCGCACCTGAGCGACATCCAGGCGCGCGTGCGTGCCCTCGAGACGGTGCTCACCGAGAAGGGCTACGTCGACCCGGCAGTCATCGACAACATCGTCGAGCACTTCGAGACCCGTGTCGGGCCGCATGCCGGCGCCCGCATCGTCGCCCGCGCCTGGGTCGACCCGGCGTTCAAGGCGGCGCTGCTGGCCGATGCCACGGCAGCGATCCGCGCGAGCGGCGAGTTCGGTCCCCTGGGTGATCACCTCATCGCGATCGAGAACACACCCGGGCAGCACAACATGGTCGTGTGCACACTGTG
>JBEICA010000256.1:0-5190 GCA_040373665.1 Burkholderiales bacterium | reverse complement strand
GCTACTGGCGGGATTTCGTCGCGCTGACCTGGAACATCCGGACGCTCGAGGGGCGCCCGGCACTGGCGGAGATGCTGCGCGCAACCCTGCCACACACCCGGCCCCAGGGGTTCGCTCTCACGTCACCCGCGAACCGCGGCGATGGCACGCTCGAAGCCTGGTTCCGCTTCGAGACTGCAGTGGGTCGCGGCCACGGTCACCTGCGCCTGCGCAATGGCCAGGGTTTCACGATCCTGACCACGCTGCAGGAACTCAAGAGTCACGAGGAAAAGACCGGCTTCACCCGCGAGCCCGGCCTCGTGCACGGCGCCCGGCGCGCACGCCGCACCTGGACAGACATGCGGCGCGCGGACGAGGCCGAACTCGGCATCAGCAGGCAGCCTTACGTCCTGATCATCGGCGGCGGCCAGGGGGGCATCGCGCTGGCCGCGAGACTGAAACGCCTCGGTGTGCCCACACTGGTGGTCGACAAGAACCCCCGCGCCGGTGATTCCTGGCGCAACCGCTACCGATCACTCGTGTTGCACGATCCGGTCTGGTACGACCACCTGCCCTACATCCCTTTCCCCGAGCACTGGCCGGTGTTCACGCCGAAAGACAAGATGGGCGACTGGCTCGAGGCCTATACCAGGCTCATGGAGCTCGACTACTGGACCTCGGCGGAGGTGACCCGGGCAGCCTTCGACGAGGCGTCGTCCAGGTGGTCCGTGGAGGTGCTCCGCGAAGGCAAGGCGCTTGCGTTGCAGCCTACCCACCTCGTGTTCGCGACCGGATCCTACGGGCCGCCACGCGAGGTGCGTCCGCCGGGCTGGGCGAATTTCGAGGGGGTCCAATACCACGCGTCCCGGCACGTCTCCGCCGAGGCGTTCCGCGGCAAGCGCTGCATCGTGGTCGGCGCCAACAGTTCGGCACATGACATCTGCGCCGACTTCTGGGAGCACGAGGCCGGCCGGATCACCATGATCCAGCGCAGCCCCACCACGGTGGTGCGTTCCGAGTCGCTGATGGAACTCGGCTTCGGCCCGACCTATTCCGAACAGGCGGTGGCCGATGGCATCGACACCGACAAGGCCGACCTGATGTTCGCCTCGGTGCCTTTTCGCCTCATGGCCGACCTGCAGCGTCCGCTCTACGAGCAGATCGCCGCCCGGGACGCGGATCTCATCCGGCGTCTCAACGCGCGGGGCTTCATGACCGACTACGGGCCGGACGGCTCCGGACTCATGATGAAGGCGCTGCGCACCGGATCCGGCTACTACCTCGACGTCGGCTGCTCGGATCTCATTGCCTCCGGAGACATCGAGGTCAGACCGCGGGTCGAGATCGCGCGCCTGACGCGCCAGGGCGCCGTGCTGAGCGACGGCTCCGAACTGGAGGCCGACGTCATCGTCTATGCCACGGGATACCTGCCGATGAACGAATGGGTGGCCAGGATCGTCTCCCGGGAGGTGGCCGACCTCATCGGCCCGAACTGGGGCTACGGCTCAGGCCCGCGCGGCGATCCCGGCCCCTGGGAAGGCGAGATGCGCAACATGTGGAAGCCGCTGCGCCATCCGAACCTCTGGTTCCACGGCGGCAATCTGCACCTGTCGCGCTTCAATTCCAGGTTCGTCGCACTGCAGCTGAAGGCCCGCTTCGAGGGGATGGAGACACCGGTCCACTGATCTCCGAAAACGGCGCCTCCGGATAATCGGCAGCGCTGTCCTTCAAAGATACTTGCGCCACAGTTCATTGGAAAACCTGCCTTCCGGGTCGACGCTGCGCTTGATGCGGCGCAGCCGATCCGCCTCCGGATAGGCGCGGGCGAACTGATCCGGCGTGGCGTGAAGCTGGTACGGCAGGTAGTAGCGCCCCCCGTGTTCCAGAGCGAGATCGATCAGTTCGCGTGTCCATCTGGCCACCTCCGCACGCGCGCTGGGCCAGGTGCGCTGCTTGTAGTAGAGAACGAAGGAGAAGACCTCCTCGCGAGCCCAGGGCAGCAGGGACACACCGTCCGCCGGGGAATGCCGGATCGAGACGTTTAGCGCCTCGACCCCGCGACGCCGCAGCAGCGTTGCCATCCCCCGGGCAAAGTCGAGGAAACCGCGCTCGGGGATGAAGTATTCCTGCAGCACGTAGGTCGAGACCGCCCGGGTGCGCGGCTCGAGTTCGGCCGCGTCGAGGCTTGCCTCGTGGTTCAGCCACTTCACGGACTCGGGGCGCATGAGCAGGGGGTGCACGACCTTTTGCCGCAACCGGGCGCCGCCCGGGATCTCGGTCATCGCGAAGATGGCGTTCTGTGCCAGCGCATGCGACTCGCCGCGTGGAACCAGACGCGCCGTCTCCGTGAGCGGCGTGTCGTCGCCGACGCGGTGCCAGGTGACGGCGACCGGGGCATCGAATGCCGGCGGCAGCAGGTCGGCGTTGTGCAGGACAGCGGACGGATCGGAATGCACGGATTGCCTGAAGAAGGCGACGTAGTCGGCCAGGGCAACCTGCCGGACATGGCGCCGGATGCGGGCATTGGGCACCACGTCGAGTTCGACCTCGGTCACGACCCCCACGGCGCCATACCCACCGATCGCCGCCGCGAAGAGCTCAGGCTCAGCCTCTGGCCCGACATCGATGACCGACCCGTCCGCCGTGACCAATCGCAGCGCGCGCACGGAATGCCCCACGGGGCCGAGTCCGACGTAGCGGCCGTGGCAATTCACCGAGATCGAACCACCGATGGTGAAATTGGAATAGCTCTGCATGATCTTCACCGCCAGCCCGAACGGGTCCAGGATGTCCTGCAGATCACGCCAGCGCATCCCCGCCTGCACGCGAACCGCCCGCTCCTCCGGCCGCAGCCATACGAGGCGGTTCATCCGTCGCATGTCCAGATGCAGTCCGCCGCGAACCGCGACCTGCCCGCCCATGCTGTAGCGCCCGCCGCCGACGCCGATCTGTCCCGGCCAGGCGGTGACGGCGACCGCGACCTCCGCCGTGCTGCGCGGCACCTCGATGCGCGCGACCTCGACCGGGTAGAGACGCGTAACGTTGTCGACTGCGAGCCGCGGCTCCGCGCGGCCGTGCGCCTGGAGCGCAACTGCGCCGCCGACGGTCGCGAGGGAGTGCGCCAGAAATGCGCGGCGGCGGGATGGTTGCGGATCGTTCATCGGCGGCCTCCAGAGATTTCGATCGGCTGGTCATGGTGGGCCAAACCCCTGCCCGGCGGAATGCGGCCTTTCCCGGGGCGAGGGGCGCGACGGAGCATCGCCCCGGTGACAGGCTGGCTCAAGCATGGCGCGCGGACCTCTGCCACCGCGTCATCGGCCTTGCCCAGAAGCCTCGTCGTCAGGCCGGCGAGCACGTTGCAGTCACCTGGATTTCGGCCATTATCCGGTTTCGGCGCCTGCACCGACGAGGGTCTGGGTCTCCCGGCCAAGGATGGCACCGACCCGACGACAGGCCAAGAGCTCTCGCCCCGCTGCCGGACCGCAGCGGGCCCGCCCGGCGGCCGTACCCCATCGAACACGCCCCCCCGGCACGAGCGACGACACCGGACACAGCCAGCCAACGGAAACCACTGCATGTACTCATCACGCTCCACGCACGACACCACCGACGGACCCTTCGCAGTGGCTGCCGGCATGCTCGCGCTCCACGGCCTCGTGCCCCTGGGCGTAGCGCTCTCGTTGGGCCACGTCGGCCGCTGGCCGGTCGGTGCCGCCGCCCTCCTGATGTTCG
Organism: Burkholderiales bacterium; assembly: GCA_040373665.1. Lineage (GTDB taxonomy): Bacteria > Pseudomonadota > Gammaproteobacteria > Burkholderiales. The sequence goes on along the minus strand of JBEICA010000256.1, from coordinate 1,479 downwards.
CACACGCCGCGGCCCTGCTCATGCGCCGCCGCCCGGCCTGGACCTTTGCCGTGGCCCTCCTCACCCTCACCGGGGTGACGTGCCTCGTCCTGGGGACCTGGGCTCTTCACGAGGGGTACTCCCTTTTTCGGCACGGCTTCGGGGAGGGGTTCGGTGCGCTCGGTGGGTTCATCGCCGCGAGCGTTGTGGTCGTCGCCGGTCCGGTCGGTCTCGCCATCGCCGGCGTGTCAGCGTGGACGGTCGTCGCGCTCTTCCGTCATCGCGACGCGGTCGACGGCGCTGCCGGCGTCGGTGCCTGGGCGTTGTCGGTAGCCGGAACGCTCGCCTCATTCGCGTTTCTGGCCTGGACTGGCATCCAGTACTTCCACCTCGACCTGCCTGCTCGGGACGCCTGCGCGGGAGGAAAGACCGAGGCCTGTGTGGGTCTCGGCAAGGCGGATGGCTTCAGCGCGGAGGAGCGCCGCGGATTCCTGCGTCGCGGCTGCGAACTGGGTGGCGAGGATGCCTGTGCCATGCTTTTTCGCAGGGAGGAACCAGGCACTGGAACAGCGGACACCTCCGGACCGCCCGACGGGCTGCGGCGCACAGACTCCGAAGTCGCAATGGCGGCCACAGTCTGCAAGCGCGGGAAGGTTCTGGTGTGTCTGGCGCTTGGGGAATACCTGCTCTCGGTCGCAGACTTCGAATCTTCGCGCCAGCACCTGACCGAAGCCTGCAGTCGCCTCGTCTGGACCTGCGGGCAAGCCGCCCTGATGGCCCGCCGGCACGGACGGCATGAGCTCGCGCATTCGCTCGAGAACATGGCATGCGAGGCAGGCGAAGGGAGGAGTTGCGCGGCGCTGCTCGAGCAACGCGATCTGCCGGGGCCGGAACGTACGCGACTGGAGCGGCGTGCCTGCCTCCTCGGCCGTACCGACGTCTGCGCGGGCATGATCGAGCGAGACTTCCCTGCAAGCTGCGAACACGTCTGCGGATTGACAGGGCCGGGCATGGCCCCCCTCGTCTGTGCCATGTGTGCGCGCAAGGCCGCCCTCCTCGGTGAGACCACACGCGCAGCAGCCTGGAGGGAGAGCAGCTGTGCTCGCGGTCAGGAAGCCGCGTGCAGGTGAACAGCGGCACCCAGGCCCCCCCCTGGCCGACCACGCGAGCGCGAACCCTGCAGCGACGACGCCTGGATCATCGACCAGGGGCAGACGACGATATCGGCTAGCCCGGATATTTCATCAGGTCACGGGATGATGGCGAGGTGCTTTGCCAGGCAGGCCGCGCATCCCGCGCCAAGCCAATAGCCGAGCCTATTGGCGCGAAGCGGGGGCGCGGGATGACCGCAAGGCGCCCGCCAGCGCCCGTGGAGGCCGGCCTACCAAATCGCACCGATAGCCAATTTGCTGCAAACCCAATAGGCATCGGCACGCCGCTCATTTTCGGGGCCGATCTGGTGAAATTTCCGGGCTAGGGAATCGCTCCCGGCTGCCGCCT
>JBEICA010000104.1:0-10826 GCA_040373665.1 Burkholderiales bacterium | reverse complement strand
GGTCGACTACCACCTCACCCCGGGCGGGCACTGCCCCCACTGCGCGACCGAGGTCGCGGGTCGGTTCGAGCGTTTCCGCGGATCGTTCGGTTCCCGCCGCATTCCGGTGCGTGTGCGACCGGTGTCCTGAGGGACCCGCGCAACGGCGCAAACGCCCCGGTGAATCAGCGCGCCGCGGTCTCGCCGCAGGCGTAGCGCAGCGTGGCAAGCCCGGGGGTGCCGGGCTCGATGGTCTCCCAGACATTGCGCATGTCACCGCTGGCGTAGAGCACCGCGCCATCGGTTCCCAGCAGTCTGAACGATACGGCACGGTGCAGGGTCCGGCCGCAGTCGCACTCGACCAGGCCGCGCGTCTCCGCCACCAGTGGCAGACCGGGCGATTCACCGATCGGCTGGGGTTTCGCGAACACCGCCCGCTTCTCCAGGCGCGCCACGCCCTCCTGCAGGCGCACGGAATCCCGGTCCACGTAGTGCCGGACGTCGGCATCGGACCCGACCAGAACCCAGTCCTCGGCCATGGAGGCACCACAGGCCAGCAGCGCACAGGCGGCAATGGCGTTGATCAATCTCATGAAAACTCCTCGGGCATTGGGTGGACGCGAGAGCCTCGGCCGCCGCCGCGATGCACCCGCCGGATCGACTGTGACACGATCGCAAGGCGCGAGGCAACTGGACAAGGTCTGATCGAATCCCGCAGTCGCGTGATCTAATCGAACCTTCCCCGGACCCACGCCCATTCATGACCTTGTCCAACCTGCAGCCCGAGGCCCCGGCAGCGGCGGTCCCGGTCCCGGCCCCGGGGCGACGCCGGCTGCGCCGCCTGCTGCGCGGTCTCGGCTTGGGTACGGGCACCGTGCTGCTGCTGGTGCTCGCGGGTGTGGCCTGGGTCGCCACCGTCGGCATCACTGTCGACGCCTCGGCACTGCGTCCGGCACTGGCGCAGGCGGTGGCAGAGGCCATCGGTCGTCAGGTGGAATTCGAGGGTCCGGCGGAACTGGAGCTTTCCGGCCGGCCGTGGCTGCGCATCGGCGGCCTGCGGGTGAGCGATCCGGGCGGCTTCAGCCAGGGCACGCTGTTGTCCCTGGGAGAGGCGCGTCTCGCAGTCGACCTGTGGGCTCTGCTGCGCCAGCGCCTGCACGTGCGCGAACTGGCGGGCCGCGACCTGACCCTCAGACTCGTGGCGCGCCCTGATGGCGGCAACAACTGGTCGCTGGCGCCGCCAGGCGAGAGCCCACCCGAGACTGTCCGGACGGCGACCGACACCGGCGAGGCGGCCCGGCAGGCGCGCGACGCCGCCCTGATGCTCGACATCCGCAACGTGTCCCTGGAACGCATCAAGGTCGAGTTCCGCGACGGTGCCGGACCCTGGCATTACTTCGACCTCGACCGTCTGTCCGGCAGTGCTCCGCGCGACCAGCCGATCGCGCTCGAGATGAAGGGACGGGTGGAGAAGAGCTTCCCCTACCAGATCCGCCTCTCGGGCGCGCCGCTGCGGGCGCTGTTCGGCTCGCACGACCCCTGGCCCTTCGATTTCCAGGTCGAGTTCCTCGGCTCGGTTCTGCGCCTGGACGGCGCCCTGCGCGGCACGAGCGGCGAACTGGGCTTCGCGATGGGTTCTCCCGACCTGACCCAGCTGGAGCGGCTGCTGCAGACGCCGCTGCCCAAGGTCGGGGCCGGCGCGCTCGCCGGGCGCGTGACCATGCGCCCGGGCTACGTCGCCGTCACCGGGCTCTCGGCGGTGCTCGGCCGCACGGCCCTTCAGGGCTGGGTGGCCTACGATGCCGGTGGCGCCCGACCGGCGCTGAGGGGCAAACTGGACCTGCCCACGCTGGACCTGCGCCCCTTTCTCACCGGCCGCCCGACCGAGGACGACGAGCCGCCGCGCAGCCTGCGCGACCTGTACCGCGAACTGGCCGAGGCCACCTTCTCCCTGCGTGGTTTGCGGGCGATGGACGTCGATCTGGACCTCGCCGTCAGCCGCTGGCTGAGCCTGCCCGGCGACGTCCACGACGCGACCCTCGAACTGCACCTGCAGGACGGCGTGCTGGACGTGCCCCTGGCCGCCGTGGTGGCCGAGGTGCCCCTGGCCGGCAGAATCAGCGCCGACGGCCGGGCCGATCCGCCGCGCTTCGGCGTGTCCCTGGGCACCCGCGATTCGCCGCTCGGCGGCCTGGCCGAGTTCCTGGTCGGCGCCCGCGGTCTGGCCGGACACCTCGGGCGCTTCTCCTTCGATGTCACCGCCACGGGCGACAGCGGCCGCGAACTGGTGTCCAGCCTCGACGTGCGTCTGGCAGTGGCCGACGGCCGGCTGTCCTACGGCAACGTGGCGGGCGGCCGGCCCGTGGCCTTCGCCCTCGACCGGCTCGCGGTCGACCTGCCGGCCGGCCGGCGACTGGCCGGGCGCGCTCGCGGCAACCTCATCGGCCAGCCCTTCCAGCTCACCCTGGACGGTGGCTCGCTGGAGCGCGTGATGCTGGACCAGCGCACCCCGCTGGACCTGCGGCTGCGCTCCGGCTCGGCCCGCGCCCGCATCCACGGCACCCTGGCACCGCCCGCGGCCGCCTCGGGGCCGGCGCTGGCCTTCGAGGTGAGCGCCGAGCGTACCGACGACGTCGCGCAGTGGTTCGGTACCCGGCCCGGCGCCAGCGCCCGCTTCGAACTGCGCGGCCGCGCCGCCATGACCGAGACGCTGTGGCGGGTCGACGACCTCGCCCTGCGGCTCGGACGCACCGCGCTCCAGGGCGCCCTTTCCCGCCAGGACGGTCCCGGGCCCGGGCGCGTCGCGCTCAGGCTGCACGCCACCGACATCGACATCGCGCAATTGCGCACCCTGCTGCCCGTGCCGCCGCCCCGGCCCGCCGAGGCCACGCCGTCACGCCCGGTGCTGCAGATTCCCATCCTGCCGCACGGCATCGACCTGGGCGACGCGGACGTCGCCATCCGGGTCGACCGCGTTTCCGGCACACCGCTCGAGCCCCGTGCCATCGCCTTCGATGGCCGGATCCGCGACGGCGCCATGCAGCCCTCGCCGTTTTCGGCGGTGATCGCCGGGGTGCCGTTCCAGGGCGCGGTGTCGCTGGATCTGCGCGGAGCAGAGCCGAGCAGCGCCCTGTGGCTGGCCACGGGCCGGGTGGACATCGGCGCCCTGCTGCGCCGTCTCGGGCTGGCAAGAGACCTCGAGATCTCGACCGAGGGCCTGCGCCTCGCGCTGTCGGCGCGCTCCAGTCTTCTCGGCGACCTGCTGGCCCGCTCCGAACTCATCGGCAACCTGGACGACACCACCATCGTGCTCCGGGATCCGAACGGCAAGGGCCAGGCACGCATCTTCGTCGACGGCGGCGAGTTGTCGGCCCGCCCCGGCAGGGCTGTGCGCCTGGATCTGGACGGCCGGGTGGACGCCAGCCCGGTGCGCATCGCCCTCGAGACGGCGCCAGCGGTGGATCTGGTGCGTCCGGAGGGCCGCATCCCGTTCCGCATGGACGCCACCCTGACCGACCTGTCGCTGCGGCTCCAGGGCGAACTCGCCAAGCCGGTGGGCACACGCGACCTCACGCTCGGCCTGGACCTGCGCGGCCCGCGACTGGACCGGCTCGACAGTCTGGCACGCGCCTCACTCCCGCCCTGGGGTCCGTACGCCCTGACCGGCCGGTTCCGCATGGGCGCGAGCGGCTACGAGGTGTCGGACCTCACCCTGGCAGTCGGCGGCAGCGCGCTCCAGGGCCGCGGCAGCCTTCGCACCGACCTGCCGCGGCCGCACCTGGAGGTGGCACTGCGGGCGCCCACCGTGCAACTTGACGACTTCAGGCTTGGCGAGTGGTCGCCGGTCGAGAAAAAGGCCAAACCGGACAAGGCCATGACGGCGGAGCAGTTCAAGGCCCGCGCCGCCAGCGCCGGCGACGAGGCCCAGCGCCTGCTCAGCCGGGAGGTGCTCGCGCGCCAGGATGTCGATCTCAGCATCGAGGTCGACCAGGTACTGTCCGGTCAGGACCGTCTGGGCAGTGGCCGCCTGCTGGCCCGGCTCAAGGACGGCCGCGCCGACATCGGACCGGTGGAGGTGCGGATCCCGGGCGGCTCGGCCAGCCTCCGACTCGGCTACGCCCCCACTGCGACCGATGTGTCGGTGGACCTGAAGCTGCAGGCCGAGCGCTTCGACTACGGTGTGCTGGCGCGGCGCCTCACGCCGGGCACCGATCTGTCGGGCGAGTTCAGCCTCGACGTCGAGGTGGCGTCGCGAACCGGCCACCTGTCGGACATCCTCGAGCACGGCAACGGCCGCATCGACTTCGCGGTCTGGCCGCGCAACATGAAATCGGGCGTGTTCGACCTCTGGGCGGTGAACGTGCTGGTGGCCCTGGTGCCGGCAGTCGATCCGGCCTCGGCCTCCCGGATCAACTGCGCCATCGGCCGCTTCCAGCTGACCGACGGCCGGTTGCGCGAGCGCGCCATCATCATGGACACGACTCGCATGCGCGTCACCGGCCGCGGCAGCGCCGACTTCCACGACGAGAGCGTGCACCTGCGGCTGCAGCCGCGCGCCAAGAAGGCCCAGTTCCTCAGCCTGGCCACCCCGGTGGAAGTGCACGGCCGCTTCGGGGACTTCAAGGTGGGCGTCTCCGCGGGGGACGTGCTCGGCAGCCTCGGGCGCTTCGCCACCTCCATCTTCTGGGTGCCGCTGCAGCGTCTGGCGTCCCAGCCGCTTCCCGCCGACGGCCAGGATGTCTGCGGGCCGGGCCTGGCGGGGCGCTGACGCGGCCGCCGCGTCACGCAGCAGGTCGAACCCGTGGGGCATTCCGCCGGCTGGGGGGACAGCCGGTGTCGACCGGGCGGAACTCCCGGACCCGAATGACGGACAATGCAGGCGCATCCCGCCCCCCTCTGCCAAGGCCTCATGACATCGCCCCCTCCCCTCGCCGCCGGTCGTGAAGGCACGCGGCAGTTCCTGCGCCTGTTCACGGCGGTGATGCTGCCCATGTTCATGGCCGCCGTGGACCAGACCCTGCTGGCCACCGCCACCCCGGTGATCGCGGCCGAACTCGGCGGCCTGCGCGACACCTCCTGGATCGCGGTCGGCTACCTCCTGGCGGCGGCGGCCACCACGCCGCTGTACGGCCGGCTCGGCGACCGCTACGGGCGGCGCGAGACCCTTCTGGCGGCGCTCGCCATCTTCACGCTCGGCTCGATCGCCTGCGCGGCGGCACCTTCGCTGCCGGCGCTGGTGGTGGCCCGGGTGGCCCAGGGCCTGGGCGGCGGCGGTCTGATGACCCTGTCGCAGGCGCTGATCGGCGAACTGGTGGCGCCGCGCGAGCGGGCCCGGTTCCAGGGCTACTTCGCCATGATGTTCAGCCTTGCCAGCATCGGCGGGCCGGTGGTCGGTGGCCTCGTGGTGTCGCACGCCGACTGGCGCTGGCTGTTTGCCGTGAACCTGCCCCTTGCAGGACTCGCGGCTTGGCGGCTGGGTACGCTGCCGCGGGGCAAGCCCGGGGCGCCCGGACGTCCGCTCGACCTGGGCGGGGTGATGCTGTTCTCCGCCGCCATCGTGTCGACCCTGTACTGGCTGTCCTCGGGCGGTCACCGCTTCGCGTGGACCTCGGCCGAGGGGCTCGCCTGGGCGGCTGCGAGCATCGCGCTCTGCGTCCTGCTGCTGGGCGTCGAGCGCCGCCAGGCCCACCCCTTCCTGCCGCTGGAACTGCTGCGCCTGCGCGGCATCGCATTCGCCGGACTGACCACCAGCCTGTTCGCCGCCTGCATGTTCGCAGTGATCTTCTTCCTGCCGGTGTACCTGCAGATCGGCTACGGCGAGGGGGCCGTCACCACGGGCCTGCTGATCCTGCCGCTGACCGCGGGCATGGCCATCGGCTCCATGAGCAGCGGCCGTCTGGTGGCGCGCACCGGCTTGCCGCGCTGGGTACCGGTGGGCGGCATGCTGATCGCGGCCACCGGCCTTGCCCTGCTCGGCCTGCTGGCGGTGGGACCGCGCGGCATCACGGCTCTCGGTGCGCTGGTGGGGTTGGGCTTCGGCACGGTCATGCCGACGATGCAGATCACGGTGCAGACGCTGGCCGGCCGCGAACGCCTCGGCGCGGCCACCTCGGTGGTGTCGCTGTCGCGTTCCTTCGGGGCCGCCTGCGGCACGGCCCTGTTCGGCGCCCTGGTCTTCGCCCTCATGCCGCAGACCGAAGTCTCCCACCTCGCCCGGGTGGCAGGCTCTCCAGAGGCTGCCGCGCTGCTGCCGGCCTTCCACCAGTCCTTCCTGGTGGTTGCAGTGATCGCCCTGCTCACTGCCGCGGCGGCCAGCCGCATCCCGCGCATAGAACTGCGCTGAGAAGCGCCGGCCCCCGCAATCAGGTCAGCGCGCGCTCGGCATCCGCGCCCGCCCGTCGCTGAACCGCTCCGCCGCCAGCACGGTATTGGCGAGCAGCATGGTGATGGTCATGGGGCCGACCCCACCCGGTACCGGCGTCAGGTGGCCGGCCACGCGGCTCACGCTGTCGAAGTCTACGTCGCCCGTGAGCGTGCCATCGGGCAGGCGGTTGATGCCGACGTCGATCACGGCTGCGCCCGGCTTGACCATGTCGCCGGTGACCATGCGGGGCCGTCCCACCGCCACCACCAGCACGTCGGCATTGCGGGTGTAGGCGGCCAGATCGCGGGTTCGGGAGGTGCAGATGCTCACGGTCGCATCGCGCGCCAGCAGCATGAGCGCCTGGGGCTTGCCGACGATGTTGCTGCGCCCGACCACCACCGCGTCGGCCCCGCGCAGGGGGATGCCATAGTGGTCCAGCAGCGCCATCACGCCATGCGGTGTGCAGGGCGGGAACACCACGTCGCCCGTCACCAGACCGCCGAGGTTGCGCAGGTGGAAGCCGTCGACGTCCTTGTCCACCGAGATGGCCTCGAGCACGTCGGACACGCGGAACTGCGGCGGCAGGGGCAGCTGCACGAGGATTCCGTGCACCGCCGGGTCGGCATTGAGGGCGGCGATGCGCGCCATGATGTCCTGGGGGCGCGCATCCTCAGGATACTCGTGGATCTCGGAGTGCATGCCCATCTCGCCGCAGGCGCGGGCCTTGTTGCGCACGTAGACGCGCGAGGCGGGGTTGTCGCCGACGATGATGACGGCGAGCCCGGGGGTGATGCCGCGCGCCCGCAGGGCGTCGACGCGTTCCTTCCAGGCGGCCCGCGTGGCGCGCGACACGGCGACGCCGTCGATGATGGTGGCTGTCATGCTGCTCCTCAGGGATTGTCGCGGGATCGCGCGGCGCTTGCCGTCGCGATGCCCGCCGGGATGTCGACCGCCGCGTCCTCACCCACCTTGTCCAGTTCGGCCAGGGTCGAGTAGAACACCGGTCCACGCCCCATGTCGGCCTCGTCCTGGCTCACGAGGGCGTTGATGTTGACGCCGTTGCGCTGGCGCGAGCCCTGGAGCTGCTTGGGCGCGCTGAGGACGCCGGGCAGCATGCCGGGCACCACCAGCGCGTGACCGAACACCTCACCGCGGTCGTTGTAGAGGCGGCAGGCGTCGCCGCTGACGATACCGCGCGCCGCTGCGTCCTCGGGACTCACCTCGAAGGTCTGCCGGGACATCATCTCCTGCAACCGCGGCACGCTCTGGAAGCTGGCGCCGATGAAATAGTGGGTTGCCGGGCTGAGCACCTGCAGCGGGAAGCGGCGCTTGCGTTCGTGACTGAACCAGCCTTCGCGCTCGTCGACGTGGCCGGGCAGCGGATCCAGCCCGTGGCGGGCCATGGTCTCGCTGTAGATCTCGATCTTGCCCGAGGGCGTGGGCCAGCGCCCGCTGTTGAGCCCGGGCCGCCGCGGCGAGTCGACGGCCGCCCGCGCCCAGCCATGCTCAATAAGGTGCTCGAAGGTGATGCCCTCGAACAGCGGATTGAACTCCGGGTCGATGATCTCGCGGATCATCTGCTCGTCGGTGTCGGAGAAGCACGGATCGTCGTAGCCCATGTGTCGCGCGAGACGCCGGAAGAGCTCGTTGTTGTCGAGGCTCTCGCCGAGCTTGGGAATGGCCTGCTGCGACAGCGAGTAGGTGTAGTTGCCGTAGGCGCACAGCAGATCCATGCGCTCCAGCGCGGTGTCTGCCGGCAGGATGATGTCGGCGTAGTCGCAGGTGTCGGTGAAGAAGGTGTCGTGCACGACCACGAACAGGTCGTCGCGCATCATGCCGCGGCGCGCGCTCACGGTGTCCGGCACGCAGTTGGCGGGGTCGGAGTTCCACACGAACAAGGCCTTGATCGGCGGGGCGAGGCTTGCGTCCTCGAGCGCCTGACCGATCTGGATCATGTTGATGGTCCGTGGCTGGCGTCCCTCCAGCAGATCGGTGCGTTGCAGCTTGCGCATGTCGACGTTGCGCAGTTCGGTGCCGGTGCCGACGCACACGCCGCCGCGGGTGCGCATGGCCCCCGTCACGACCGGCAGCAACTTGATCGCGCGCGTCATGGCACCGCCGTTGTCATGGCGCTGGATGCCCCAGTTCAGTCGGATGAACGAGTGCTGGGTGCGGCCGTACATCAGGGCGAACCGCTCGATGTCCGCAGCCGTCAAACCGGTGATGTCGGCGACCCGCTCCAGCGGATAGTCGGCCAGACGCTCGCGCAGGCGGTCCCAGCCCACGCACTGGGTCTGCAGGAACGCCTCGTCATGCAGGCCGTGCTCGACGATGACGCGCATCATGCCCAGCGCCAGGGCGGCGTCGGTCCCGGGGCGCGGCTGCAGGTGCCAGTCGGCGAAGGCCGTGGTGCGGGTGACGCGCGGATCGACCGCCACCACCTTGGCGCCGCGCTCGCGCGCCTCGACGATGAACGGCATGGCATGCACGCCGGTGCTCACCAGGTTGGTACCCCAGAGCACCACCAGGTCCATGCCGGGGATGTCCTCGATGTTGGCCTCGTGCACCTGCCCGGTGGTGTAGACGCTTGCAGCCCGACCCGCGGCCGTGCAGATGGTGCGCTCCAGGCGCGCCGCGCCCATCCTGTTGAAGAAGCGCTCGCCCATCCCCAGAAAGCCCAGGAAACCGAGGGTCCCCGAGTACGAGTAGGGCTGCACCGCGTCCGGGCCGTGCTCGGCCAGCACCTGCTTGAGCCGCGCCGCGGTCTCGGCCAGGGCCTCCTCCCAGGTGATGCGCTCGAAACGTGCGCCCGGCCCCTTCGGCCCCACCCGCCGGCGCGGGTACAGCACGCGGTTGTCGTTGTAGACGTAGTCGAGGTAGCTGTTGACCTTGTTGCAGAGATAGCCACGGGTGATCGGATGGGTGGGATCCCCCTCGACGCGGATGGCGCGCTCGGTGTGCACATCGACCGTCACCCGCATCGAGCAGGCGTCGGGGCAGTCATGCGGGCAGGTGGCCTTGACCACCCGCGTCTCGAGGTGGCGGGCCATGCCGGCGGCGGAATCCATGTCGGCGCTCCGGTGGAAAACCGGTATTTCACCACACCCGGCTGTGGCACATGATCGCGGCTGTCCCGTCCAGGCCCCGCCCGCGCGACGCCGGCGCCGGCGCGCCATGGTCGCACCCGCCGGAATCCCGCCGGCAGGACGGATCACCGAAGTGCCCGCGCAGTGGATCATTGCCGTTCCCGCCAGCGCCCGGCACACTGGGCCCCGCGAAGCGATCCCTCCCCCCATGACCCGTACTTCCTTCAGCCCTCCCGGCACCCCGAGCGCGGACCCACCTGGCATACCGGGTCTTTGCGGCCCTGCCCGGTCACCCGCCCCCCGAAATCCGACGCCATGATCCTGCGCCTCATCCTCTTGCTGGCGGCGGTGCTGCTGGTCGCGTCCTGGCTCAATCGCACCTTCAACCCGCGCGCCGCCGAGATGGCCGCCCGCAGGAAGCGTGCATGGCATGCCGCCCTGCGACAGACCATGTTGACAGTGGCGGCAGTCCTGTTTCTTGGCATCACCGCCTTCGCTGCCTGGCATGCGCTGCGTTTCGAGGACAGCACTGCCGGGTTGCTCGCCCTGTTCAGCGGACCGGCCGCCCTGATTCTGGGCGTTCTGGCGTGGCGCGCCTCCCGCGCCTGAGCCACAGGCCAGTGGGGGACGACCAGTGCCGGGTCCGCCGGACGGGCAACCGCGGATCCGCCGGCAGGGACTTTTTTCAACACCCATCACGAAGAGGCTATTGAGCCTGGCGACGGACCCGCCTACCATCAGGGTACGCGTGTGTCATCTGCGAGTTTCCACCTGTGGTCATTGGGTGAGAACGCCAACGGCATGCGCGAGGCACACGGGGATACACGCCGCGTTGGCCGACGGGTGGCCCTGATGCGTGGAGCGTGAGGGGTGTGCCCGGCAAGCATGTCGGATCAGCACCCGACACGCCCATCAAACCGACGGAATCCGCAGATGAGCCCACCCGTGACAGCCCAGGAGCTCGGCAATTCCCGCCACGGCGGCGGCGGCGGTGCATCCGCACCCGGCGTCGCACCCGACCCGGCTGCGCGTGCCCTGATCTCGCGACTCCTGGTGATACGTGGGGCCACGGAAGCGCTCGTGGCGGGTTTGTCACCCGAGGACTGTGCCGTGCAGTCCTTCGCCAAGGCCAGCCCGGTGAAGTGGCACCTCGGCCACACCACCTGGTTCCTGGAGAATTTCGTCCTCGTGCCGCACCTGCGGCGCTACCAGAAATACGACGAGAGCCTGGACGCCCTGTTCGACCCCGGCTTCGATGCCTCGAGCGCACGTCTGCCGCTCGAGAGCCGCAGCATGATGACGCGTCCCTCCCTCGCGGAAATCCAGAACTACCGCGCTCTCGTCGACGAGAGAGTGGCCGAGTTCATCGCCGCGCGCTGGCCGCTCGCGCCCGAGGC
>JBEICA010000044.1:0-16762 GCA_040373665.1 Burkholderiales bacterium | reverse complement strand
CTTCAGGCCCCAGTTCTTGAACATGCGGCCGTGGAGGAAGTACTGGTTGATCGCGGTCAGTTCGTTCATGAGCACCTTGTTGAGGTGCTTGATGACTGTCTTGTCGCCTTTCATGGGATACCCCTCACGGATTCAGGATGGCCGCGAGTATAGGTCAGGGGAATTGCACATGCGCCCGCGATTTTCGGATGGCGCAAAACGAGAATCGGAAGCAGAACGAGGCGATCCCGCCTTGTGACTTCGCCCCTCAGGCCGGCGTCAGTTCCGGAGGCTGCACCTCGGCGCGGACCGCGTCGAGCACCTGCTTGGCGAAGGGAGCACAGCGACCGCAGTTGGCAGCAACGCCGAGGCGCTCGCGCAACAGTCGCATCGAGCAGGCGCCCTCACCCACGGCACGGCGGATCTGTCCGTCGGTCACGGCCTCACATACGCAAACGTACATGGAGAACTCCTGGCAGGGACACTCGATGACGGAAGTAGACCCGGAATGAGAATGATTGTCAACCGCTTTGTCATCAGCATCCAGAGACCTCGCTGGACTTTTGCCTCGCGCGGGGATCGATTTCAAGATTCTGTTTAAAAGGAAAAAATTTCAGACTGACGGAGGACCGAGGATTCCCTCATTGCAAACGAGAATGATTTCGTTTATCTATTGCAGCCTGTTCGAACGCGTTCATCACCTGCATCACCCCCGCTTCCCCAAGAAAAGACACCATGCCCCGGATACTGCAGCCACAGCCTCCCTTCAAACGCGCCCGGATGTCCGCCGTCGTTGCCCTCGCCTGTACCCTGCCCGGTGCCGCCGGCGCCCAGAGCGCGCCCGCGGTCAACGCCCCGCGGGTCGACATCATCGGCAAGACCGAGCAGCTCGAGCGCCTCGCAGGCTCCGGTGAGGTCGTGGACCGCGATACCCTGGAGCGTTCCCGGGTGTTCACGACCAACGAGGCCTTGCGCAAGGTGACCGGCGTGAACGTCCGTGACGAGGAGGGCCTGGGGCTGCGGCCGAACATCGGCATACGCGGCCTGAACCCGACGCGCTCGACCAAGGTGACGCTGCTTGAAGATGGCATCCCACTGGCCTACGCGCCCTACGGAGACAACGCCAGCTACTACCACCCCCCGGTCGAGCGCTACGAGCGCATCGAGGTGCTCAAGGGTGCCGGCCAGGTGATCTACGGGCCGCAGACCATCGGCGGCGTGATCAACTACATCACGCCCTCGCCGACGGAGAAGTTTTCCGGTTTCCTCGGCGTTGCGGCAGGCAACCGCGACTACAGCAACGTGCACGCCCGTCTCTCGGGTGCCGGCTTCCTGCTCGATGCCTTCCACAAGCAGAGCGACGGCGCCCGCGACAACACCCACAGCGAACTCCGGGACCTCAACCTCAAGAAGGTGTTCCAGATCGACGGGCGCCAGTCCGTCATCCTGCGCGGCAACTTCTACACGGAAGACTCGACGGTCACCTACTCCGGCCTCACGGTCGCGGAGTACGCCAATTTCGGCGCCCGCTACAACCCGTTCCGCAACGACAAGTTCGAGACCCGTCGCATCGGACTGTCGGCCACGCACGAATACGCCATCGACGCCAACACCACCCTCCTGACCAACCTCTACGGCTCGGTGTTCAACCGCGACTGGTGGCGGCAGTCGAGCACCACCACCGACACCCAGTGCGGCAACGCCTTCCGCGATGCCCGCCTTGCCGGTCAGGCGGTCACCGTCGATGCCTGCAACTCCTACCAGGGCCGCCTGCGGGACTACCAGATGTTCGGCATCGAGCCGCGCCTGCGCATGAACCACCGGTGGCTCGGCATCGCAGGCGAACTGGAGACCGGGGTACGCCTCCACCGCGAGCATCAGGAACGCAAGCAGGTCAACACGGCGAGCCCCACCACCAAGTCCGGTACCGTGGCCGAGGACCAGACCCGCAGCACCACCGCCATTTCGGCATTCATCCAGAACCGCTTTCTGCTCGGTGACCTCACCGTAGCGCCGGCGTTGCGTTACGAGAACATCGACAACACCCGCACCAACCGCCTTCCGGGTGGCACCAGCGGCTCCGAGCGCTTGAGTGCCTGGGTACCGAGCCTGGGGGCCAACTACAAGGTTTCCACAGACACCACCGTGTTCGCGGGCGTGCACCGCGGCTTCGCGCCGCCGCGCACGGAGGATCTGATCATCACGCCGACCGGCAGCACCGCCACCTTCACCGACGTCGGGGCCGAGCGCAGCTGGAACTACGAACTGGGCACCCGTACCCGCCCCACGGATCGTCTCGACCTGCAGGCGACCGCCTTCCGGAACGACTTCCAGCGCCTCCTGGCCGTGGGAAGCATCGCAGGTGGCAACACGCCGCTCTCGCAGGGCGAGGCGCTGTACCAGGGGCTCGAACTGGGCGGCCGTTATGGTGACCCCAGCGGTATCTACTCCACCCTCGCCCTGACCTGGCTGCCGACCGCGGAGCAGACCACGGCCTTCACCAGCGTCAGCAGTGGCGCGGTCATCGCCAACTCGCGCGCCGGCAACCGCATGCCCTACGCTCCGAAGACCACGGCAACGGTCGGCGTGGGTTACATGCACAACAGCGGCCTCGACGTGAACCTGGAGATGGTGCATGTGGGTGAGCAGTACGCCGACTTCGCCAACGTTCGCGACGCCGCCACCGACCCCAACGTCACGGGAACGAACGCGGCCGACGTGACGCGCAACCGCCAGAGCGGCCAATTTGGCCTGATCGACAGCTACACGATCTTCAACGCCGCCGTGAACTACACCCTGCCGCAGTACGGGGTGACCCTGTTCTTCACCGTCAAGAACCTCGCCGACAGGGTCTACATCGTCGACCGCACCCGCGGCATGCTGCCGGGCGCCCCCCGACTGCTGCAGGCCGGGCTGCGCTGGTCGTTCTGACCCGGCCCGTGGCGACGGCGGGAGAACTTCGCCTGCCCGCCGTTGCCACAGCAGCGTCGCCTGAGCGCCCAAATTCTCCTCACTACCATCCCATGATTCCCAGCGGCCTGCCCCGGTGGCTCCTGCTTGCGCTCCTGTTGATTGTCGCGCCGCCCCTCCGGGCAGCCGGCGCCGAGGCGGACCGTGCCCTCTCCCTGCTGGACTACGTCGCCGTCGAGTACCCGCAGTTCGTCCGTGCGGGCGAGGTCCTCGACCCCGGCGAATACGCCGAACAGGTGGAGTTTTCCGGGCGGGTCGTCACCTTGCTGAAGGCCCTGCCGGCCCGCCCCGGCCACGAGACGCTGCTGCGTGACGCGGAGGCTCTTGCAGGACGCATCGCCGCGAAGGCGGATGGGGCGGAGGTGGCGCAGCGTGCCGGCCAGCTGAAGCGGTCGCTGATCGCCATCCATGCTCTGGTCCTTGGGCCGGCAACAGCACCGGACGTCTCGGTTGCCGTCTCCTCTACGCTGCGCGTTGTGCTCAATGTCACGGTGCGCAGGGCGCTGGAGACGGTCCGGCAGCCGGCGCGCTGGACCCCCGGCCCACTGCATTCACCGACGCGCTGCGCCAGTCGAGACGCAGCGTCCAGGCCCTCCACGGCGTCATCTCCCAGGGAGTCGACGGCACCTCCATGGCGGGCTTCACGGATCTCCCGGACGCCCATCGCTGGGCGCTGGCCTTCCACGTGAGCCGTCTGGCAACGGACCAGGTCGTCGTCGAACGCGGCCGCGCGCTTTGGGCCGAGGGACGGGGGCGGGACCGCTTCCGCAGCCTGTCGGATCTGGTGCTCGCCACCCCCGAGGGCGCGAATGCCGCCGGCGGCGCCGAACAGGTCGCCGTTCTGGCGTTCCTGCGCTCGGAACCCGGTGCGCTCACCATGGGCGGGACGCCGGCATCGTCCCCGCTCGCCAGAACCCGCAGCGGCATGCAGGCCAGCCTCGCCGCCTATGAGGCAGGCGACGCGTCCGCCGCCTACGAACAGGCGATCGGCGCCTATCTGGAGGGCTTCGAACTCGCGGAGGCGCGCATCGACGGCGCCGATCCGGCGGCACGGCGCCGCATCGAGGCCGCCATGCTGGATTACCGCAATGGCGTGCGCGCCGGCCTGCCGGTGGATCAGATCCGTCAGCGCCACGATGCGATCCTGGCCGACCTCGATGCGGTGGAAAGCCGCATCGCCAGCACGGCTCCCTCGGTGCAGGGCCAGTTCGTCTCGGCCATGGTCATCGTACTGCGGGAGGGGTTGGAGGCCCTGCTGGTGCTCGCGGGAATGGCAGCCTTCCTGGTGCGTACGGGCCGGCGTGACGGCCTGCGCCATCTCCACGCCGGCTGGATCGCCGCCATCGCCCTGGGCGTGCTCACCTGGTGGGTGGCCACCCGGCTCATCGACGTGAGCGGTGCGCAACGCGAGGTCACCGAGGGCGTGACTGCCCTGCTGGCCTCGGCAGTCCTGTTGTACGTGGGCTTCTGGCTCCACTCGAAGAGCCATGGCCAGCGCTGGTCGGCCTTCATCCGTACCCAGGTGTCGGGAGCTCTCGGCCGGGGTACGCTCTGGGGGCTGTCCGCCATCTCCTTCCTCGCGGTGTATCGCGAGGTATTCGAAACCGTGCTGTTCTACCAGGCGCTGGTGGCCCAGGGCGACCCGGCGCCCGTGGCGGCTGGTTTCGCCACGGGTTGCGTCGCGCTCGCAATCCTGGCCTGGGTGATCGTGCGCTCCAGCACCAAACTGCCGCTCGGCCTGGTGTTCGGCGTGAGTTCCATGCTGCTCGCCGCCTTCGCTGTCGTGTTCGCGGGCCGGGGGGTGGCGGCGCTCCAGGCAGCGGGTAGACTCCCGCTCGATCCCCTGCCCCTGCCCGCTGTGCCCTGGCTTGGTCTCTACCCCAACGTCCAGGGACTCGCGTTGCAATTCGGGCTGGTGCTGCTCATCGTCTTCATCTTTGTCCGTAACGCGCGCTCCGGCGCTCCCGCGCGCTGAGCCCTTCTGCCAGGAACACCCATGCCAATACGCCGCGTCGCCGCCAGCCTGCTCCTCGCCTTCGCCTGCCTGCCCTGGGCGCGCGCCGATGACACGCAGGTGCTGAATCTCTACTCCGCCCGCCACTACGACACCGACGAGGCCTTGTATGCCAACTTCACCAAGGCCACCGGAATCCGCATCAACCGGATCGAGATGGCCGACGAGGCACTGCTCGAGCGGCTGCGCAACGAGGGCGCCAACAGTCCGGCCGACGTGCTGTTGATCGTCGACGCGTCGCGCCTGCACGCCGCGGAGGCGGCGGGCCTGTTCGCACCGGTGAAGTCGCAACTGCTCAGTGCCCGCATCCCGGCCGAACTGCGCAGCCCCACAGACGCCTGGTTCGCCTACTCCACCCGCGCCCGCATCATCGTCTACAACAAGGCGCAGGTCTTTCCCCAGGACGTCAAGGATTACGAGGATCTGGCCGCGCCGCGCAACAAGGGCAGGGTCTGCACGCGCCCAGGCAGCCACCCCTACATGCTGTCCCTCGTGGCGTCGGTGATCGCACACGACGGCGAACAGCAGGCGGAGCAGTGGGCACGCGCGACGGTGGCCAACATGGCCCGCCCGCCGCGTGGCGGGGATACCGACCAGATCAAGGCTGTCGCGTCCGGAGAATGCGCGGTGGCGCTGACCAACTCCTACTACCTTGTGCGCCTGATGCGCTCGAAGAAGCCGGAGGACCGTGCCGTGGTCGACAGGATCGGCGTTGTGTGGCCCAACCAGGCCAACCGCGGCACCCACGTCAACGTCTCCGGCGGCGGCATGCTCAGAAACGCGCCCCACAAGGAGGCGGCGCGCAGGTTCCTCGAGTACCTGGCGAGCGACGAGGCACAGGCCTACTTCGCCAACGGCAACAATGAATGGCCGGTGGTGAAGACCGCCGTGGCCCGCAATGCCGAACTCGAGTCCCTGGGCTCTTTCAAGTCGGACAAGCTCACCATCGCCGAGATCGCCGCCCGCACCCCACTGGCACAGCGCCTGGTGGACCGCGCCGGCTGGCGCTGAGCGAGATCACGGGCCTGGCGCCGCTTCGCGTTCAGCGACGCGACGCCACCCGGGTCACCAGGATGACGGGCAGCACGGCGATCAGCACGATCACCAGCGACGGGACCGCCGCCTCCGCCAGACGCTCATCCTTGGCGAGGTGGTAGGCCTGGGTGGCCAGGGTGTCGAAGTTGAACGGACGAAGCGCGAGCGTCGCCGGCAGTTCCTTGAGACCATCCACGAACACCAGCAGCCCTCCCAGCGCCAGCACCCGCCACACCAGCGGCAGGTGTACCCGGCGCAGAAGGTCCGCGCCACCGGCGCCGAGCGAGCGTGCCGCCTCGTCCATGTGCGGGGTGACGCGATCGAAGCCAGCCTGCAGATTGCCGATCCCGATGGCGAGGAAGCGGACCACGTAGGCGTAGACCAGCGCACCCACACTGCCGGTCAGGATCAGGCCTGTGCCGGTCCCGAAAGCCTCGCGCGACCAGGCATCCAGCCAGTTGTCGAATCGCGCCACCGGCACCAGGATGCCGAGCGCCAGCACGGCGCCCGGCACGGCATAGCCCAGTGAGGCGACGCGGTGCAGCGGAGCGCTCCAGCGCTGTCGCCGCGCGCGGGCGGCGTAGACCAGCAGCAAGGCAACCGCCATGACCACCAGGGCGCTGGCACCGGCGGTGAGGAAGCTCGCGCGTGCCGCGCGCAGGTACCGCGGCAGGGCTTCCGGGTCGAATTCGTTCCAGGCCAGCCGTCCCAACACCAGCACCGGCAGGACGAACCCCAACAGCACCGGCAGAAGGCAGGCCAGTGCGCAGGCCAACGCCCGCCCTCCCCGCAACGCGACAGGCTGGCGGGTCGCGCCACCTGAGCGTCTGGCCGTGAACACGCGCCGGCCGCGCAGCATGGCATCCAGCCCGAGCAACACCAGCACCGCCAGCAGCAGCACCATCGCGAGTTGGACCGCCGCCACCCGGTCACCGTAGCCCAGCCACGCCTTGTAGATGCCAACGCTGAAGGTGTCGACGGCGAAGTGAGACACCGCACCGTAGTCGGCCAGGGTCTCCATGACGCACAGCAGGCTGCCGCCGGCGATCGCGGGCCAGGCCATGGGAACCACCACCCGGCGCAGCAGGGCGCCGCCCGTCACCCCGGACAACGTCGCCGCCTCCACCAGACTGCGCGGCATGGACTCGAATGCCGCCCGTGCCGGCAGGTGGACGTAGGGGAAGAGCACCAGCGAGAACACCGCCGCGGCTCCCCCGAGGCTGCGGATCTCGGGAAACCAGTACTCGCGGGGTCGCCAGCCAAAGCTCTCCCTCAACCCTGTCTGCACGGGGCCCGAGAACTGCAGCAGGTCGGCATAGGCGTAGGCGATCACGTAGGCCGGTACCGCAAGGGGCAGCACCAGCAGCCACGAGAGTGCCCTGCGGCCGGGGAACTCGAAGCTCGCGGTGATCCATCCGGTCAGGGTCCCCAGCGAAACCGTACCGACCCAGACCAGCATTGCCAGCCACGCGCTGGTGCCGGCGTAATCCCCGAGGGCCAGATCCGACAGCCCGGCGAGCCCGCCCGTCGCCAGACCCGCGACTGCAGTCCACGCCAACCCGAGCAGGGGAAGGGCAACCAGCAAAGCCACGGCAAGCGGCAGCGGGGTCGCGAGGAGAGCAGCGGGTCGGGGCACGTGGGATCCGGAAAGAGGCATTGCAGCGCTACCGCGATGCTATCCGCAATCTGCGACCAGATCGCCCCCCGGCGATGCAGCCCACCTGCCCGGTGCGCGGCACGACGGCCCGCCGCAGGGTGGGCACTGCATCCGACGGGCGCAGCATCCCTATAATCGCGGTGTGTCCGACACTGTCGCCTCCCCCGCTCCCTCCCCCGCCGCCCCCCCGCTCCTCGAGATCCGGGACATCCGGCACGCATACGGCGACCACAGCGTCCTGGACGGCGTGTCGGCCACCCTCCCGACCGGTGGCCTCGCAGCCCTTCTCGGTCCGTCCGGTTGCGGCAAGACCACCCTGCTCAGACTCGTCGCCGGCTTCGAGACCGTTCAGAACGGCGGCATCCTGCTGGCCGGCCGCGTCGTCTCGCACGCTGGAACCCACCTGCCGCCCGAGCGGCGGGGCGTGGGCATGGTGTTCCAGGATTTCGCGCTGTTCCCCCACCTGAGCGTTGCCGACAACGTCGCCTTCGGACTCGAGCGCCGCAGCGGGCCGGCGGCGCAGCGCCGAGTCACCGACCTGCTGGCGCTCATGGATCTGGCCGGCCTCGCGGGGCGTTTCCCCCACGAGTTGTCGGGTGGCCAGCAGCAGCGGGTGTCCCTGGCGCGCGCGCTGGCACCGCGCCCCCGGCTGGTGCTGCTCGACGAGCCATTCTCCAGCCTGGACGTCACCCTGCGGGAACGTCTCGCCGCCGACCTGAGGCGTGCCCTGGTGCACGAGGGCACGGCGGCCATCCTGGTCACCCACGATCAAGTCGAGGCCTTCGCCTTTGCCGATCTCGTGGGCGTGATGCACGGCGGCCGCATCGTCCAGTGGGACAGCCCGGCAGGGCTGTACGAGGCACCCTCTGAGCGCTTCGTCGGCGAGTTCGTCGGCGAGGGCGCCTTTCTGCCGGGCACGGTGGAGGCAGAGGGCGTGCTTACCGAACTCGGCCTCCTCCCGTGGAGCGCCCTTGGCGGGTCCGATCCCCGCCCGGCAAGCGGCGCGGTGGAGGTGCTGCTGCGGCCGGAAGACGTCCTGACGGATGCCGGCGGCGCGACAGCCCGGGTGATCGAACGCCGCTTCCTGGGCGACGCTTTTCTCCTCACCCTCGCATTGCCCAGTGGCAGCACGGTGCTGACACGGACGCCACGCCACGAGACACCGGCGGTCGGCGCAGAGGTGGGACTGGTGGCCGCCCCGCGGCGGGCACACCTGTTCTCCCAGCGCCGCAGCGGCGCCTGAGCTGAACGCCTCCACAGGGCCGGGCGCCCTTGGAAACACCAGAGCCCGTCTGGGTACCGACCGGGCTCCGGGGGACGACGCGGCTGCAGCGCGAGGCTCAGCGACCGGGGCGGTCCATCAGGTAACGCACACCGATCCATGCGGCGCGCGGGGCTCCCGGCCCGTAGAAGGTCTCCCGGCTCCAGTCGTCGGAATTGGTCTGGAAGCTGCCAGCCGCGTTGAACGGATTCTCCGCCAGGATCGCTGCCGTGTTGAAGCGTGTATCGAAGAGGTTGTTGATGCGGCCGAACACCGTCCACTGCGGTGTGACCCGGTAGGAGGTCAGCAGGTTGAACACCGTGTAGGCCCTGGTCTTGCCCTCGCCCAGGAAGGTCCGGGTGTCTCCGCCGATCGGATCCGTCGCATTGCCCGGCAGGTGGCGGTTGTTCTCGTTGCCGCGGGCGAACACTCCGGACATGGTCAGCATGTTGCCACCGATGGTCCACTCGTCGGTGATCCGGTAGTCGGCCCGCAGACGCAGCTGGTGCAGGGGAATGCCGGGGATGCGGTCGCCCGGGGTCACACGGATCTCGTCGTCCGCCGCCACGCCACCGAAACCACGGCTGGAGTTGTTCTCCGCCAGAATGTCGGCCTGGGATTCGTAGGTGGCACGCAGATACGTGTAGTTGGCACGGAAGTTCCAGCGTCCCTTGTCCCCGAACAGACCCATCTCCAGGCCCTGACGCATGGTCTTGCCGAAGTTGGTGAAGTAGCCCTGACCGGCATTGGTGACGCTGACGAACAGGATGTCGTCCCGGTTGCGGGTGCGGAACAGCGCGCCGTCGAAACCCAGCCAGTCGTTGATCATTCCGCGGGCGCCCAATTCCACCGTGGTGGCCACCACCTGCTTGAGGTAGGGATCGGCCGCCATCGCGTTCGGCAGGCGGCAGGGCACGGCCGGGTTCGCACAGCCCAGTTCGATGGGCGTCGGCGCACGGTTGCCCTGGTTCACCGTCGCGTAGGCGGTGAAGGTCTGCGCCGGCGTCCAGTTCAGCCCGACCGCGGGATTGAGCCGGGTGTAGAGGTAGTTGGCGTCCAGGTTGTTCGGGGTTCCCGGATTGAGGGTGTCGTTGTTCCTGACCCGGGTGTAGTTGTAGCGCGCAGAGCCGGTCAGGTGCAGGTCCGGGGCGAAGGTCCAGGTGTCCGTGACGAACAGGCTCTTCGTGACAGTCCGGCCCACCAGCGAGGCCTCGGTGGTGAGGGGATCGGTCTCGACCGACTGCCGGGTCGTGTCGAAGATGCCGAGCGTCTGGGTCATGCGGAAATCGGCGCGCGCGTTGTCGTAGGCGCCCCCGACCGAAAGCTGGTTGTTGTCCTGCACGCGGGTCCACTGCAGGGTGGCGCCGAAGGCGCGCGCCGAAGTGCGCGTGCGGTTGTTGGCTGCGGTCTGCTGGTTGAAACCGGCCCCGCCGTTGGCGCCAGCCTCGCCGTCGACTGCGGGATCGCCCTCGAAACCGTCGTTGGCGTCGCCGTTCAGGGTCTTGATCCGGCTGCCTCGGAGATAGACATTGCCCTGGATCATGTCGCGGTCGTTGAGCCAGTGACTCCCCGCCAGGTTGAGCATCGCGGTCTGGGCGATGGTCTGGTCGGGCCGGGTGAAGATCTGGCTCCGGTTGCGCGACAACATGCTCTGAGGCACCACGCCGTTGCCGATGAGATCCGTGTCGGCCACATTGAGGGACAGGCTCACGTCGGTGCTGGCGTCGCGGAAGCCGGTCTTGCCGAAGAAGGTCTTGATGTCCGACGGCGAGTAATTCCGCCAGCCGTCCTCCTTGAACCAGTTGCCGGCGATGTAGTAGTCCTTGTTGCCGTCGGCGCCGCCGTGCTCGAACTTGGCGTTCTTGCGCCCCCAGCTCCCCGCCGACGCCTCGAACGAGGTGCTCGGGAACGAGAACCCGCGCTTGGTCTGCAAGGACAGCGAGCCGCCGAGGGTGTTCAGACCGAACAGGGGATTGGAGCCGGGGATCACGTTCACCGTCTCGATCGAGTCCATGGGGATCAGGGCCCAGTTCACCACATCCCCGAAGGCCTCGTTCATGCGTACCCCGTCCATGAACACGGACAGGCCCTGCGGCAGCCCCAGCAGCGGGGAGGCGGTGAAGCCCCGATAGTTCACATCCGGCTGATAGGGGTTGCCCTGCACATCGTTCACGTTCACCGAAGGCAGATTGTTGAGCATGGCCTCCGGCAGGCTGATGGCCTGCTGCTCCCGAACTTCGCGGGCGGAGATGGACTGCACATTGCCCGGCACCTTGTACAAAGGCAGACCAACCCCTGGCAACGGGGTCACGCCGATGACCTTGACGGAAGGTGCGGTGACGGTCGCTCCCTGCTTTCCATCACCATCGGCCGCAGAGGCGGCCGACCACGTCGTGGCGGCGACGATGGCGGCGGCGAGGCGCGCCGGCGTCGGCTTGGCAACATCCATGTTGTGTTCTCCTGGCGAGATCCGTCCGGAATCGGACGCAAAGGCTGCCGGGAGACTATCCAGCCCCGTCCCGGCTGGCTTCGGCAGGCGTTCCCGGCGTGGACCGGGAATTTTTCCTGATCTGTCCCGGGACTCGCACCGCCCTCAGGGAATCACACGATCGCGCCGGAACCGCGACAGCAGATCGATCAGCATGTCCTCGGAGTCCACCGATTCGCAGAACCCGAGACGCCGCGCCCTGCCCATGTCCGAAGCGATGTCCCAGGTGGAGGCGAACACGAAATCGGCGAAGGCCCAGCCGGCAATCGCGGCATAGTCGAGCCGCTGCAGACCGTGGCGGGCCACCATGTCCGTCCAGGTGTTGCCGAGATGCCCGAACCGCGCCTGCAGGCTGAAATGCTGCTGCGGGCCCGGTTCGAGGCCGAAGAATTCAGCCAGCCGTGGCCACACGTTTTCCCAGCGGATGAGGTCACCGTTGGTGATGTTGAAGGCCTGGTTGACGCAACCCGGCGAAGTGGCCATCCACGTCATGGCGCGCGCCAGCAGGCCGGAATCGGTCAACTGGTAGAGGGCCCGGTAGTTCCCTGCGGGACCCGGATGGCTGAAAGGCAGCCCGAGTTCCCGGCACAGCGACCCGTAGACGGCGATCGCAAGCGCAAGATTCATCGGACTGCCGAGCGAGAAACCGCATACCGCGTGCGGACGCACCGCCGACCAGGACCACGGACGCCCGGCCTGTGCGGCCTCCAGCCAGTCCTGCTGATCGAAATAGAAATTCCGCCCGGCGTGGCGGGGCTGGGATTCCTTCGCGGGGGTCCGGAAGGGTCCCAGATGACTGCCGTACCACTTGGTGCCCTCGACCAGATGCACGTGCTCGAGCGGTGCCTCCACCCGCTCCAACGTACGGACGAGGTTGACCAGCATCGCCAGATTGCGCCGGATGTGGGCGTCCGGGTCCGCATCCAGCACGAACGCGCTGTGGAACACATGGGTCACCCGGGCCAGATCCACCGCGGCCGCCGCGCAGGCCGCCGCGTCGAGCAGGTCCAGGGGCAGGTGGCGAAAGCGCCCCGGGATGTCCGGCGCACGGCGGCACACCGCGATCACCTCCCAGTCCGGTCGCGAGGCGAGGTGCCCGACCAGCGTTCGCCCGACCACCCCGGAGGCGCCCGCCACGAGGGCAACTTTCGGAGTCACGACATCCCGGCGTTCAGGGGACCAGTTCCAACTGGCCGTTCACGAGACGTACCCGGTCTCCGACGCGCAGGTCGTAGAGGCCGTCCCCCTCCACTCTGGTGTAGCCACCGGCATCGAGACGCACGATGACCTCGTAGGTGACGTCGCTGTACTGGTCGATCATGGCCTTGCTGCCCAGGGCACCCACCGAAACGCCGCCGTCGGCGGACGCCCCCCAGCGCTTGCTGATCATCGGACCGACCGGGAGCGTGGACCCCGGTCCGGTCACGTACCCCAGTGACACACGCGGATCGGTGGCTGTCCCGACCCGCGGCATGGGCCTGGACCTGCAGATCTCCCGCACCACCCGGACGGTGCCGCACTCAGGACAGGCGGCAGCCTCGACGGAGACCGGATCGTGCTCGGCCGCCACCAGCGGCTGGACCACCCCCGCCAGCAGGCCGACTGTGACGAGGGCTTCGAACAGGGGCTTCATTCGGGCAGTCGCTGCAGGTAGTACAGCGCGTTGAGCAGCATGCCCGGCTTGCCCAGATGCCCCAGCCACCGGTCGTAGATGCGCCCGATCTCGCCGTTGGTGTAGATGCGCGTGAGGGCCCGGTTCACGGCGAGCCTGAGCCCGCGCTCGTCGCGCGGCAACACGAGTGCATAGGGTTCCAGAGAGAAGTCCTCGTCCACCACGCGGAACACGACCCCGTCCTGACCACTCAGGGCGAGTCCGATCAGCACCAGACGGTCCGAGGCGTAGCCCTCCGCCCCTCCCGACTGAACAGCCGCGAGCCCGTCCTCGGCCGAATCGACCGGAATCACGGTTGCCTGTATGCCACGCCGGGTCAGTTCCCCGGCCAGCGAACGCTCGGTCGTGGTGCCGCGCACCACCGCGATGCGACGACCCTGGAAATCCTCGAGCTTGAAGAAATCGGTGTCGTTGCGCACCAGCACCGAGCCGCCATCGACGAAGGTCATGAGACTGAACTCCACCCGCTTCTGACGCGACAGGGTCCAGGTGGTGTTGCCGCATTCCATGTGGATGCCGCCTTTCTCCACCCGATCGAAGCGGTCCTGCAGGGTCACAGGCACCCACTCGATGCGCAGGCGGTCGAGCCCGAGATCGGCGCGCAGGTGCTCAACCACCGCTTCGCACAGCCCTGCCGAGTACCCCATCACCCGCCCATCCTCCTCATAGCTGAACGGCGGTGAGGCTTCCAGATAGCCCAGGCGGATGGTTTGGGATGCGCGGATGTCGGACAGCACGTCCGCGGCAGCCACCGATGCAACGACGCACAGCAGCAGACCGGACAACCATTGGACGATCTTCAAGACGGACTCCGGGGCAGGATGAGAAGAATCACGGTAACGCCAAGCGCCTGCCCTTGCAACCGCGCCGACTGCGGTCGCAGCCCGAATCATCGGGCGGACGGCGCACCCTCGGCGCGTACCTCGGCCGCGGCCTGGGCCTCCAGACCGGCGTAGTCCGGTGGCGCCTCATGCAGCGCCTGACGCCTGCTGCGCTCCAGCCCCTTCACCACGGCCACCAGGGTTTCGTTGCAGGGCACCGCCACCCCGAGAGCACGCGCCTCGCGGACCAGTGCGCCGTTGATGGCGTCGATCTCGGTGCGCCGGCCCTGCTCGACATGCTGCAGCATGGACGGCTTGTTGAAGCGCACCCGGCAGTGCTCGCGGATGGTACGCCTGGGGTCCGGATCGGCCAGACGCACACCCTTGCGCTGCACCACGGCGAGGATTTCATCGATGACCCGTTCCTGCAGGGCGTTCATCTCGGGGACCCGGAACATCTCGCCGCTGCGCAGCTGGGTCACGGCGGTGAGCACGTTGATGCCGCAATTGAGGACGAACTTGCTCCACACGTGAGCCAGCGGGTCGGCGACCAGTTCTGTCCCGATGCCGGCCTCGTCCAGCGCGGCAGCGAGGGCGAGGATGCGCTCGCTGCGCCGGCCGTCCAGTTCGCCCAGCGCCGTGATGCCCGCATTGGTGTACGCCACCACGCCGGGCCCCGGGCAGGCGGCGCTGTTCATGCTCACGCCCGCCGCCACACGGTCTCCACCGAGGACTGCCGTCAGGGCCTCGATGTTTCCGATCCCGTTCTGCAGCGTCAGGGCGAAACCCGTCGGCCCGAGCACCTGTTCGGCCACCCTGGCGGCCTGGGCGGTGGCGTTGCTGTCGGTGAACACGATGGCGGCATCGACCGGCCCCACGCCTCGCGCATCGGTGCCTGCCCGTACCGTTACGACGTGCTCTCCGCGTATGCCCAGGACCTTGAGTCCATGGCGATTGATCGCCTCGACGTGGTCCACCCAGATATCCACCAGGGTCACTTCGTGTCCGATGCGGGCCAGCAGTCCGCCGTGCACGCCACCCATGGCGCCGGCACCGATGATGCAGATCTTCATGTGAACGGATTCCCGAGCGAAGGCAACACCGGATGATGCCGCAGTCGGCTGCGGCGGGGCATCAGAAAAGCGGTCGCGTTGCCCCGCCCCGCCCGGCCAGCGCCCTTTCCACCTCCAGCAGCGCGCGTTTGCGGTGCACCCCTCCGGCGTAGCCCCTGAGAGAACCGTCGGCGCCGATGGCACGGTGGCAGGGAATCAGGATGGCGAGCGGATTGCAGCTGTTCGCAGACCCGACCGCGCGCATGGCACCGGGCGACCCGAGTCGCTGCGCCATCGCGCCATAGCTGGTGGTGGCGCCGTGGGGGATCTCCCGCAGGACGGACCAGACCCTGAGCTGGAACGCCGTGCCGACGGGACGCAGCGGCAGGTCGAAGACCCGAAGACGCCGGGCGAAGTAGTCGTGCAACTGCTCGCCAAGCCGCCGGAAAAGAGGGTCCTGCGGCGCGTGCGCCCAGTCGTTCACCACTGCCGGGCATCGCGCTTCGTCCTGGAAGTGCAGGCCGACCAAGACATCGTCGTCGGACCGGGCCAGCATCTCGCCCAGCGGGGTGTCGAGGTATGCGAAACGGATCACGACAGCCGCCCCCCTGCTTCCGGCGCGGCGAACGCCGCCACCCCGGGATGCTAACCCGGAACTTCCACCAGCCCGGCCCCGATCATGGGCTGCGCGTCGATAAGCAGCGGGTCTGCGACGCCCTGGCCCGGGGGATGAACCGGTCCGCCGGCCTCTGCCCAGGCTGGCAGACCCCTCGTGGTCATGGCCCAGCCCGGCATGCCATCCAGCGAGCACCCACCACAGGAATCAGCGCTTCCCGGTCAGTTTTTCGAGCACGGGATGGCGCACGCCGCCGGTCGGATGCGCCGCCGGATCACCCTCGCGGATCAGCTGCTCGACATCCATCGGCTTCTGGCGCAGCGACCCGATGAGCCCGCCGGGGCCGCCACTGCCGGGCTCCGCGGCCGGCGGCGGCGCCTTGGGCAGCCGCACGCTGTTGGGTCGCAACTCCTTGCGGCTGAAAGTCTTTGCGGTACGCGCCCCCTGATCCTCGCAGGGCTCGTTCGAATAGAGCACCTTGCCGGAGGCATCGGTGCAACGGTACACACCCGCCCCCGCCTCGGTGGCGATGACGCTGCCGGCGAACAGCACCGGCACGAGCGCCGCGCGCGCTCCCATCACGAACCCGGCGCCACGGGGCCACGCTGGGGCGACCCGCCGGCCCGGTCCTTAAACGGCACCTGCCCCTGATAAGCCGACCCCGAACCGAACTGCGCCTCGCCCTCCTGGGCCTGGCTGGGACGCGGCCGCATGCGCATGCGATTGCCCTGCAGGTCGGCCTTGCCGAGCGTGCGGTCCTTGCGCGCCCCCTGCGCTTCACAGGGCTCGTTGGAGTAGATGACGGCACCGTCCGCACCACGGCACTTGAACACCCCGGCATGGCACCACACCGGGAACAGGGTGAGAACGACTGCGACCAGGGCGCGCGACGACATGGGGGACCTCCTCGGGCATCGGGGCTGCGACGACGTCCGGCGACGGGGCGCCGCCGCGCGACCCGCCGTCCCGACCCTCAGACCGTCGGCAGCCTGTGGTTCCTGAAATCCTCCCGGATGCGCGTCTTCAGGAGCTTGCCTGTCGCAGTGTGCGGCAGGCTCTCGACGAAGACGACATCATCGGGAATCCACCACTTAGCGACCCGCCCTTCGAAAAACTTGAGCAGTTCGTCGCGACCGATCTCCTGCCCGGGTCGCCGCACCACCACCAGGAGCGGCCGTTCGTCCCACTTGGGGTGAG
>JBEICA010000429.1:0-1903 GCA_040373665.1 Burkholderiales bacterium | reverse complement strand
GCTTCCTCCGTCCGCACTACCTGCTGCCGGCGCGCGAGCGCAAGGCCCGCGGCGAGATCACGCCCGCGCTGTGGCGCGAGGTCGAGGACCGGGCGATCGACGAGTTCGTGCGTTTCCCGGCCGACGTCGGCCTGGAAACGCACGATCTCGTCGATCGCCCGGTCCTCGACCTCGCGCAACTGCGCGGGCGTGATCTCGCCGCGGGCCTTGCGCTCGCGCGCCTGCAGCAGGTAGTCCGGACGGAGGAAGCTACCGACATGGTCGGCGCGGAATGGGGGCGTGGTGCGGGCGGACATCTTGCGGGGCATTCCTGGGGTGTTCATGGGGCCAAGCCGGCAACCGCGACGTACTGGCTCGAGGACGTGCGGCGCCTCATTGTGACGCCCCCCGGGCGCCCTCTCCCGGTCCGACCGTCCGCGCCCCGAGGGCGCCTTGCAGGAAGCCGGTCAGCTCGCTGTTCCCGCCTCGGGAAACGGCGTGGCCAGGACCTTGTCGACACGCTTGCCGTCCAGGTCCACGACCTCGAAGCGCCAGCCCTCCCATTCCACGGTGTCCGCCGTACGGGGCAAGCGCCCGAGCAAGAGCATGATCATGCCGGCCAAGGTGTTGTAGCGTCCCCGGTCTTCTTCGGGAAGATCCCTCAATTCCAGCCTGTCCTTGAGCTCGGGAACGGGTATGAGGCCGTCCATCAGCCAACTGCCGTCGTCGCGCCGCACAGCCCAGGCCTCCTCGCCCGCGGGGGCCGCGAACTCCCCGGTGATGGCCTCCAGCACGTCACGTTCGGAAATCAGGCCCTGCACTGCCCCGTACTCGTCGACGACGAGCACCAGTTCGGTCGACGAGGCCCGCAGGTGGTCCAGCAGTTCCATGCCGGTCAGGGTCTCGGGCACGAAGACCGGCGGCTGTAGGTGGGCGGCCAGGTCCAGCGGCCGCCCCTGGGCCAGCGAGCCCACCAGGCGGTGGGCCGGCAGGACGCCGATGACGTCATCCAGACCGCCGCGGCACACCGGGTAGCGCGAATGGCCGCGCTCGGCCATCACCGCCAGCGTCTCCTCGACGGGTGCCTGGGAGTCCAGCCACGCGATCTCGGCACGCGGCACCATCATCGAGCCGATCTGGCGGTCATCGAGGCGGAACACGTTGCGCACCATCTGGTGCTCCTGGGCCTCGATCACGCCGGCATCGACGCCCTCCTCCAGGCTGGCGGCGATCTCCTCTTCGGTCACGCCGCGCGCCGCGCGCCCGTGCAGGCCCAGCAGACGCAGCACGCCCTCGGTGCTGGCCCCCAGCAGCAGAACGAGCGGGCGCGTGGCCGTGGACAACCAGTTCATCGGCCGCGCCACCAGCCGCGCCACCGTCTCCGGGAACATCTGCCCCAGGCGCTTGGGAACGAGCTCGCCGAAGATGATGGTGAGCACCGTGATGATGAGCACCACGAGGCCGGTGGCCAGCCACTGCGCAGTCTCGGGCCGGACCGGCAGCGTCGTATCGATCCACTGTGCCAGCGGCCTGGAGAACGCGGCCTCGCCGACGATGCCATTGAGCACGCCGATCGACGTGATGCCGATCTGCACCGTGGACAGGAACTTGGTCGGGTTCTCGTGTAGGTCCATCGCAGCCTGGGCACCGCCCTCGCCGGCTTCCACCATCACCTGCAGCCGCGCCTTGCGGCTGGCGGTGAGCGCCATCTCCGACATCGCAAAGGCGCCGTTCAGGAGGATCAGGAAAACCAGCAGTGCAACGTCCATGCGCGCCGCCCATGCAGGCGGTAGCAGTTCAGGGGCGGCAAGGGTAGCAGAATCTCCCCATGATCCTGCTCATTGGTGACCTGCAAGGCTGCTGCGATCCGCTGGACCGCCTGCTGGAGGAGACGGGCTTTTCGCCGTCGCGCGACCGCCTGGTG
>JBEICA010000098.1:0-11275 GCA_040373665.1 Burkholderiales bacterium | reverse complement strand
GCCCTCGCGGGGCTCGCCACCACCGGCCACAACATATCGAACGTCTCCACCCCCGGTTACACGCGGCAGTCGGTGGCCTACGAGGCAGCGACGCCCCAGTTCACCAACGGCGCGTTCTTCGGGTCGGGTGTGGAAGTCTCGACCGTGGCAAGGCAGTACAGCACCTTCCTCGAGACACAGCGTCTGGCGGTGGAGTCGCAGGCCGGCTATCTGGATGCCTACCTCACCCAGGCGCGTCAGATCGACAACGCTCTGGCCGATCCGCGCAGCGGCCTGGCGCCCGCCCTGCAGGATTTCTTCGCCGGCATGCAGGATCTCGCCTCCAGCCCGCAGTCGGTGCCGTCGCGCCAGTCCGTGCTCAGCCTGGGGGAATCCCTGGTTTCGCGTTTCCGGGCCCTGGATGCGAGGCTCAACGACCTGCGCAACGGTGTCAATGTGGAGATCTCCGCATCGGTGGATCTCATCAATGGCATGGCCAGCCAGATCGCCACCCTCAACGACCGCATCGCCAGTTCGCGTGCCTCGCCGAATTCCGCACCCAACGACCTGCTCGACCAGCGTGACAAGCTGGTGGCCCGGCTCAACGAGCAGGTCAAGGTGAGTACGTCGGCGCAGAGCGACGGCACGCTGAGCGTGTTCATCGGTACCGGTCAGAGCCTGGTGGTGGGCGCACGCGTGATCGGTCTGCAGGCCACCCGTTCGCAGGAGGACGGCGACAACGTCGCGATCGCGCTCTCCGGCGGGCAGAAGCTGGTCGAGCTGCCGACCTCGCTGTTTCAGGGCGGCCGCCTGGGCGGGCTGCTGTCCTTCCGCGAGAACATGCTCGACCTGGCCCAGAACACCTTCGGCCGCATCGCCATCACGCTGGCGGAATCCTTCAATGAGCAGCACCGGCTCGGTCAGGACCTACGCGGCGCGCCGGGTCAGGATTTCTTCGAGGTGCCGGACCCCATGGTGGTGTCGCGCACCAACAACGCGGGTAATGCCCAGATGAGCGCGAGCGTGGTCGACGCCGGTGCGCTCACGCTGTCGGACTATCGCATCACCCGGATCGGGACCAACTACGTGGTGCGGCGACTGCCCGATGGCGGCGACACCACCTACGCCTCCCTGCCCCAGACTTTCGATGGTGTCACGGTCAGTCTGGTCAGCGGGGCGATGGCCGAAGGCGACAGTTTCATGGTCCGGCCGACGCGTCGCGGCGCCACCGAGCTGTCGATGCGCATCACCGACACCGCCCTGGTGGCGGCGGCGGCGCCGGTGCGCACCAGTGCGGGTGCGGGCAACAGCGGCAGCGCCAGGATCACTCAGGGTGTGGTCACCAGCACCGGCGGCCTTCCCCTGCCAGGCGACATCACCCTGAGCTTCGACGCGGCGGCCAACGCCTGGAATGCCGCCGGCGCCGTGCCGGCGGCCGGACCATTCGCCTACACGGCGGGCGCCCCGATCACCTTCAACGGCATGACGTTCACCATCACCGGCACGCCGGCCAATGGCGACCTGTTCCGCGTCACCAACAACACGTCCGGCGTGTCGGACAATCGCAACGCCCTGTTGCTGGCCGGTCTGCAGACCGCCACCACCCTGGCAGGTGGCACGACCAGCTACCAGGGCGGCTATGGCCAGATGGTGAGCCAGGTCGGCAACCAGACCCGCGAACTCGAGGTCCAGTTTGAGGCCCAGCAGGCGCTGGTGGAGGAGGCGACCACGGCGCAACAGGCCTATTCCGGGGTCAACCTCGACGAGGAGGCGGCGAACCTGATGCGTTTCCAGCAGGCCTATCAGGCCTCGGGCAAGGTGTTGCAGATCGCATCGCAGCTGTTCCAGCAGATGCTGGAGATCAATTGATGCCGGTTGCGCTGCGACACGCGCACGGCCGTGAATGAGAGCCTGACACCATGAGAATCAGCACCAACACCATCTTCGAGCAGGGCCTGGGCAACGTGCTTCGGGCGCAGGGGCAGATGATCCGCTCGCAGGAACAGCTCGCCTCCGGCAAGCGCGTGACCTCGCCGGCCGACGATCCGGTGGCGGCATCGCGTGCGCTCGAACTGTCGCAGTCGAAGTCGATGACCGACCAGTTCGGACGCAACGGCGAACTGGCGCGGGCCTCCATGGTGGCCCAGGAGAGCGCTCTGGCCCGGTACACCGAACTGCTGCAGGACGCCAAGGTAGTGGCGGTCAATTCCGTAAACGCCGCGCTGTCCAGCGCCGAACTGCGCAGTCTCGCGACCACGCTGCAGGGCTACTACCAGGAGATGCTGTCCGTGGCGAACACCACGGATGCCAATGGCACCTACCTGTTCTCGGGCTACCAGGGTTCGACCCGGCCGTTCAGCGAAACCGCGCCCGGCGTGGTGGAATACCGGGGCGACGACGGTGCCCGTCTGGCGCCCATCGGACCAGGACGGAACGTGCCGGCAAGCCAGTCGGGGGCCGACATCTTCCAGCGCATTCCCCAGGGGAACGGCTATTTCAGCGCCACGGCGGGCGGGGGCAACACCGGCACCGGTGTGGTGGGCCGCGGCGCCGTCCTCGACGGCATGGCCTGGGCCTCACCGGGCAACTCCCGCAACTTCGAACTGCGCTTCCACGTCAACAGTGGGGTTACCCCGGCCAGCACCACGTATGACATCGTCGACACGGTCAACGGCGTGTCCCTGCTGACCGGTCAGGCGCCCGCCGCGGGGCCGCACGCGCGGGCCTTCCAGCCTGGTGCGACCATCCGCCTCGAGACCGTGGCGCCACCCGACACCAGCCCCCAGCCCTTCGACTACGGTGCGGAACTGATCATCACGGGGCAGCCCGGCAACGGCGACGTCTTCACCCTGGCCCCGAGCACGCCGCGCGACGTGTTCTCCGTCATGCAGGACCTGATCTCGGCGCTGCAGGGGGCGGCCAGCGGGCCCGCGGGCAGGGCGCGGTTGCAGAATTCGATCAACGCCGCCCAGAATGGCCTGGACAACGCGCTGGACGTCAACCTCACCATGGTTGCGTCCCTCGGCACCTACATGCGGGAGGTCGACAGTGCGGTCGAGGCTGCCGGAGACACCTCCATGCAGCTGAGCACCAGCCTGTCCGAGCTGCAGGATCTCGACTACGCCGAGGCGATCAGCAAGCTGTCCTTCCAGCAGGTGTCCCTGGACGCGGCGCAGAAGTCGTTCCTCCGCATCCAGGAGCTGTCCCTGTTCTCGATGCTCTGAGCGATCGGAGGCCTCGCGGGGCCGCGTGGCGGCGGCTCCGGACGCCTTTTCTCCTCCAGATGCCCCTGACGGCGCGGCCGGTGGTGCGAACGATCGCCTTCGGCCGCAGTCGCACGGGCATGCCTGCGCACCCCGTCTCCCGTGCCCGCCGACGCCTTCTTGGGCTCGCACTCGCCCTCGTGGTCGGCATGCCCGCCGCTGTCCGGGCGGAGTCCCATCCCTTCTCGGTCAGGCGTGTCGGAGGCGAGTACCTCGTCGAGGGGAGCCTGACGGTGGCGGTGCCGCCACTGGTCGCCTGGGAGGTTCTCACCGACTACGACGACATGAGCCGGTTCGTGGTCGACATGCTGGAGAGCCGGGTGCTCGAGAGTGCCGGCGACCGTCTGCGCGTCCTGCAGCGTGGTGTGACCCGGCTGGGGCCGCTGAGCTTCGACTACGAGGTCGAGCGCGAGGTGACACTCGATCCGCACCACGCGGTACGCTCCCGTGCGCTGCGCGGCAACATGCGCAAGCTCGAGATGGAGACCCGGTTGACGGCGGTTGGGGAGGGGGTGCGGGTCGATTATCGGGCGGTGCTGGTGCCCGATTTCTGGGTCCCACCCCTGATCGGCCCGGCGGTTCTGCGGCGGCAGGCGGAACGCCAGTTCGAGGCCCTCATTGCGGAGATGATGCGCCGTGCCGGTCTGAGACCGGCGCTGCCCTGATCGCGTCCCGCCAGGGCTTTCCCTTACTGTCCGGCCCTGCCTGCCCCGTGCGTATTTCGGTGTCCGGGTTCGGACGCGACCCGGTTGTCATGGACCGTCCCGCGCCGCGGCACAGCGGCCTCGCCCCCCGGGGCGGAGCCATGCGATTTTTGGTCCAAAAATCCTCCTCCAAGGCCGAAAATCACCCGGTTTTCGTCTTCAACTACCTGAAGGAAATGGAAGTTTTGGGGTCAGACCCCGTCTATTCGACTGGGAAGCGGGGGGCGCAGTCGCGCTCGGTGTCGGCGATCTGGCGGGCGAAGGTCTCCCAGCGGCCGGCGTAGTCGGTGGTCCACTCGCGCAGGCGGGTGGCGGCGCGGTTGCGCTCGGCGGTGGCCTCGTTGAACTGGGCGAGGGCGCCCTGCAACTGTTCCGAGCGCGGGATGAAGTCGCGCAGCGCGGCGCCGTGGGCGGCCGCGCGCTGATCCAGGCTCTCGGCGACCCGGGCGGTGCGTTCCGCGGCGCCGGGGTCACGGCGCTTCTGGAGGTGCAGGCGCTCGACCTCGCGCTGCAGACGGCCGAGTTCCGCCTCCTCGGCGTTCAGGCGGTTGCGCTCCCGGGCAAGCTCGGCGGATTCGGCATCCAGCCGTGCGCGCTCGGCCAGATGGGCGGCACGCTCCGCCAGGGCGGCCTCGTGGGCCGCGTCCAGGCGCGCGCGCTCGCGAACGAGATCCTCATGGCGCCAGTGCCAGGCCCCCTCCGCGCCGGCGCAGCGGCCGGCAGAGCGCACGGCGGTGTCGGCCAGCGGCGGGCTCAGGGTGGCGCGCCAGGGGGGGCCTTCGGTCGGGGCGGCGTGGGCCAGGGTGACCGCTGCAGCCATCAGCGGGGCGGCCAGGAGGGATCGGAAGGTCACAGGCATGTTTGGCATGGGGTCTCTTGCCTCGGGATTTCGTCAGGCGCGGCGGCGGTGCCGGGCACCTCGCGCGGCGGACGTTCGGTGTGAGGTCAACGCGCTCGGGGGACCGACCGGGACGGACCCGCCGTCAGCACCGCGCGCGGATCGGCGGCACGTCCTTTGCCCTTTCCGATGCGGCAGGGCGTCGCACCCGCTGCCGTCGGCCCCGGCACTCCGCCGTAGGCATCCATCGGAATGGTAAGCGATCGGACCGGCATCGTCGACGGCGGGCGGGACAGGCGGTCTCGGGCGCGCCAGCCGCGCAGGAGGACGGAACGTACCCCCGGCGCTCCGGGGCGGTTGTCCCGCCAGCCGGCGTTCTCAGAACCGGTACTGCGCGGAGAACATGAGGCGCAACACCTCGGCGCGGCGCGCCGCGCCCAGGTCGTTTTCGCCGTAGAGCGTTTCCACCCCCAGGCTCAGTTCGTCGATCACGTCGGCGATCAGGTTGCCACTGGTGTAGGTCGTCCGTGAGCGGCTGGAGACGGGATCGGCGCCGCGCTCGGTCCAGCTCAACCCGGCCGTGAAGGTCGATCGCAGGCGGGCGTTCCAGTAGTGCGTCGCGCCGAGATAGCCGCCGTGCGCCGCCGCTGCGTGCAGGGTGCCGGTGGCGTCCAGCCACCCGTCCGAGTCGGTGCGGTACCCCGGGTCGTTGATGTACCGGGCGATGCCCCGACCGGCGTGCGCGCCATAGACCAGATAGTCACGCGTACCTTCCCGGCGCAGGCTGCCCGTCCAGAGCAGCCCCGTCCCGGTTGTCGTGTCGGTCCCGGCGCCCGGGCTGAAGGCCCCGAGGCGGCGGAGCAGAAGCGCGAGTTGCAGATGCCCCCAGGGCCCCTCGCGCCGCAACCGGGCGGCCAGATCGGGAAGCGGGTCCCGGCCACTGCAGACGATTCCGCGTGCGCAGCCCGCCAGGGTGCGAGGCGTTTCCACGGACGCGGCGAACCACGTGTCGCCCACCCTGTGGGTGTAGCGCACCTGGGTGTTGAAGACGAACGCCGCAGCGTTCGGGCCGTAGAAGTCGAGCGTGTCCGGAAACGCGTCCAGATCCATGAAGACGGTGAAGGTGCGGCCCAGGGTCCAGCCGCCCAGCTGGCCGTAGATCTGTGGGACCTGGAATCGGTGCGGAGAATGGCGGTAGGTCGGCTCGTCACCACCGAGGAAGTTGCCCTCGGTGTAGATGCGGACCGTACCCAGTGGGCTGCCGCGGCGCCATTCTGCGAACAGGCGGCTCGCCCGGGTGTGCAGCCCGGCGTGGCCACCGCGACGGGTGTCCGGTCCCTCCACCGGGATGGTGCCCGGCACGAACCAGTCGCGCGTCCCGATCGGTCCGCTGTCCAGCGTGCCGTCGACCTTGAGGAAACCGCCGATACGGAGCCTGGTTTCGCCCAGGGCCGGCGTGTCCGCAGCGCGGTCGGGATCGGGTTGCGGGGCCGACTGGACGTCGATCGCGTAACGCGGTGTCGACGTGAAGCCGTCATCCGCCGTTGCGACCACACCCGCATCCGCACCAGGGGCGGCAGCGGCGGGCGGCGGTGTCCCGGTGGGCGTGCGGACGGCGCTTTCCGGTTGCGGTCTCGGGGCCGCGACCGGGGATGTGCGCAACGTCTCCAGGCGGCGCTCGACAGCCTCGAGCTGTTCGCGCAGGCGCCGCACCTCGGCCCGCAGGGCTTCGGCATCCTCGGTGGCGGGAGGCGTGCCCTGCGCCGACATCGGCATGCCGAAGATGATCGCCGTGATCGTGGCGAGGCATGACAACGAGCGGCGGGTGCCGCGGGTGCTGGCGGGCATCGGAGGAATGAAGGGTTGCGCGACGTTTCGGCGGACTGCGGCGCTCACGCCGCACGCAACCCGCCGAAGGCAGGCTATCACAGGAAATCGTTCGGCGGATGCGGACCCGGGCATGTCGCCGATGTCGACCCTTCCGAGCAGCGCAAGGCACTGGTGCAGGGGAGACATCGACCGTCGTCGACCCGAGCGCATCGGTTCGGCGGGCTGCGGCGGCATGGCAGTCTGGGGCTGGCCGGTGGCCGGGGCTGGTGGCGGAAAGCGGGCGGGGCGCGCGGCCTGGTGTGAGCCGGTGCGCCGGCATTCAATGGAAGTCGCGCGACTGCGTGACCAGCTGCCCCAGCAGGTGCGACAGGTCCTCCAGCCGGCCGGCGACCAGGTGGGTGACGCTGCCGTCGCGCTCCAGCACGCCGTGGACGGCAAGCAGTTGCGCACCCAGCAGCACGCGGCGCTGGCGCTCGCCCAGGTCGCGCCACACCACCACGTTGACGCAGCCGGTCTCGTCCTCGAGCGTGACGAACATCACGCCGCTGGCGGTGCCGGGCCGCTGGCGGCAGGTGACCAGACCGGCGGCCCGCACCAGCTGGCCATGGCGTGCGTGCTGCAACTGCTCCGCCGGCAGCAGGCGGCGGCGGCGCAGTTGCGGCCGCAGCAGTTGCAGCGGATGCCGGCCCAGGGTGAGGCCGAGGCTGGCGTAGTCGGCGACGATGTCCTCGCCCTCGGTGGGCAGGGGCAGGGCCGGGGTGGGCTCGCGCACGACGCAGTCGCGCAGCAGCGGCGCAGGCTGCTCGATGCCGGCCACTGTCCAGAGCGCGGCGCGCCGGTGGCCGGCGACGCCTGCCAGCGCACCGGCCTGGGCCAGGCACTCCAGGTCGCGGCGCTCGAGCCCGGCGCGCAGGGCCAGCTGCCCGAAGGACTCGAACGGCAGGCGCCGCGCCTCGATGAGCCGTCCGGCCCCCGCCCGTGACAGTCCGGCGACCATGCGCAGACCCAGGCGCAGGCGCACGTCGCCGGCGGATGCCGGACCGGCCGCCGGCTCCAGGGTGCAGTCCCAGTCGCTGGCCAGCGCGTCCACCGGCAGCACCTCGACGCCATGGCGTCTGGCTTCCTGCACCAGCTGAGAGGGACCGTAGAAGCCCATGGGCTGGCTGTTGAGCAGGGCGGCGCAGAAGGCGGCCGGCTCGTGGCACTTGAGCCAGGCCGAGACGTAGACCAGCAGTGCGAAGCTGGCGGAGTGGGACTCGGGGAAACCGTATTCGCCGAACCCGAGGATCTGCTGGTAGATCTGGCGGGCGAAGGGCTCCGCGTAGCCGCGCTCGCGCATGCCTGTCATCAGCCGCTCCTCGAAATGGGCCAGACCGCCCTTGCGCCGCCAGGCCGCCATGGAGCGGCGCAGCCCGTCCGCCTCGCCAGGCGAAAACCCGGCCGCCACCACGGCCAGCTGCATCACCTGCTCCTGGAAGATGGGCACGCCGAGGGTGCGCTCCAGCACCGAGCGCACCTCCTCCGACGGATAGCTGACCGGCTCCTCGCCGCGGCGCCGCCGCAGGTAGGGGTGGACCATGCCGCCCTGGATCGGACCCGGACGCACGATCGCCACCTCGATCACCAGATCGTAGAAGCAGCGCGGGCGCAGGCGCGGCAGCATGCTCATCTGGGCGCGCGACTCGATCTGGAACACCCCCACCGAATCCGCCCGGCACAGCATGTCGTAGACCGCCGCGTCCTCGGCCGGGATGTCGGCCATGGTGAACGGCCGGCCGCGGCGCCAGCCCGTCAGTTCGAGGGCGCGACGGATGGCCGAGAGCATGCCCAGCGCCAGCACGTCGACCTTCAGCAGACCGAGGGCGTCCAGATCGTCCTTGTCCCACTGGATGATGGAGCGCTCCGGCATGGCGGCGTTCTCCACCGGCACCAGGCGCGACAGCGGGCCGCGCGACACCACGAACCCGCCCACGTGCTGCGACAGATGGCGCGGGACGCCGACCAGCGTGCCGGCCAGGGCCAGCAACTGGCGCATGCGCGGTGTCGCCGGGTCGAAGCCGGCCTCCGTCAGGCGCTGCTCCACCGCCTCGGGGCTGCGGTCCCACCAGGCGATGCCGCGGGCGATGCGGTCCACCTGCTCCAGGTCCAGCCCCAGGGCTTTGCCGAGGTCGCGCAGTGCGCTGCGCGGCCGGTAGCAGATGACGGTGGCGGCCAGGGCGGCGCGCTCGCGGGTGTAGCGCGCGTACAGGTACTGGATGACCTCCTCGCGGCGCTGGTGCTCGAAGTCGACGTCGATGTCGGGCGGCTCGTTGCGCTCGCGCGAGATGAAGCGCTCGAACAGCATCGACATGCGCGCCGGATCGACCTCGGTGATGCCCAGCACGTAGCAGACCGCCGAATTGGCGGCCGACCCGCGCCCCTGGCACAGGATGCCGCGCCGCCGGGCGAAGCGCACGATGTCGAACACCGTCAGGAAGTAGGGCTCGTAGCCCAGTTCGGCGATCAGGGCGAGCTCGTGTTCCACCAGGGCGCGGGCCGCGGTGTCGATGCGCCGGGTCCTGCCCCGGCTGACGTCGGCGGGGCCGTGCGGCACGTCCGGCGGCGCGCCCGGCATGACCGGATCCGGCACCAGATCCCAGGGTGGCCGTCCGTCGCCATAGCGCCAGGCGAGGCCGATCTCCGCCAGACGGCGCAGCCAGCTCCCGGGGGTCTCGCCGGCAGGGCAGAGCTCGTCCGGATACTCGTAGCGCAGTTCGTCCAGGCTGAAGCGGCAGAGGTCGGCGATGTGCGCCGAAGCATGCAGCCAGTCGGCGGGGTAGATCCGCGCGAGCCGCTCCAGCGGACGCAGGTGGCGCTCGCCGTTGGGGTGCAGGGCGAGGCCGACGGCGGCCACCGTCGTGCCCAGCCGGATGGCGGTGAGGGCGTCCTGCAGGGCACGGCGGCCGCGCACGTGCATGTGCACGTCGTTGGCGGCCACCACGGGGATGGCACTGGCTTCCGACAGGGCCTGCAGCCGCGCCAGCCGCGCAGCGTCGTCGGGGCCCTGATGCAGGGCGGCCGCGATCCACAGGCGCTCCGGAAAGCGCGCGCGCAGCCAGGCGGCGGTGGCGTGCGTGTCCTCCGTCCCGGCATCAGCCCGCAGCCAGAGGGCGACGCAGCCCGGCAGCCCCGGGTCGAGGTCGGCCCGGGTCAGGCGGTAGCTGCCCTTGTCGGCGCGCCGGCGACCGCGGGTGATCAGGGCGGAGAGGTTGCCGTAGCCCGTGCGGTCGGTGGCCAGCAGCACCAGCGACGGCCCGTCCTCGAGGTGGATCTCGCTGCCGACGATGAGTGGCAGGCCATGCCGTTTCGAGGCCTCGTGGGCACGCACGATGCCGGCGAGCGAGCACTCGTCGGTGATGGCCAGGGCGCGGTAGCCCAGCCGGGCGGCGCGCGCCACCAGTTCGTCGGCGTGGGAGGCGCCACGCAGGAAGGTGAAGTTGGACAGGCAGTGGAGCTCGGCGAAGGCCGTCATGGCGGCGACCTGTGATCGTCGGCTGCGCTCCGTGCCCGGCCGACGGGGATGGGACGGGTGCCGCAGCCGTGCGGAGCCGGACCGGCGGCATCTGCGGCATGCCTCGCCCGGCCGTCATCGGCGCCCCCATGAGCCGCGCGGGCCGGGGCCGTCGCGCCGACCTCCCGGCCTGTCACGCGCACGCGCCGCACCGACATCCTGCCGCAGGACACCGGCGTCAGCCGAACAGGCCGTGCACGAACCAGCGCGGCGTCGCGGCGGCGTCGGAGCGGTCGCGGTAGACCCACAGCCGTGTGCCGTCCGGCAGCGCCGCGACGTAATAATCGCGCTGCACGTGCCGCCCGTCCCACCAGCCGCTCTCGATGCGCTCCGGTCCCTGCAGCAGGCGCAGCCCGACGGTGGCCACCGGCGCAGGGGTGTCGAGCAGCCAGACTGGACGCTGCCCACCCGGGCCGGGCGGGGCGGCGGACCCGGGCTCGGCCTCCCGGAAGGCAAGCTCGGGGCGGTGCTCCGGCACGGGCACGAGTCCGTGCACGGCCTGCCGGCCGAGCCGCGCCCGCAGCCGCTCCACCAGGGCCATGCGCTCCTCGGTGGCCTCCTCGCGGTCGGGGAACAGGCTCAGCGGACGCGGGTCGAGCGGACGGGTCTCCGGGCACACCAGGCGGCAGGCTTCCACCGGGCCGGGCAGCGCCACCCGGCCGAGGCGCTCGCGCAGCAATACCAGCAGGTGCGCCGGGTCGCGACTGGGCAGCGACAGGTCCACCGCCACCGCGGTGGGGGTGTGGTCCTCGTGTTCGAGGTACAGCACCACACGGGTGGCGCCGGCGTCGCGGCCGGCCAGAAAACCCGCCAGCTCCGCCACCAGACGCCGCAGGCCGAACACCACCTGCCCGGCGTCCGGCACCGGCACGGGCAGCACCAGCCGGCTGGAAAAGCGCTCCGGTGCCGCGTAGGGAAGGCGCGGGTCGGGCTGCAGGCCCAGTGCGCGGTCCACACGGTCCAGCAGCGCCTGACCGAAGCGGCGTGCCAGGCCGTCGCGCGGCAGACGCAGGCAGTCCTACACGGTGCGCAGCCCGAGCCGCTGCAGCCCGGCCTGCACTTCGGATGTCGTGTCCAGGGTATCGATGCACAACTGGCCGAGCCGCTGGCG
>JBEICA010000119.1:0-9986 GCA_040373665.1 Burkholderiales bacterium | reverse complement strand
GCGGCAGTCGCGCGGGCACAGGTCGCACTGGATGCGGCCGTCGGGCAGAGCGTGCCACCAGCGCGCCGGATGGGCGGACTCATTGGCCTCGCGGGCGATGGTCGGCGGTTCGGAGGGACGCAGTCGCAGCATGGTTCGGGCGTGTGGTGTCGTTCAGGGCGGATGCAGCAACAGATGGGGCCGGGATGGCCGCGGCTCAACCGGGTTCCGACCACTTCTCCACGGTGTAGCGCGATACGGCGATGCCGTCGGCCCAGAAGTCCGTGGGCAGGCCG
This sequence comes from Burkholderiales bacterium, assembly GCA_040373665.1. Classification (GTDB taxonomy): domain Bacteria; phylum Pseudomonadota; class Gammaproteobacteria; order Burkholderiales. The sequence continues at coordinate 9,711 of JBEICA010000119.1, read as the reverse complement.
GCCTTGCGCTTGAGCTGGGCCAGGAAGTCCTCGGGTCGGGGCAGGCTCTCCCATACCTGGGGGAGGAAGGTGCCGCGCTGCGTGCCATGGCTCAGGACAAGGCCATCGATCCCCGGGCGCAACTGCGACAGCAGTTCCTGCTCGCTGGCGAAGGACAGCGGCGCCTGTGGCGACAGCAGGCTCACCTCGACCGACACCGCATCGAACTCGGGCAGGGTCAGAGGCTTGAACCGTGGATCCTGGAACGCCGCGGCACGGGCATTCTTCTTCACGTCGTCCAGCAGGGGCTGGTAGGCGGCCAGCGAACCGATGCAGCCGCGCAGTCTTCCGCCAGCCTTCAGGGTGACGAAGCTGGCGCGCTGTTCGGCCAGGAAGGGGGCCTCCTCGCGCGCGCTGAGCGGCACGCCCAGCTGGCGGCCGATGGTGGCCCGGGCGATGCGCAGCAGCACCTCGCCGCGGCCCGCGCCGGGTGCCCCGGCCTCGCCCGGATGTGGTTCGTGGAAGGCGATCGACGCGTAGCCCACGACGCGCGCCTTGTCGCCGGCGGTGTCACCGGAGTTGCGCAGGTCCAGCAGCCGCGGCCTCAGGCCCTTGCGGCGGGCCACCAGCAGCAGCCCGTTGACGGGCGTGGCACCGCAGGCGTGCTCGTGGTCGATGTCGGTGCGCAGGGCCAGCATGTCCTGCACCGTGCCGCGGTCCTCGTGGCGCGCCATGGGATAGGGGTGGTAGTGCGACAGGTCGGAGCTGATCAGCACCAGCGTCTCCGGCCCTCCCCAGACGCGCTCCAGCACCTCGGCCACCGCCTCGGGCGGGACGCGGCCGACCGCCAGGGGCAGGAGGGCGAAATCGCCCAGCACCTCCTGCAGGAAGGGCAGGTGCACCTCCAGGGAGTGCTCGCGCGCATGGGCCTCCTGGCTCACCAGCACCTGGGGCAGGTCGGCGATCGCAGCCACCGCCGCGGCATCCACCGGCACCTGTCCCAGCGGCGTGGCGAAGGCGTCCACGCCGGGGAGGGCCAGACCGCGCACGGCGACGCGGTGCGTGGGCCCGAGCAGAACCACGCGTCGCACGACGCCGCGCAGGGGGAACAGACGGGCGTAGGCGCTGGCCGCCACCGGGCCGGAGTAGACGTAGCCGGCGTGGGGAACGATCAGGGCTTTCGGCACCGGCCCGCTCGCGTGGGGACGGGCCTCGTCGAGGTGGTGGCGCACGCCCGCGCGCAGCGGCTCCGGCGCAGCCGGATAGAAGGCGCCGGCGACGGCGGCGGGGCGGATGGTGGCGGTGGCGTGCATGTTGATGTCCTGTTCGCGACTTCCCGACAGATGGGGTGCGGGGCGGGGATGCGCAAGGCGGATGGCGCATGCGCCTTGACCGCGGGCGGCGGCCGACCTACATTGCCGACCCGCCGGTCATTTACCATTTCCCAAGTGCCCTCTCTCAAGAGCGAGGCCCGCTGGACCCGCCGCAAGGAGGCGCGCCCCGCGGAGCTGCTGTCGGCTGCCCTGGACCAGTTCGTCGAACGGGGCTATGCCGCCACGCGCCTGGACGACGTGGCCCGGCTGGCGGGGGTGAGCAAAGGCACGCTGTACCTGTATTACGACTCCAAGGAAGCCCTCTTTAAGGCGGTCATCCGCGGCGGCCTGATCCCACTGATCCAGCGTGGCGAGAAGACCTTCGAGGAGCACCAGGGCAGCATGGCCGACCTGCTCGAGCGCATCGTGCTGGGCTGGTGGGCCGAGGTGGGGGAATCGCGGCTGGGCGGCATCCCCAAGCTGATGTTCGCCGAGGCCAAGAACTTCCCCGAACTCGCGGCGTTCTACTACCAGGAAGTCATCAGCCGGGGGTACGGTCTGGTCCAGCGGGTGCTGGAGGCCGGTGTCGCCCGTGGCGAGTTCCGGCCCCTGGAGCCGGTCTATGTCACCCGGCTGGTGCTGGCACCCCTGGTGTTCCTGCTGCTGTGGCGCCACTCCTTCAGTGCCTGCGACCCCGAGCAGATCGACCCCGTCCGTTACCTGAGGACCCATCTGGCCATGACCATCGAAGGCATAGGCGCCGCCGTACCCATGGCGCGACCCGAGACCGCAACCCGGGGAAGCGTACGTCCATGAGAACTCCTTCGGTGTCCGGCCGGGGCCTGCGCCGCGGGCTCATCCTCGTCGTGATCGTTGCCGTGGCGGCTGTGGCGCTCTGGGCGGTCAAGGCCCGCCGGGCCGCCCCCCCGCCCGCCGCGCCGGCTGTGGCCGAGCGGATCATGGAACTGGCTGCGGGGGACGTCACCGTGGCCGCGAAGGCCCCGCTGCAGCCGTCCATCCCCCTGTCCGGCACGCTCCAGCCGCATGACCAGACCGTGGTCAAGACCAAGGTCGCCGGCGAACTGGTGAGGGTGCTCGTGCGCGAGGGCGAGCGTGTCGGGGCGGGCCAGTTGCTGGCGCAGGTCGACGACGCCGAGCTTCGTGCCCGCCTGGCCGAGCGGCGCGCGGTCCTCACCGGCGCCCAGGCCCAGCGCGATCTGGCCCGCAAGAACTGGGCGACCACCGAGCAGTTGCTGGCGCAGAATTTCATCTCCCGCAATGCCGCCGACACGGCGGCCAGCGCACTCGCCGTGGCCGATGCCAACGTTGCTGCCGCCGAGGCGCAGCTGGAACTCGCCGGCAGGGCCCTGGCCGACGCCCGCATCGCCTCGCCGATGGCGGGCATCGTGGCGGAGCGTTTCGCCCAGCCCGGCGAGAAACTCCCGGTGGATGCCCGTGTGCTGTCGCTGGTGGACCTGTCGCGTCTCGAGCTGGCGGCGGAGGTACCCGCCTCGGACATCGCCGCCGCGCGGGTCGGCGGGCAGGTGGAGTTCCGCGTCGATGGCATGGGTGCCAAGCTCTACCGGGGGACGGTGGAGCGCATCAATCCGACCGCCGATCCGCGCTCGCGCATGGTGCGGGTCTATGTCCGGCTGGACAACGCCGAGGGCGAGCTGAAGGGCGGCATGTTCGCCAAGGGCAGGCTGGCCTCCAGCAGCATGCGCGAGGCCCTGATGATCCCCGCGGGCGCCGTGCGCGACGAGGGCGGAGAGTCGGTGGTGATGGTGCTCGAGGGTGAGGTGGTGCGGCGCCGGGCGGTCACCCTTGGTCTGCGCGACGAGGCCGGCGATGCGGTCGAGGTCGTTTCCGGGCTGGAGGTCGGGGCGAAGGTGCTGAACGCCAGCCTGGGCAACCTGCGCGCCGGCGACCGCGTCCGGGTCGCGCCCGGCCCGCGCAGCTGAAGCCGGGGCGAGTCGAGACCATGTGGTTCACACGCGTCAGCATCTCGAATCCGGTGTTCGCCACCATGCTCATGGTGGGGTTGCTGGTGCTCGGCCTGTTCTCCTACGGGCGACTGGCGGTCGAGCAGTTCCCGAACGTCGAGTTCCCGGTGGTAGTGGTCAGCACCAAATACATCGGCGCCTCTCCCGAGGTGGTGGAGAGCGACATCACCCGGCGCATCGAGGAGGCGGTCAACACCATCAGCGGCTTGAAGACGCTGACTTCGCGCTCCTACGAGGGGCAGTCGCTGGTGATCGCCGAGTTCGACCTCAAGTCCGATGCGGCCCAGGCTGCCCAGGACGTGCGCGAGAAGGTGGCGGCGGTGCGTGCGGTGTTCCGAAAGGAGGTCGACGAGCCGGTCATCACCCGCTTCAACCCCGAGGAGTTTCCCATCCTGTCGCTCGCCATCCGCTCGCCGAAGCGCAGCGTGCGCGAGCTGACCACGCTGGCGGACCAGGTGGTGTCCAAGCGCGTGGAGACGGCGCGCGGCGTGGGCCGGGTCACGCGGGTCGGCGGGGCCAAGCGCGAGATCGGCATCGCCCTGCGGCCCGCCGAGATGGAGGCCCTCGGCGTGGGGGTGGAGCAGGTGATCCGCGCTATCCGCGAGGAAAACCAGGAGCTGCCGGCGGGCGCGCTCGCCACCGCCGAGGCCGAGAAGCTGGTCAAGGTGCAGGGCCGCATCCGCTCGGTCGAGCAGTTCCGCGACATCATCGTCGCGCGGCGTGCCGGCAGCCCGGTGCATCTGTGGCAGGTGGCGCACGTGGTCGACGGCCAGGAGGAGGAGGAGAGTCTCGCCCTGGTCGACGGGTCGCCGGCAGTGGCCCTCGACGTGGTCAAGGCGCAGAGCGCCAACACCCTGGACGTGGTGGCAGCGGTGCGTGAGCGCGTCGCCGAGCTGAAGGGCACGCTGCCGGATGACGTCGAGGTGTCGTTCGTGCGCGACACCTCCCAGGGCATCCGCAACTCGGTGGCCAACGTGCGCAACACCATCGTCGAGGGCGGGCTGCTCACGGTGCTGATCGTGTTCCTGTTCCTGCGGTCCTGGCGCAGCACGGTGATCACCGGGCTCACGCTGCCGATCGCGCTCATCGGCACCTTCACCGCCATGCTGGCGCTGGGCTACACGCTCAACGTCATGACCCTCATGGCCATGTCGCTGTGCGTCGGCCTGCTGATCGACGACGCGATCGTGGTGCGCGAGAACATCGTGCGCCACGCCGCCATGGGCAAGAGCCACCGCGAGGCCGCCCTGGAGGGCACGCGCGAGATCGGGCTCGCGGTGCTCGCCACCACGTTCACCATCTGCGCCGTGTTCGTGCCCGTGGCCTTCATGGGCGGCATCATCGGGCGCTTCTTCTATCCCTTCGGAATGACGGTGGCGGCGGCGGTCCTGCTGTCGATGCTCGTGAGCTTCACGCTCGACCCGATGCTGTCCAGCGTATGGATCGACCCGGACGCCGAGGGCATGCGCGGCCGCGGGCCGGTGGTGCGGCTGCTCGACCTGTTCGAGGCCGGCTTCCAGCGCGTGAGCCGGTTCTACCAGCGCATGGTGGTGTGGTCGCTCGCCTGGCGCAAGACCGTGGTGTCGATCGCCGTCGGCTCTTTCGTCCTGAGCCTCGCGCTGGTGCCGACCATCGGCAGCGAGTTCGTGCCGGAGGCCGACCTGTCGGAAGTGCTGGTGCAGCTCAACACCGCGCCGGGTTCGTCGCTGGACTTCACCCGCACCAAGGTGCTGCAGGCGGAGTCGGCGCTGCGCGAGTTCCCCGAGGTCGCCCACACCTACGCCACCATCAACACCGGCGTGGTGCTCGGCAAGAACTACGCGACCATCTTCGTGCGTCTGCAGCCGCGCAAGCAGCGCGCCCTGTCGCAGAAGCAGCTCGCCCATCCGTTCCGGCAGCGCCTGACGCGCATCGCCGGGATCGACGTCACCTACGTCGGTCCGTACTCCAGCGTGAGCAGCGGCAAGCCGGTTCAGGTGAGCATCCAGGGCCCGGACATCGGTGAACTGGAGAAACTTTCCCGTGTCGTGCTCGACAAGCTCCGGGCGATGCCCGGTCCGGTCGACCTGGACACCTCGCTCAAGGCGGCCAAGCCCACCGTGGAGGTGAGGCTGGACCGGGAGGCGGCCTCGGACCTCGGCGTGGGCATGGCGCAGGTCGGCGCCGCGCTGCGGCCGCTGATCGCGGGGGAGGCGATCAGCACCTGGAAGGCGCCGGACGGCGAGAACTACGACGTGCGCGTGCGTCTGGCGGCCGAGGAGCGGCGTACCCAGGCCGACCTCGCGCGGCTGCATCTCACCAGCCAGCAGATGGCGGCCGATGGCGGGCCGCGTCTGGTGGCCCTGCGTCAGGTCGCCGAGCTGGTGCCTTCCGTGGGGCCGACGCAGATCAACCGCCGCGACCTGCGGCGGGAGGTGCTGGTCTCGGCGAATGTCCACGGCAGGCCGGCGGGGGACGTCGGCCGGGAGCTCAAGGCCGACCTGGCGAAGGTCGCGCTGCCGCCGGAGTACCGCTTCGTCATGGGCGGCTCGACCAAGGACATCGCCGAAACTTCCTCCTACGCCCTGCAGGCCCTGCTGCTGGCGGTGGTGTTCATCTACCTGATCCTCGCCTCCCAGTTCCGCAGCTTCCTGCAGCCGCTGGCGATCATGGTGTCGCTGCCGCTGTCTCTCATCGGCGTGCTGGGGGCACTGCTGGCCTGGGGCAGCACGCTCAACATCTTCTCCATCATCGGTTTCATCATGCTGATGGGGCTGGTCACCAAGAACGCGATCCTGCTGGTGGACTTCGTCAACCAGGCCACGGCCCGCGGCACCCCGCGCGCCGACGCCATCGTCGAGGCGGCCCGGGTGCGCCTGCGGCCGATCCTGATGACCACGGCCGCCATGGTGTTCGGCATGCTGCCGCTCGCGCTTGGCCTGGGCGAGGGGTCCGAACAGCGCGCGCCCATGGCCCACGCCGTGATCGGCGGTGTGCTGGCCTCCACCTTCCTGACGCTGCTGGTGGTGCCGGTGGCCTACACCTGGCTGGACGATCTCGGGGCGAGGGCCCGTCGGCGGTTTGGCGGTGGCGCCGCACCGGCGGCGGGGGAATGAACAGCGCCACCCTGCGGGAGGGCGGAAGCACTGCAACGAAAGGTCCGGGGCAAGCGCTGCCGGACACGTACGGACGGTATCGGAGCGTAACATGAGCATGTGTCGTTTGACGGGTCTGACGGCCTGGGCGGGGCTGGCCTGTGCCCTGTGGGTACTCGCAGGGTGCAAGGGCCCGGACAAGGCGCCTGCGCCGCCCCGGGCGGTGAACGTGGTGGTGGTGGCGGCCGGCGAGGGGGCGACCGGGACCGGTTACACCGGCGACGTGCGGGCGCGATTCGAGGCGCCGGTGGGTTTCCGCGTCGGCGGCAAGATCACGGAGCGGCTGGTCGACATCGGGACCGTGGTGCGGCAGGGGCAGATCCTGGCGCGGCTGGACCCGGCCGACCTCAGGCTGGGCGTCGACGCGGCGCGGCAGGCCCTGGCGGCCGCCGAGGCCAGCCACGCCCAGAGCAGGGCGGACTACGCCCGCTTCGCCGAACTGTTCCGGCAGGGCTTCATCAGTGCGGCCGAGCACGACCGGCGCAAGATGGCGCTGGATGTGGCCGCGGCACAGCTCGAGCAGGCCCGTTCGCAATGGGCACTGAACACGAATCAGGCGGAGTACTCGGTGCTGCGCGCGCCGAACGACAGCGTGGTGACGGCGGTCATGGGCGAGGTCGGGCAGGTGGTGGACCGCGGGCAGGCCGTGTTCCGACTGGCGCGGCCGGGGCAGAAGGAGGTGGCGATCAACGTCCCGGAAAACCGGCTGGCCGAGATCCGCCGCGCCGGGGAGGTGAGCGTGAGCCTGTGGGCGCGGCCCGAGCAGCGCTACACCGGCAGGGTGCGCGAGATCGCGCCCTCGGCCGATCCCCTGACCCGTACCTATGCCGTGCGGGTGGCCATCACCGACGCCGACGATGCTGTGGATCTCGGCATGACCGCGGCGGTGGCCATCGCCACGCCGGGGCGCTCGGGCAGCGTGCGCATTCCGGCCACGGCGCTGTTCCAGAAGGGCGAGTCCCCCGCGGTGTGGGTGGTGGACGGTGCGAGTTCCACCGTGCGCCTGCGGCCGGTGCAGGTCGGGGCGTTCGGTGACGGCTTCGTGGTGGTCACGGCAGGCCTGAATCCGGGCGAAACCATCGTCCGTGCCGGGGTGCAGAAACTGTTCGCCGACGAGAAGGTGAGGGTGCTCGCCGCGCGCGCGCCATGATTCCGACCCGTCCGAACCTCTCCAAGTGGGCCCTGGAGCATCAGGTCCTGGTGCTCTATTTCATGCTGGCGCTGGCCCTCGCGGGCGCCCTGTCGTATCTGCGGCTCGGGCAGGCCGAGGATCCGGCCTTCACCTTCAAGATCATGGTGGTGCGCACCTTCTGGCCCGGAGCCACTGCGCGCGAGGTCGAGCAGGGAGTCACCGAGCGCCTCGAAAAGAAGCTCATGGAGACCCCCTGGCTGGACTACACCCGCAGCTTCTCCCGGCCTGGCGAGTCGCTCATATTCGTCATGCTCAAGGACGAGACGCCGCCGCGCGAGGTGCCGGACGCCTGGTATCAGGTGCGCAAGAAGCTCGGCGACATCCGGCCGACGCTGCCGGCAGGCACGCGCGGGCCCTTCTTCAACGACGAGTTCGGTGACACCTTCGGCAACATCTACGCCTTCACCGCCGACGGCTACGGCTTCGGGGAGTTGCGCGACCATGTGGAGGACATCCGCCGCGAGCTGCTGAAGGCGCGCGACGTCGGCAAGGTCGACGTGCTGGGCGAACAGCAGGAGCGGGTCTGGATCGAGATCTCGCACCGCAAGCTCGCGACCCTGGGCATCGAGCCGGCCGCCCTGTTCGCCACGCTGCAGGCGCGCAACGAGATGACGCCGGCCGGCAGCTTCGAGACCACGGACGACCGTGTGCACGTGCGCGCCTCGGGTGCCTTCCGCTCGGTCGCGGACATCCGCGACACCGCCATCCAGGCCGGCGGGCGCCAGTTCCGGCTCGGCGACATCGCCCGGGTGTGGCGAGGCTACGCCGATCCGCCGGAACTGCTCATGCACTTCAACGGGCAGCCCGCCATGGGGCTGGCGGTGTCGATGCGCAAGGGGGGCGACATCATCGCCATGGGCCGGTCGCTGGACGCGGTCATGGAGCGCATGAAGGCGCAGCTGCCGGTGGGCATCGACGTGCACCAGGTGTCCGACCAGCCCAGGGTGGTGTCGCGCTCGATCAACGAGTTCATGCAGACCCTGGCCGAGGCGGTGATCATCGTGCTGGCGGTCAGTTTCCTGTCGCTCGGGTGGCGCACCGGCATCGTGGTGGCGCTGTCCATCCCGCTGGTGCTGGCGGTGACCTTCCTGTGCATGCGGCTGGCCGACATCGACCTGCAGCGCGTGTCGCTGGGTGCGCTCATCATCGCGCTCGGGCTGCTGGTGGACGACGCCATCATCGCGGTGGAGATGATGGCCATCAAGATGGAGCAGGGCTGGGACCGGCTGCGTGCCGGCGCCTACGCCTACACCTCGACGGCGCCGTCCATGCTCACCGGCACCCTGATCACTGCCGCCGGCTTCCTGCCGGTCGGCCTGGCCAAGTCCGACGCCGGCGAGTACACCTTCTCGATCTTCGCCGTGGTGTGCATCGCGCTGCTGGTGTCCTGGGTGGTGGCGGTGCTGTTCATCCCCTACATGGGCTATCACCTGCTGCCGGACTACTCGCGCCACGGCCATGAGGAGGGCCTGGGGGCACGCCTGCTGCGGGTGGTGCTGCGGCGCCGGGCGGCGCCGCTGGCCGCCGGGCCGGGCCACGACACCGACGTCTACCAGCGGCCGTTCTACCGCGGCTTCCGCCGCGTCGTGACCTGGTGCGTGACCTGGCGCAAGACCGTGATCGCCATCACCGTGGGCCTGTTCGTGCTCGCCGTGGCCGGCTTCGGCCTGATCCAGCAGCAGTTCTTCCCGTCGGCCAACCGCCCGGAACTGGTGGCCGACCTGTGGCTGCAGGAAGGGGCATCACTGGATGCCACGGCCGGCGAGGCGAAGCGCTTCGAGGCCATCCTCGCCAGGGATCCGGACATCGAGAAGTACGTCACCTACATCGGCGGCGGCAGCCCGCGCTTCTACCTGCCGCTGGACCAGCAGCCGTTCGCCTCCAACCTCGTCGAATTCGTCATCACGGCCCGGGATTCGAAGGTACGCGATGCCCTGCAGGCGCGGCTGATCGCCACGCTGGAACAGGATTTCTCGCGCGTGCGTCACCGTGTCATCCCCCTGCAGAATGGCCCGCCCGTGGCCTATCCGGTGGCGTTCCGGGTCATGGGGCCGGACTTCGCAGAGCTGCGCCGCCTGTCCCAGGAGGTG
>JBEICA010000210.1:0-6328 GCA_040373665.1 Burkholderiales bacterium | reverse complement strand
CCGAGGATCCTGCTGCGGCCGATCTCGTCGAGCGGATGCATCGGCGCAATCTGTTTGTCCAGCGCCTCGAGGGACGGGAGACAACCTTCCAGCTGCACGGGCTGTTCCGCGAGTTCCTGCTGGCGCGGCAGCGCCAGATGCTGCCAGAGTCGCAGTCTCGCGCTGTTGCGTCGGCCGCTGCCCGTCTTCTGGAGGAGGCTGGCCTTCCGGGTCATGCCTTCGATCTGCATGTCAGCGTTGAGGATTGGTCTGCGGCCATCGGTGTGGTGGTGGGCCAAGGGCCGGGGCTCGCCGCCGAGGGCCGCGTGCGCACGCTGAGCGCCTGGATCGCGCGCCTGCCGCGGGAGCTCACGCAGACGCAGCCGTGGCTGGCCTACTGGGCCGGTATCGCCCTGTTCCAGACCGACCAGACCGGCGCGCGAACCCATCTGACCCAGGCCTACGGGCAGTTCGTGGCCGCGGGCGATCCGACGGGACAGATGCTCAGCTGTGGGGCGATCCTCACCGGGTTCTATTTCGAGTACTCGACCTGGGGGCCGGCTGACATCTGGATCGAGCGGCTTGCGGCGCTGCTGGAGGCCGGCGTTGCCATGCCGACGGTGGAACTCCAGTTGTCGGTTTACTCCGCGATGCTCTACGGGCTGGCCATCCGCCAGACCAATCACCCCCTGCTGCAGGACTGCATCCGGCGCACCACCGAATTGCTGCGCGAGGATGCGGATCCGAATGCCCGCATGCAGGCCGGGCTCGCCATCACCGGCCCGGTGGCCTGCATGCTCGGTGAGTTCGATCTGTTCCGGCGCGTGCGGCGATTACTGTCGCCGCTGTTGGCCGACCCGCGGGTGAGTGAACTCAACCGGGCTGGCTGGCACATGACTTGTGGCGCCAAGCTCTCCTTCGACTGCGAGCACGAAGAAGCGTTTGGCGAGCTGGTGCAGGCATCCCGTCTGGCCACCGAGGCCGGGCTCTCGCCGGTGGCCTACGTGGCGCACCACTTCGACGGGCTGCACGCCGCCTGCTATTTCGATGTCGAGCGCGCGCGGGCCGAGTTCTCGGCGGCGAGAGCCCTGGCCGACCTGCACAATCCGCTGCAGTCGAGCTACGTCTGTTTCGCGGAGGCGGCGTTGGCGGCCCTGGAGGGCGATGCCGCCCGTTATCTGGAACGCACGGCCGAGGCCGGGCGCATCATCGATGGCATCGGCTCGGCAGCGCACATCATCATCGCTGCCGTGTGGCGGGCGGCCGCCCTGGCGACCAATGCACGGTTCGACGAGGCCGATGGTCTGGCCAAGGAAGCGCTGGCCTTCGGCCACCAGCAGCGCGTGCCCACCTGGGAGGCGAGTCTGACGATGATCCGGGCCTGGGCCGCCCAGGGGCGCGGCGACATGCCCGCGTGCCGTGAGCATCTCGGTGACGCGCTGCGCAGAGGGCGCGACGGCAGCGGCAGCTACGTGCGTTGGTTGCTGCATGGCGCGAGACGGATGCTCGCCCTCGCGCTGGCGGAGGGTGTGGAAGCCGAGATTGCCGTGGAGCTGATCCAGCGCTTCCGCTACCGGCCATCGCCCGGCGATGTGGACGGCTGGCCCTGGCCGGTGAAGGTGTACACCCTCGGGCGTTTCGCGGTCGAGGTCGCTGGACAGTCGCTCTCTTTCGGGCGCAAGACACCGCGCAAGCCTCTCGGACTGCTGCAGTGCCTGATCGCCCACGGTGGCGTGGAGGTGCGCGAGGAGCACCTGGCGGATGCCCTCTGGCCGGACGCGGACGGCGACGAGAGCCTGCGGCGTCTGAGGATCGCACTGCATCGGCTGCGCCAGTTGCTGGGGGACGTCGACGTCGTCCGGGTCCAGGGCGGAAGACTCAGCCTGGCCGGCGACCGTGTCTGGGTGGATGTCCTGTGGTTGGAGGAAATGACCCGCGCGCCCGGGCCCGCTGCCGGATTCGCGGCGCCCAGCCACCTCTCCCGGGGGGAGTTCTTGGTGGTGAGCCGGATCTGCCCTGGGTGATCGCCGGGCGGCGCCGGTTCAGCGCTATCTCGGTCGGCGTTGCCGGCTCGGTGTGATGCGTGTCGTGAAGCGTTCTGTCCGGATTCAGACAGGCGGGCGCCGCCACGCGGCTCGGGCAGCCGGTAATGACGATGCCCGCCGTGAGATGGAGCAAGGTTCCGTGGTGGAAGGCCGCGTCGGGGGCGTGTCCGTCCGCCGGCCGCGGATCAATAGGAATGCGTGAGCACCGTGCCGGCACCCCAGTCCGGGCTGGAATCCGTGAAACCGCGAACGACGTAGAACTGCAGTTTGGTGTCCGGCTTCAGCTTCACGGACACGAATGGCGCCAATTCCACGATGGGATCCCGGCCAGCGACGATGGCCTGGCGGTAATCGGCCGCCGCGCCGAATGACAGCGTGTCGCCCGCCTTGTAGCTGGCGCCGGCGCTGCCGAAGAAGGCGTTGCGCAGGTCCAGTCCCGTCGGGTCGCCGTACCAGCGGTAGCCCAGCCCTGCGAATGCGGTGAGGCTGCCGAAGGTGCAGAAGGCATCGGACTGGAGGGAGTAGTCGTTCTTCCCGGTTCCGAGCCCGTCCGAGGCGGAGGCTGTGGCGAGCTTGATCTTTGCAGTCACATCGATGGTGATGGCGCGTGAGGAGTGCACGGTGTAGCCGGCCGAGGCGACGACATCGCCGAAACCCGAGACACGTCGGCGCTGCGCATTGCCGGCGCTGTCGACCACGATCGGACGGTCTCCACCCACCACGGTCCCAGGGCCGGAGATGCTGACGTAGGGCAGCGTCAGCTTGAGCATCAGATCGGCCCTCTCGTAGCGCAGCATCAGAGGCACGTAGGACACGTTGGTCGAGGACGTCCCGCCGTAGCGGCCGGAACTGTGGTCCCCGCCGAGGGAGACGCTGAATCGTCCCGCGGAGTCCTGCGCGTGGGCGAGGGTGGTTGTGCCGATCATTACGGCGGCGAGCAGCAGGACTGGTTTCACGGACTTTGAACTCCTGACAGGGATATCGAGTGCTGTTGCCTGCGCCATGGTCAGCGCTCCGGTCGCTCGGGTCTTTCCGGCCTTTCGAGCCGCTCTGCCCGTTCCGGGCGTTCGGGCCGTTCCGGGCGTTCGGGGCGTTCGGCGCGTTCGGGCCGCTCGGGGCGTTCCGGCCGGTCCGGTTTTTCGGGGCGGTCGCGCCGGTCGGTCCGGTCGATCTTGTCCCGTCGCTCAGTCTTCTCGGCAGGCTCCGGCTTTTCTTCACGAACCGCGCTCGCGGGCTGCTTCGGCAGGTCGTCGTCCGCCGGTGCGGGCGCGTGCGACTGGCCGTGGCGCCGCCGTTCGTCGGCGCGCTCATCGGCTCTCCGGTCCCCGGCGGCATCCTCGCTCCCGCGTTCGCCGCCGTTTCCACCTGATGCGTTCCCTCGTGATTGCGTATCCGCCCCGGGGCCTGCGTCGATGGAAGAGCGACCGGACTCGCCCTCCCGCCCGTCGCGTACGCTCACCGGGTCCACCCGCAGGACCCGCCACCGCTTGCTGTCCGTCTCGGCGGTAACGACTACGCGTTCTCCTCTGCGCAGTTCCCTCACCCGGTCCGACTGCGGGGCCTCGTCCGACGGCAGGCGGAATTCCCGGCCACCGGCGCGTACGCGGGTGGCCGAGGTGTCCGAGACAAACCCCTCCACAATGGCGCGCGTGGCCCCCGCCAGCACGGCCTGGGCAGGGGCTTCGGCTACGGTCTCGACCCGGAGGCGTCCAGCGCGCCAGCGTCCGCTGAGGGCGACCTGCTGATCGATGCGCAGGCTTCGCGCCAGGGCTCGCGGCAGGCTGACCCGCTGACCATCGAGCTCGACCTGATCCGATCCGACACGGGTGACCACACCGGTGAGACGGGCGGGTTCGTCCGCCGGGGCGAGGTCGACGCGGGTGACCTGAAGGCTGCCATCGGGGCCGGGCAGGGCGCTGACCTTGAGCGCGGCTCCCTGTGCACGGGCTTGGGCGGCAACCGCCAGATCCCGGGGACCGAGAACGACGCGCCGTCCGGCCACGACCGCGCTCGACGCATCCACCGCCGCCACGGGGCCTGTGACCGCGTGGACCACGTCGACCGAAACCGCCTGCAGGCTGTCTCCAGTACCCGACGCCACGACTGCCACGACTTGTCCGATGGCGAGGTCCTCGACCCGTGCCGGCGCACCATCGATCTTCACGGGTGTGACATCGGCGTAGTGCACTTCGACACCGGCCACGCAGATCGACGCGAATCCGGTGATGACACCCACCACGCCGGTGCCGCCGATGCCACCGCTTGCGGTCTTTCCCGTGCCACCGATACCACCGCTGGCAGTCCTTCCCGTGCCACCGATGCCACCGCTGGCGGTCTTTCCGGTCCCGCCAATGCCGCCACTGGCGGTCTTTCCCGTCCCACCGATGCCGCCGCTCGCCGTCGTTCCGGTTCCGCCAATGGCGCCACTCGAAGTGTTGTGCGAAGAGCGAGTGCCGTCGCCGAGGGCATCGATCATGGTTTCGGCGTGCGATGGGGTCCCGCCGGTCGGGCTGCGGTGCGCCGCTGCGGAAGCGCAAGGGTTGGCCGCCAGTGCCTGCGCAACCGTGGCGGCCGACAGCAGGGCGATCGCGATCGCCGCCAGAGCGCGGATGGGGATTCGCATCAGCTTGGCTCCCCGTTTTGCGGTGCCTCCGCCGCGTTCCCACCCGCCATGGCCTCGCTGTAGAGATAGACACCGACATTGATCCGGCGCGTTGCGTCCGGATGACCGGCATCCTCGCGCGCGAGCCTCGCGGCCAGGCGGTTGAGTTCCTTGAGGGTACGCATGCCCGATTCCTCTGCGCTCGCCGTCAGGGCGTAGACCGACTCCGGGCGCAGGCCGTCGTAGTGGACGCTGCGCTCGAGGAAGGGCGGGGATCCGCCCATGACGTTCGAGGTTGCCGCCGCGAGATGGTCGTGGACGTTGCGGCCGAAGAAAAACACTTTCTCCTCGAAGCCCTGGGCGGGGACGAAAGCGTCGGTGTTGAGGACGACCAGATCGCCATCCTGTCGCACCACGCCGAGCCTCAGCCATTCGTCCAGAACCGCCCTGGCCCGGATGTCCTTGCTGACCGAGGCCACCAGACTCTCGAAGGACACCTCTCCTCCCTGCCGGGCGAGGCGGGGCAGGGGGGCGGGAGCACCCCCCTCGGCGGCGTAGGCCGGGTCGCTGACCCATCGCGCCACCAGTTGTGTGCCGAGGGTGATGGCCGGAGGGGTGTGCTGTGCTTTGCCGGCTTCCGGAGAGCGCAATTCATGCACGGATTTGCGGTGTACGCCGGTGAGCAGGCTGATGCGGCTGTCTGTCTGGGGTTTTCCGTCCAGCGGGAAATCCTGCTCGGCCACCTCGACGTAGATCTCGCGCAGGACCTCGCACAGCCACGGATAGCCCAGGCGGTGCGAGAGCAGCAGACGGACAAGGGGGCGCAGGACACGGCGGACCGCCAGAGCGAGCGGGCTGGCTGCGTCGTCCACCGGCAGCGACGAAGGGGGTGAATCAGGCATGTCGGGAGGCCTGCGAATCGAGTGTGTGGGAAATTTTACCTCAGCCATTGACGTGTGAAAAGTTCCCACGTAGTGTTCGTTTGCGCGTGGGAAAAAAGCACACGCACACGATCTTCCGACATCATGAATGGAGCAAAGCCATGCCACGCAAGACCCCGCCTCAACTTGCCCTCGCCGCCGCACTGAGCGTGTGTGCAAGCCTATCCAGCCATGCTCAGTCCACTGGGGAAAACCCCGCGGCTGTCGATGCCGTGGCCCGCCCCGCCGTGCGGTCGGAAAGGGCCGCCAATCGAGCGCCTGTGGTCGCACGAGCGGTGGCCGAAACCTCGCGAGACCGAGCCATTGAACGTGGCGGGCGCAGCGACAACATTGCCGGCGAGGGGCCCGATCGGTCCGAGCGCATCGAGAGGAAGGCCGATCGTGCGGAAAACCGTGCCGACCGCCTGTTGCAGCGCGCTGATCAGGTGGAGTCCCCAGTGCGGGCCGAACGCCTCGAACGCAAATCGGAGCGTCTCGACGGACGTGCCGAGCGAATCGAGCGCAGGGCGGATCGTGTCGAAGCCCCCGAGCGCGCCGAACGTGCCGAGCGGAACGAGCGACCCGAGGCCGTCGAACGCCCGCAGCGTCCGGAGAAAGCGGAGCGGATCGAGCGTGGAGAACGGCCCGAGCGTGTCGAACGCGTCGAGCGTCCGGAACGGGTCGAGCGGGTGGAGCGGCCCGAGCGTCCGGAGCGGATCGAACGAGTGGAGCGGCCGGAACGCCCGGAACGTCCGGAGCGGGTTTGAGGCGCGGTAGTGCTT
>JBEICA010000209.1:0-6343 GCA_040373665.1 Burkholderiales bacterium | reverse complement strand
GGCGATCGGGCGCCACCTCGAGCATCTTGGCGGGACGCTGGCGCAGGCGGCCCCGGGAGCCTCGCGTACAGCCGTCGAGCAGGCACTTGCGGAGCGCCGCAGTCTGTTCGAGACCTCCGTCGCAGCGCTGTTCCTCGCGGCTGCGGAAGGGGAACTGGTCGTCAGCCTCGACACGCCGGCCCTGCTGGATCCTGGGCGCCAGGCGATGCTGACCGGGTTCTTCTCGCGGCTTGCGGGCGGGGTGGATGGCCTGCTCCTGCAGGCGCGGCGGGAGCGCACCGCCGGCCTCGATCCCCTGCTGCACATCCCCAACCGCAACGCCCTGCTGGAGGCGGTGGATCGACGGCTTGCCGAGGCTGCCGGGCCGGATTGCCTTGCCCTGGTGGACCTCGACCGATTCTCCGCCTTCAACAACGCCTTCGGCGAGGACTTCGGCGACGACCTGCTGCGGGCTGCGACCCGCCGGCTGCGGCAGGCGTTTCCGCAAGGGCTGCTGGCGCGGGTCGGATCGGACATGTTCGGCCTGTTCGGCGCCGCCGCGTCGGTCGGGCCGGTCGGCGTTGCCGAGGCTTTCGCCGAGCCGCTGGACGTGCGCGGCAGCCCGTTCCGCATCTCCGCCACGGCCGGCTTCGCATGCCACGATCCCGCGGGTCGTCCCCTGGACGCGCGCGAAATGCTCAAGCGCGCCAGCACCGCCCTGTCGCGTGCGAAGTCCAGCATGCCGGGCGGCGGGTTGCAATTCGACGAGGGGATGATCACCGATGCCGCCGAGCGCGCGCGCCTGCTGGCGGCCCTGCAGGAGGCGGTCGCGGCCGGAACCGTCGAGGTGGCCTACCAGCCCATCGTGGATCTGGGGCTGGATGCGGTGGTGGCTTTCGAGGCGCTGGCGCGCTGGCCGGAGACGTCGGACGAATCCCCGGTCCCGGTGTGTTCATCCCGCTGGCGGAGCAGACCGGGCTGATCGTGCCCCTCGGGGCGCTGGTGTTGCGGCGTGCCGTGGCCCATCTGGCCCATCTGCGCAGCCTCGGTTTCACCTCGCTGCGCATGTGCGTCAACGTCTCGGCGGTGCAGTTGCGCGCCGAGGGTTTCGTCGATCTGGTCCGCGCGGTCCTGGCGGAGCACCGCGTGCCGCCTCCCCGCCTCGAACTGGAGATCACCGAGTCCACCGCCATGCAGGGGCCGACCCGGGCGATCGGCAACCTCGACACCCTGCGAGAGCTGGGCGTCGGGGTGGCGCTGGACGATTTCGGCACCGGGTTCTCCTCGCTCGCCAGCCTGGGCGAGCTGCCGCTCGACCGCCTCAAGGTGGACCGCTCCTTCGTCGAGGGGCTGGGCCGCAACACCCGCTCGGTGCGCATCGCCGAGACCATCACCCGCCTCGGGCACGCCCTCGGCATCCCCGTGGTGGCCGAGGGTGTCGAGGACGCCGGGCGGCTGGCCAAGCTGCGTCGCCTGGGCTGTCAGGAGGCGCAGGGCTTTCTCCTGGCGCGCCCGATGCCGGCCCAGGCGACCGTCGACTGGCTGCGCGATCGCAAGGGGTCGGAGGCCGATGTGGCCTGAGGACGGCGCGGCGCGGGCGGTCACGACCCGCCCGGCCCGGGCCGGAAGCGAGTCGCTTTCGGCCGCGGCGTGGGCCGCCTCGCCCATGCCCAGCCTCGTCGTGCGGCTGCGCGATCAGGCGATCGTTCTGGCGAACGACGCCTGTGCCCGCCTGCTTGGCGTGCCGGCGGAGGCGCTGACGGGCGCGGGGGGCGGGGCTGCCCTGCGGCTGTGGCGCGATCCGGCGGCGCATCGCGCCTTCTTCGATCACCTCGCGGCGGTGCCCACGCTGCGCGATTGCGAGGCGCAATGGCGCAGCGAGGCCGGCCAACGCCTCGACGTGCTCATCCACGCTGCCGTGTTCGACGACGGCGATGACCGCTGCGCCGCCCTGCACCTGATCGACCGGACCCGGGAGACGCGGCGCTCCCATGCGCTCGACGCTGCGTCCGGGCGTCTGGAAGCCCTGTTTCTCGGCACCGAGGACGCCATGATCATGAGCCGGCTGTCCGACGGCCTGTATCTCGAGGTGAACGAGGCCTTCTGCCGGCTGATCGGCTACGCGCGCGAGGAGCTGATCGGGCGCACCGCGCTGGAGGTCGGCACCTACGCCACCCCGGACAGGCGGGGCGCCATGCTGCGCGCCATCGAGACCGAGAACACCCGCAGCTTCCGTCAGCAGTTGCGCCACCGTTCCGGTCGGATCATCGACGTCAGCAGTTCCTTCCACACCATCGAGGTCGACGGCGAACGGGTGCTGGTGTCGATCGGACGCGAGGTGACGAAGGAACTGGCGCGCGAGCGCGCCGTCGTCGAAGCCAAGGAGCGGCTGGATGCGATCTTCCACGGCTCGCCCGAGGGCATGGTGGTGGTGCGGGTGAGCGACGGCGTGTTCATGGAGGTGAACGACGTCTACTGCCGGATGCTCGGCCGTTCGCGTGATGAGCTGCTGGGGCGAACTTCCCTGGAACTGCAGATCTGGGAACGGCCGGCCGAGCGGCAGGCCTGGCTGGAGACGGTGATGCGCTCGCCCCGCGGCCAGTGTTTTCCCGTGCGGCTGCGCGCGCGAGACGGCCGACTGCTGGAATGCGAGGCCAACGGCGCCCTGGCGAAGGTGGACGGGTTGCCCTGTGTCATCGCCTCGGTGCGCGACGTGTCGGAGCAGCGCGCGCGCGAGCGGCAGGCGGCCGAGGCCAACGTGCGCTTCGCCACCGCATTCCGTGCCAATCCGGATGCCATGATGCTGGTCGATCTCGAGTCCCGGCGCATTCTCGAGGTGAACGACGCCTACTGCCGTCTGACAGGATTCGACCGCGAGGTCGCCGTGGGCAGGACTTCGCTGGAACTGGGTACCTGGGGTGATGCGTCGGCGCGCGAGCGGTGGTGGAATGCCCTGTGCCAGGACGGCATCGTGCACGGCTTCGAAACCGAGCTGCACCGCCGCGACGGCGAGATGCGCCTGATCGAATTGAGCAGCGCCATCGGCGGCACCGAGGACGCCCAGGTGCTCATTGCGGCGATCCGCGACGTCACCGAGGAGCGCGCCCGGGCACGGCGCGAGCAGGCCTCCGCCGAGCGGCTGGCCGCGGTCTTCGATACGGCGGTGCACGCGCTCAACATCACGCGTCTGGATGACGGCAGGATTCTGGAGGCCAACGAAAGCTTCGCCGCCCTGACCGGCTTCACGCGCGAGGAGATCGTCGGGCGCACGTCCCTGGAACTGGGCATCCAGACCGATCCCGATCACCGACGGCCGGTCCTCGAGGTGCTGGCGCGTGACGGAACGGTGCGCGACCTGCCGTGGCGCATCCGGCGTCGGGATGGAGAGGTGCGTGAATGCCTGCTCACCGGACAGGTGTTGCGCGTGGAGGATCCGCCGCTGCTGGTGTGCGCCATCCGCGACGAGACCGAACTGCTCCGCACCGCGCGGGCGCTGGAAGCCTCCGAGCGGATGCTCAAGAGCGTGCTCGACACCATCCCGGTGTGGGTCTACTGGAAGGACGTGCACGGGCGCTATCTCGGGGCCAATGCGTTGTTTGCCGCGACCACCGGCCTGCCCTGCGCCGACAACGTGGTGGGCCGGCGCGACGAGGATTTCCACTGGGGCGCACGGGCCGAGGCGTTCCGCCGCGTCGATCGACACGTGATCGAGTCGGGTCGTCCGATGGTGCCCTATGAGGACTACATCGACCTGGATGGCGAACGCATCTGGCATCTCAAGGTCAAGGTGCCGATGCGCGATGGCGCCGGGACGGTGACCGGTGTTCTCGGGGTCGGCACCGACATCACCGCGCTCAAGCGGGTGCAGGCCGAGCTCGAACAGCATCGCGCAACGCTCGAGTCGAAGGTGGCGGCGCGCACCGGGCAGCTCGGGCGCGCCAACCGCGAGCTCACCGAGACCCTGGAACAGCTGCAGCGCACCCAGGACGAACTGGTGGAGAGCGCCAAGCTGGCCGCTTTGGGTGCGCTGGTGGCCGGCGTGAGCCACGAGCTCAACACCCCGATCGGCAATGCACTGATGGCGGCCACCACCCTGCAGTCCCATCTGGAGCGCCTGTTCGGGCAGGTGTGCCAGGGGCTCACGCGCTCGGCCATGGACGAGTTCCTGGATCTCGGCCGCGAGGGCGCGTCGATGGTGGTCGGCAACCTGATGCGTGCCTCCGAGCTTATCCAGGGCTTCAAGCAGGTGGCGGTGGACCGTACCAGCGCCCAGCGACGCGGCTATGACCTGCGCAGCGTCGTGGCCGACACCGTGATGACGCTCATGCCGCAGCTGCGCCGTCGCGGCATCGTGGTCACGCAGGACGTCCCCGACGATCTGGCCATGGACGGGTTTCCAGGCCCCCTCGGCCAGGTGCTGGGGAACCTGCTGGAGAACGCCGCGATCCACGGTCTTGCCGGGTATCGCCGGGGCGACATCAGCATCACAGCGAGGGCCGGCGACCCGGGCCGGGTGGTGATCGTCGTCGCCGACCGCGGCCGGGGCATCGCGCCGGAGCACATGCCGCGGCTGTTCGAACCCTTCTTCACGACGCGGCTGGGGCAGGGCGGCAGCGGCCTCGGCCTCATGATCTCGCGCAACATCGTCACCGCCGTGCTCGGCGGGCGCATCGAAGTGCGCAGCGCGCCGGGCGAGGGGACGGCAATCACGCTCGACCTGCCACGGGTGGCGCCCGGGAATTGAGTGGCGGGGATGCACGGAGGGGATGTGCCGCGGCGGCCGGGACGGCCTCCTGCGTCGGGCGTGCATGGTCGGCGCGGCGTCCGGACGGCGGCGCGGTTGCGGGCGCTCACAAAGAGGGCAGGCTTGCGGTGAATCCGGGCTAGAATCCGGCTCGGATCTGAAGCTGCCGGCGGGTGCATGAACGCCGCTGCCGGCGGGGCGCATACCTCTTCACCATCATCCCATGCGGATTCTCCTCAGCAACGACGACGGTTACTTCGCCCCCGGACTGCATGCGCTTGCGCAGGCGCTCGCGCCGCTTGGCGAGGTCACGGTGGTGGCCCCGGAGCGCGACCGCTCGGGCGCGAGCAACTCCCTCACCCTGGATCGGCCCTTGTCGGTGCGCCGATCCCACCTGGGCTACCACTACGTCAACGGCACACCGACGGACTGCGTGCACCTGGCCGTGACCGGGCTGCTGGATGCGCTGCCCGACATCGTGGTCTCGGGCATCAACCATGGCACCAACATGGGGGACGACACCATCTACTCCGGTACGGTGGCGGCGGCGACCGAGGGCTTCCTGCTGGGCATTCCTGCCATCGCCATGTCGCTGGCGAGCCGCCACGGCGGTCATTACGCCACCGCCGGGCAGGTCGCGGCCGATCTGGTGCGACGTTTCGCCGAGGGGGCGCTGCAGGGGCCGGTGCTGCTCAATGTCAACGTGCCCGACCTCCCGCCTGAACAACTGCGCGGCACCCGCGTGACCCGGCTCGGGCGGCGCCACAAGGCCGAGCCGGTGATCAAGGCGCAGAACCCGCGCGGCGACACGGCGTACTGGGTCGGACCGGCGGGCGAGGCGGCGGATGCCGGGCCGGGTACCGACTTCCACGCCGTGGCCGAGGGCTGCGTGTCCGTGACGCCACTGCAGATGGACCTGACCCACTTCGACCAGCTCGAGCGCGTGCGGGGCTGGATCGCCGGTTGACGGAGGCGCGGATGGACTCGCGGCACCTGGGCATCGGCATGACCTCCCAGCGCACGCGTCTGCGCATGGTGGAGCGTCTGCGCGAGCAGGGCATCCGCGACGAACTCGTGCTGGCCGCCATGGCCGAGGTGCCACGCCACATCTTCGTCGACGAGGCCCTGCAGAGTCGCGCCTACGAGGATCTTTCCCTGCCCATCGGCTTCGGCCAGACGATCTCGGCGCCGCTGACCGTGGCCCGCATGATCGAGATCGCGCGTGCCGGCCGGACGCTCGGCAAGGTGCTCGAAATCGGCACTGGCTGCGGCTACCAGGCGGCGGTCCTGTCGCGCATTGCCCGCACGGTGGTCTCCGTCGAGCGCATCGCCAGCCTGCTCGGCAAGGCCCGCCGCAGCCTGCGCGAACTGCGCGTGGTCAACGTCAAGCTCAAGCACGCCGATGGCCATCTCGGCCTCGAGGCTTCCGGGCCCTACGACGCCATCGTCATGGCCGCGGCGGCGGCCGCGGTGCCCGAGGCGCTGGTCGCGCAGCTCGATGTGGGGGGACGTCTGGTACTGCCGGTGGGGGCTCGCGAGCAGCGGCTGGTGGTGATCGAGCGCACCGAACGTTCGGTGCAGGAAACGGTGCTGGAGAGCGTGAACTTCGTGCCCCTGCTG
>JBEICA010000426.1:0-1967 GCA_040373665.1 Burkholderiales bacterium | reverse complement strand
GGGTTGGCCCGGCCGGCGGAGTTCCGAGATCTGCTCCAGCAGGCGGGGGAGACCCTGGGGCGCAAGCTCTCGCCCCGGACCCGCCAGGAGTACGCCAAGGCCTTCAGGCACTTTGAGGCGTGGGCCAACGGCATGGGCCTGCCCGCCTTGCCGACGACCCCCGTGGTCGCCCTGGTCTACGTCCAGTCCATGCGGCCCGAGCTTGAGAAGGGGCAGATCTCGTTCTCGACCGTGACCATGCGCCTCGCAGCCCTGTCCGACGCCCAAGCCACCGCCGGGGGCTTGCCCGTGACGTCGGACCCCAAGGTCAAGGAGCTACTGCGGGTGCTGCGCCGGGAGGTCGGCACCAAGCAGGTCCAGAAGGCTCCCCTGACGCTGAAGATGCTGGAGCGGCTGCAACCCTTGTGGGAAGGCAACACCCTGACCCGCCGGCAGCTACAGGCCCGCGCCGTCATCCTGCTCGGCTTCGCCCTGGCCGCCCGGCGCAGCGAACTGGTGGGGCTCGACCTCTCCGACCTTCGCTTGGAGGACGAGGGGATGGTGGTCCTGATCCGGCGCTCCAAGACCGACCAGGAAGGCAAGGGCGCCGAGCTAGGCGTACCGCGTGTGAGCGGCCCCCTGTGCCCCGTGGCCGCCGTCGAGGCGTGGGTGCGTCAGCTTCCCCTCGACGTGGACGGGCCCCTGTTCCGCACCGTCGATCCGGCGGACGAGGCCACTACACAACGCCTCTCCGAGCGTGCTGTTGCACGCATCGTGCAGCGGGCCGCCAAGGTCTGCGGAGTCGATGCCGAACGCTTCGGGGCGCACTCGCTGCGGGCCGGCTACGTCACCGAGGCTGCCCGCAACGGCTACGACGCCGCCCGTATCAGCTTCCAGACCCGGCACCGCTCCCTCGACCGCCTCAAGGGCTACATTCGCCGGGCGACGCTGTTCGAGCACAACGCCGGGTCGTTGCTCGGCCGGAAGGCGTGAGTTAGCCTTTGCGGGGGCAGCATCGCCCTGCGGTCGCTCGGGTTGGTTAGGCTGGCCCCCGAGCGCCCGCACCCTCACCGCTTGCGGGGCAGATGGGCGCCGTCTTCGATCTGCCCGGCGGCCCACGGCAACACCGCGCTCGTCCACATCGGCTTGCCTTGCTCGCGCAGCCACGCAGCTACGAGCGTGCGTTCCTCGCGGCGAACGGCGTCGATGACCTTCTCCAACTCGTCTGGACTCACTGGGCCCTCGTGCTGCACTACGCGTGGTCGCAGTCGTGTCGTGCGGCCCGTCGCTTCAAGCGCAGCTTGATGCGGAACGATCACCGCCCCGTCGGGAAGCTGCACCTCGGCGAAGTACGTGAGGCGACGCGCTTGGTCCAGCTCAACAGCCTCTGCGGGCACGAGGAGCCCGTCGCGCGTCTCCTCGACCTCGCTCACGCCAAACAGCGCCTGCACCTCAGCAAGAGCGAAGCGCCGCTCATAAGGGAAGTAGCGGTACCGGTGCCAGACCAGCTTGGCCTTCATGCCATCCTCCTGAAGACCAAGATGCGCTCCTCTCGGATGCGGGCGTGGTACGGGTTGAACGCCTTCCGAGTGAGCGGGATCTCACGGCTCACCGTCTCAGTGTTGCGAAAGCCGAAGGGCGCAGCAGCAAGTCGCAACAGTTCTGCGTTGTCGATGACGTGCCCGTGAATCTTGGAGTTGCCTACTTGGAAACAGACGTGTCCTCCCTCCACGACTACCTGTTGAAGAAGGCGGAATACCTCTGCCATCTGGACTCGGAAGTCATCCGCAGTGGCCGGGTTTTTCTTAAAAAAGTGGGGACGGGCGCCGATCTCGTTCTCCCGAACGTGAAGCGGATCCATGCCCAGCCAGTACATCCGGTACTTGTGGTACAGCCAGTACTCGTAGGCGTTGGGGTAGGGCGGCGACGTGACAACGAGCGAAACCCGAGCGACGACGTCCTCAGCAGTGGCGTGGAGGATGTTCTTG
>JBEICA010000227.1:0-5932 GCA_040373665.1 Burkholderiales bacterium | reverse complement strand
GTCCAGTCCCCGGCCGTGCACCTGGAAGTCGGGGCCGAGGTCAAGGCTGAAGTCCACGCGGGACCGGATGTCCCGGCTGGCGAGGCCGGGACCGTCCCGGCGCGAACCCGCCACGACGACGTCGCTGTCGAGGCCGGGGGCCGAGGCCGGGCGCAGTTCGACCCGTCCCTGGTCGCAGGTCAGCGCCCCCGACAGTTCGGCGCGTCCGTCCCGGGCAGCGATGCGCCCCTGGCCGGACACGACCAGTCGCAGGTCCGGATGCTGCACGGCAGCGAGTTGCCTGGCCTCCCACGCAAGGTCGAGCACCGGCTTGCCGTCGATGCGGCTGGCGGACCCGGTGGCCGTCAGAACGCCCGGGCCGGCAGCCATGCGCAAGGCGTCCAGAACGATGGATGGTCCGTCGAAGCGGGCCTGCAGGCTGCCGTCGCGGAGCAGGACACCGGACTCGAAATGCTCCAGGCGCAGTGCGCTGCCCCGCAGCGATCCCGTCAGCCGCGGGTTGGCGATGCTGCCCTCGCCGCGCACCGAGAGATCCAGGGCGCCATCCGCCAGCACCGCACGGTTGAAGAACGCCACCAATGCGGCAATGCTGGTGACCCGCCCATCGGCCCGCACCGCGAGCGGTGCATCGGCGGGCAGACCCCAGCCAGCGGCCGTCCGACGCAGGGCGGTCGAGGCCCGTGCGTCCAGCTGGGCATCACGGGCACGCAGCACGGCGCTGCCATCGAGTTGGCCGCGTCTCGCCGTGACGCTGGCGCCGAGGGTGTTCAGTCCCAGCCACAGCGGGGCATCCTGTCCGAGAATGGCGAGGTCGCCGGATTCGCGCGCGACCTCGGCGTGCCCCTCCAGCGCGTCGCCGAGGCTCAGATCCCAGCGGCCGCCGAACCGCAGCGTCGATTGCAGCTGCGGCTGTCCCGCAAGCAGGCGCCCGGGTCGGAGGCCGGCGAAGCTGCCACGCGTGAGCCACTGGCCGTCCTGCCACTGCGTATCCTCGAGGCGGAGTGTGCCGCCCTCGATGGCGAACTCGGCGCGTCCCAGACGCAGCCGGTCGGGGCCTGCCTGCACCGACACCGGCTGCACGAGCGAGATTTCGTGAGGCCCGCGGTTCCCGAATTCGCGCACCGTGCCGGTCCACGACCAGGCCTGAGCATCGAGCGCGCCCTCGGCGAGGAGATGCAGGTCCAGATCGGGGCCGCGGGCCGCGGCGCGCAGGCTGTGCCGTCCGCGGGTACCGTCGGCCGTGAGGGTGATCGCATCGACGTGCCGACCGGCGACTGCGACGCGTCCGGCCCGTGCGTCGAGCGCGACGGCGGGATCGGGGCCGGGCGCGAGCGCCACGCGGGCGCTCAGCGTGCCGGCCTTCAGCGGGCCGATGCCGAGGTTCGTCGCCTCGGCCGCGCCTTCGACCACCGGCTGGGCAAGCGTGCCACCCACCGTGCCGGCGGCGCGCAGCCGACCCGAGAGGTTCGCGGCGACGCGCTGGAGCGCGGGCGCATCGAGATCGAAGGACAGGCGGTCCTGGGGCAGACCCAGGGCGCCCCGCAGGTGCAGCCGGTTGCCACCCAGCCGCAGGCTCACATCGACCCGCTCCAGGCGCCGGGCCGATGCGGCCAGACTTCCGGTACCGTCGAGGGGCTGGCCGCGGAGCCGGCTGCCCACGACGCGGAAGTCCAGCCTCGCCTGCCACTCGGGGCTCAGGGAACCCCGTGCCGACGCCTCGCCGTTGAGACGCGCCGGCGGGAAGCGCCCGAAGCGCGCGGGATCGAATCCACGCAGGCGGCCGGCGAGCCCGAAGTCTCTCGCCCCGTCGAGGCGCAGGGTGCCGGCGCCCTCGAAGAGGGCGTCGCGGGCCTGCAGCGTCAGGCTCTCCAGCGACAACAGGCCACCGGCCAGTGAGCCGTCGGCGCGCGCCGACATGTCTTTCTGTACGAGAGCGAGTCGGAAGCTCTGCCGTTGTTGCCCGAGACGCGCCTCCACTTTCCCCGCAAGTCGGGTGGGGTGCAGTGTCGAGTACAGGCCGGCGAGGTCGAGGGCGGAGGTGGACAGGTCGAGGTCGATGCCCCCTGCCGTGAGTCGGGCGGAACCCTCCAGCGACCCCGCCGGGCCGAGCGCGGCCCGGATCCGGTCGAGCACAAGGGCTCCGGAGGGCTCCAGCCGGACGTCGGCATCGACGCCCTCGACCGGCAGGCCACCCTTGTCCCACGGCCGCGGGTCAGGATTGCGGGCCTTCAGTGTGCCGGCCAGCGCGCCGTCGGCGAGTCCGCTGCCGGCCAGTTCGAGGTCGATGGCGGTGACCGGCAGCGTGGGCGACAGGGCGCGAAGGTCGAGGCGGGCCGTGGCGATCCGGAAAGCGCGCAGAGGCGTCGGACCGAAAGGCGCGAGCTCGGCGCCTGCCCGCAGCGCCACCGGTCCGACGCTTCCCGACACAGCGACCTGGAGGTCCTCGAGACGGCCGGTCACGGTGGCCTCGGCTTCTGCCGGCCAGCCTGGCAGCGCCGAGCTCTTCGCACGTGCATCGGCCCGCAGTCCGAACGGGGCCCGGGTGCCCAGCTCGGCGCTGCCTGTCAGCTCGCCCCATGGTGACGCGAGCCGCCGCAGCGCGATGCGGTGCTTTTCCCCGTCCGCCTGGAGGGCTGCGATGACCGATGTCAGTTCCACGGCACGGCCGCCTGTGGTCCATCGGACGCGATCGAGCTCCAGCCGCGTCACCTCTGCCGTGATCGGCAGTACCAGCGATGCCGGCAGGGCGGGGGGACGCTCCGACGGTTTCAGAACGCTGATCGAAAGGGATGCGGCACGCAGGCGCTCGACACGCAGGTGTCGTCGCACAAGATCGAGTGGCGACCAGACCAGCTCGACCCCCTCGGCCATGACCTGAAAATCCGCGTTGCCGCACTCGAGGTGCCCAATGCGGATCGGCCCGGCCAGCGGGCCGCTCACCCCGCCGACACGGAGGTGGCAGGGCAGGTGGGGCGCCGCCTGGTCGATGCCCCAGCGCAAGACGGCCTCCGAGCGCAGCAACGCAAGCCCGCCGAGGGTCGCGGCGAGCAGCAGGGTACCCGCTGCGGCCAGCAGCGAAAGCAGCGCGATGCGGCGACGGCTCATCGCAGGACGATGCCGGCGCCGAAGTGCAGGCGCCAGTCCCGCACGGCCTCGCCGTACGCGACATCGAGGTTCAGCGAGCCGACCGGGCTGCTCCACCGCG
The DNA here is from genome assembly GCA_040373665.1 of Burkholderiales bacterium. GTDB lineage: Bacteria > Pseudomonadota > Gammaproteobacteria > Burkholderiales. Next base: position 2,727 of record JBEICA010000227.1, on the reverse strand, counting down.
CGCCCACGCCGACGCTGTGCACCGCCTTGAACGCGGAGACGTCGTCCACGGCATTGCCCGCGTCGGTGAACACCGCCGCACCCCACTCCTTCTTCAGCCAGCGGATCAGCTCGAGGCTCGCGACGGCGAGATAGCGGCCGCCGACGATGGCGCCGCCTTCCTCGACGCCCAGACTGTCGAGCGCATAACCGCGCAGGCTGGCATCGCCGCCGGTGCGGTACAGATAAGCCGCGGGGATGTTGTCGCGGGAGTCCGCGAACACCGCACCGACCTGGGTCCTGAACACCAGCGTGGTCTTGGCGGAGAAGGACTTCAGGAAGGTCGCCCGGCCCTCGCTGCGGTAGAAAGACCGGGTGGACAGCAGGCCGCGACTCGCACCCCCGACCTGCAGGGTGAGGTGGCGGCCGTTACGGGGCGCGAGGATGTCGTCGAGGTCGTTCCAGCGCCAGGTCTGCATCAGGAACAGGGCCTGGCGGTTGTCCTGTTCGCCGCTGGCCAGCACCCGGCGCTCGGTGAGGAACTGCAGCGACTGCTGGCTCTCCTCGGTTTCGATGGTGTAGGTACGCGCCAGCGTTGCGCTCCAGTTGCTGCGCTGCTCGCCCTGGATGTCCTGGAAGTTCGACTTGCCCTCCAGGCCCCAGACGCGGCCGGCCGCGTTGCGGGGCATCGACAGTCCGCCCACAGCCTCGTGGCTGAGCCTGTCCACGCGCAGCCCGCCGCTGAAGCGCAGCGCGCGGTCGAAGGTGTTCTTGTCGGTGTACTGGATCTGGGCGCGCGGACCACGGTCGGTGCTCAGGCCGGCCCCCGCTTCGAGCCGGCGCGCCGCCCCCTCGACCACGGTGACGTCGATCGGGCTGGCCTCCGCCATGGCGGGGTCGGCAGGGGAGGACACGATGACGCTGGCGAAATAGCCGCTCAGCTGCAGGCGGCGCTGGAAGCGCAGCAACGCCGCCTCGTCGTAGGGCGTTCCCGCGGCGATGGGATTGAGGTTCGCCACGACGTGCCGCGGATAGCGCTGCAGACCCGTGACCCGCAGTGCGCCGAAGCGGAAGGGCGGTCCGACGTCGAAGGTGGCCTTGAGCCGCGCCGAGCGGGAGGGCGGATCGACCGCCGCCTCGGACGATGCCAGTCGGGCGGCCGCGTAGCGGCGACGTTGCAGCGATTGCAGCGGTGCGGCCTTGGCCGCGGCCCAGTCGGGCTGACGGAACACGCTGCCGATCTTCAGTCCGAAACCGTCCCGGGCCTCGGCCTCGCGTGCGGCCTCGAGCTCACCGGTGAAGCTCAGCTGGACGTCGGTGACCCGTGTGGGGTCCCCCGGACTGACCTGAAGGCGTGCCACCAGTCCATCCTTGTCCATGCCGAGCTGGGCATCCACTGCCGGGCTGAAATAGCCTTCGGTGGCGAGCAGTTCGCGCACCTGGCGCGGCGCGGTCTTGAACAACTGGCGGATCTGATCCTCGTCCACCGTCTGGCGGGTGCTCCAGCGCACCAGGTCGAGGTTGGCTTCGAGCAGGCACCTGAGCGCCGGCGGGGCCTCGATCTCCACGCGGTACGCCTGCGTTGCAGCGGCCCAGGTGTGCGGACAGGTGCCGAAGCTGGCCAGCCATGCGAGGCTGGCGACCACGCCGGTGCGCAGGGCGACGCCACCGCGGCAGACCCCGGGGCGCGCGGCGCAGGCCGTCACGTCCGGTTACGGTTGCGCAGCAGTCGCTGCTGCTCCACCTTCCACTCCCGCTCCTTCACCGCCTCGCGCTTGTCGTGCTGCTTCTTGCCCTTGGCCAGGCCGATCTCCAGCTTGATGCGACCACGGGTAAAATGCATGTTGAGCGGCACCAGCGTGTAGCCCGCCCGTTCCACCTTGCCGATCAGGTGGCTGATCTCCTCGGCCTTGAGCAGCAGCTTGCGGGTGCGCGTGGGGTCCGGATGGATGTGGGTCGAGGCGGTGGGCAGCGGGCTGGTGTGCGCGCCGATGAGGAAAACCTCCTCGTTCTTGAGCACGACGTAGGATTCCGCGAGCTGGATGCGGCCTGCGCGGATGGATTTGACCTCCCAGCCCTCGAGAGCCATGCCGGCCTCGAGGCGTTCCTCGATGAAGTAATCGTGGAAGGCCTTCTTGTTCTGGGTGATGCTGCCGCTCATCGTGCCATGCCGTCGTATTTGATCGGAGATTCTAACAGTCGCCATCCGGCGGGGAGCACCGGCAGCCGTTTATGCATCAGATCGACCGTTCCGTGCTGGTCGGCTACTCAGCCGCCCAGATATACGCCCTGGTGGACCACGTCGAGGCCTATCCGCAGTTCCTGCCCTGGTGTGGCGGTACGGTGGTGGAGGCCCGTGACGACGCGCTGACCCGCGCCGCCATCGTCATCGACTTCCGCGGCATCAAGCAGCGCTTCACCACGGCGAACACCAAGACGCCACCGCATCGCATCGACATGCGGCTGGTGAGTGGCCCGTTCCGCAGCCTGGAGGGGGCGTGGCAGTTTCACCCCCTCGCCGATGAAGCCTGCAAGGTGCAACTGGTGTTGCGCTACGAGTTCGCCAGCCGCCTGCTCGAGAAGCTCGTGGGACCGGTGTTCGAACAGATCGCGGGCAGCTTCGTCGATGCCTTCGTCGGACGGGCTGCCCAGGTCTACGGGGCCCGATGAGCGTGGCGAGCCTGCACGCCGAGGTCGTGTTTGCCCTGCCGCTGCATCAGACGGTCCGGGCAGTGGAGGTACCCGAGGG
>JBEICA010000345.1:0-3413 GCA_040373665.1 Burkholderiales bacterium | reverse complement strand
GGTGCGGGCACCAGCCAGAGCGGTGCGTCGGCGGCTGTCCTGAAAGCGCCAGAGGGAGGCAAGCCGGGCGCAGCGATTGGTACGCGCGTCACCCTGGTTGCGGACGTCACCGGCGTTCAGACCGACACGCAGACTGTCACCCTGCGCGGACCCAAAGGCCGCAGCATCGATGTGCAGGTGAGGGATCAGGCGCAGTTCAGCCTCGTCGCCGTCGGAGACAAGGTCGAATTGACTTACGCCGAGGCGATGGCGGTGAGCGTCGAGCCCAGACGCTAACGCGATGTCAGGCTGACGATCGCCGGCGCGGCATTTCCGTTCGTCATGCTCCCTCGTTGACCCGACGGAGCCGGGGATCAGCGCCGGCGGCCTCCCCCGCGGCCCCCACCCTGCCGCATCGCGCCGGCAGAGCCACGCTGACGGGCCTGGAAGTCGCGCTCCAGCCCGGTCATCGCCGGACGTTGCTGCATCTGTGCAGCGAAATCGGGGTTGGGCTTCCACGCGCCGCGATCGTGTGCCTCCCAGCCTGCAGGGGTGCGCCGGTGCAGGTTGCCGTCGAGATCGGAGAACACGTTGTTCGGCCCCTTCGCTGGACGGTTGCCGCTGTCCGCGAGAAGGTCGGCCGGGCGCGACAGGGTGCTCGTGCCCGGGCGGTCGCGGTACACGTTGCCGAGGTCGGCCGGTCGCGCCGCGGGTCGGGCAGCGGGCCGGAGATTGCCGCCGCCGATGCTGTTGCCGATGTTGATGTTGCACTGGTAACAGGCGACCGGCGGGCGGTATCCCGGGCGGTAATAGGGCGGGTGGTAGCCCGGGTAGTAGCCGTAGCCTCCGAACTGGAAACCCACTGTGAGGAAGCCGCTGCTGACGCTGAATCCGTAGCCCCAGCCACCCCAGGGGTTGTACGCGACATGGAACCCGTAAGTGAAGGGGCGAGGGTAGTAGAAAGGACCCCAATAGGGCGGGTAGTACCAGCCGGTGCCGTAAACCGGGACACCATAGTACGGGTAGGACCAGAAATACCCCGGCGTGTAGCCGACGTAGACGACCTCGGGCGTGGACTGGTAGACCGTCACGTACCTGACGTTGTACACCGGCGCCGAGGGCGGGATCCTGTCGATCTCCGATTTGGGCACGCGGTCGGCGACGCGCCACGGCCCGGTGGGGTTGGAGGCCGTGAACCAGACGCCATCATCGACCGCGTAGTACGCGCCTTCGATGCGCAGTACCTGCGTGGCGGTGTTGTCCCCATAGGCGACCCGGGTCCCCGGGATGTCGATGAACCTGGGTTCGCCATCCCAGCGCACCTCGAGGCGGGCGTCGGCGCGCTTGACCACCGCGGTCTGCGGCACCTGCATGTCGAGCAGGGCATCCTCGGCCTCCGGAGTGCCCGCCACGAATCGGCGGACGCCGCCCACCTCGGACTTCGGCGGGATCTCGGCGAATGCGCCGGGGAGTTGGTCCGGCCGGACGAAGGTCCAGGGTCCTGCGACCGCGGTGCTCGCGAACCATCGGCCCGACAGCAGGATGTAGTGCTTCTGGGATTCGACTTCACGGAACCACGGCGTCTCGGTGTTGCGTACGTAGAGCAACCGGCCGGCCGCGGTCTGCTGCCAGTCCGGCTTGCCATCCGTCGCGATCAACTCGGTCGGCTCGGTGGCGACAACCACGGCAGTTGGTCTGCTGCGTCCGGATGCCTTCGGGTCGGGCTTCGCGAGTCTGGTGATCTCCGCTGGCGGTCGGGCGTCCGGCGTCCAGGGGCCGAGGGGACTGGTGGCCGAGTACCAGCCGAGGCCGTCGCCGAGGTACCACGTCGGCTTGCCTTTCTCGCGCACCACCGCGAACGGCGTGTTGACCACACGCTCCAGCGTCGAGTTGTCGATCGGCCGTGTCTGCGGCTCACCGTCGTAGAGCAGCAGGACTGCCGCCTGCTCGGAGAACACCATCTTCGGTGGCGCATTGCTGAAGCCCTCGATGCTCGCCTGCTCGTGCTGCGCGTTGGCGAGACTTGCGCTCAGCCGGCTCAGCGAGATGGTCATGCCGTCCTTGGGGAAGTCCGACTCGACCACCTCGGTGAAACGCTGTGCCAGTGCCGGTGTGACCTCGGGCCAGCGGACACGGGTCACCGTCAGCGACCGGATCATCGCGAGGTTGAGGTTACGGTCCGTCTCGATGGTGGCGGTGAGCCACACGGCGCCGAAGATCGGCTCGGCGCGATCACGCGTCCTGATCGAGATGGCCGCGCGTCCGGTGAGGTGGTTGCCCTCGAGTTTCTCCGGCTGGGGCTGGTAGATGGTGATGGTTGCCTTCGGCGTGGCGATTTCGCGCGGCCAGCCGTAGTCCTCGGCCATAGAAGTCAACGGGGCAACGGCCAGGGGCAGCAGCAATGTGAGGCGGAGGATGAGGCGCAGGAAACGCATGGACGGGCTCCGGTGGGCGGTGCGGCCGGCATGATCCCGGGCGCGACAGACCCGGGATTCTAACCTCGGGTCTCCGGCGCGGCCGTCAGCGTTTCGGTCGGATCCAGTCGTAGAGGAAATCCGGGACGACCTTGTCCCCCGTGGCGTTGTCGAGATCCTTGCAGGCCATCCAGAGGAAGGTGCGACCCGTGGCGACGCGCTCGGGAGGCAGCTTCGCGTTGTTGTCGAAATGGAGCGCGATCTGCCTGGCGAGGGGGTCGTAGGCATTCGCCATGTTCGACTGATCGAGGCGCTCGCGCAGCTGGCGGACGAGGAGGCGCCGGATGCGCAGTTCGGACGCATCGGAGAACTCCGCCAGGGACAGCATCCGGGCCCAGCCGTCGGCTGTCGGTGGATTGCCGAGCATCGCTTCCACGTGCTGGTCCAGGGCGGACTCGAGGATGTTCGCCACCGCACCCGACTGGGTTCCGATGATGACCGAGGTGTCGGGTGAGTCCGACGCTCTCAGCGACACCGCGCGTATTGCCGGCTGGGTCAATTCGTCGAGCAGGTCGTATTCGGCCATGTCGAGCTGCCGGTCCTCGAGGAGGATCACAACGACTTGCCGGGCGGCGGCCTCATCGAGACCCGTCGGAACGGTGCGCCTGATCTCGTTGATCAGCTTGATCACGCGCGGGTCGGCGGTGGCGCGCGAGTCCATGCCGCCGTCGCTGCGCTTCGCCGCCTTGGCGATGCGGGGTGGCAGCGGTTTGGGGCTTTGCGTGCTGGACAACTGGGCGCAAGCGTTGGACGCCGCGACAAGTGACAGAATGCAGCCCGCAATGATGCGATGGCGCACCTTCACGGTTCACCTCCTGGCATGGTCGATCGGGATCGAGGAACGGGTCACGTTTGGGGGCAGCCTCGCCGTGTCAGCGGCCACTCAGCTGTCGCGTGGCACCCATCCAGTCCTCCACGTGATAGGTCCGACCGGTCAGCCTGCCGTCGCGCACGGTGTGG
>JBEICA010000023.1:0-22267 GCA_040373665.1 Burkholderiales bacterium | reverse complement strand
GCCAGGTCACGGGTGAGCCGGGACGTGTGCCAGCCGCAGGTACGATGAGCAGGGGAGCGCGGAGGCGGGCGGCGTAGGCTCCCGGATCAGTTCCCGGTCAGCGGCACAGCTCCGACGCGCGCCTGCGCAGCGCGGCCAGTTCCCGGGCGTGCTGCTCCTCGTCGAGGAATTGACGGTGGCCGTTCCTGTCCAGGGTGGCGACACGACCACCACCCTCCATCCATGTCACCCGGGCGCGGGTCTGGGTGCACTGCTCTCGGCGTTGCTCTGCTTCGCGACGCTCCGCCTGGGCCCGCTGCTCATCCTCCGCGCGCTTGAGCCGGCGCTGCTGGAACTCCATCTCGAGCTGCTGGGTGGTGCGGGCGGAGGCGGAGGGCGCCGCGGTGGCGCCTTCCGCCCCCGGCGCGGGCGCCCGCAGGGTGCGGGCACAGGTCACGCCCGCGGGAGGGGCGCTGGAATAGTGGGTACGACCCTCGGCGTCGGTCCAGCGGCAGACATTGGCCTGGGCGAGTGTCGGAACGAGCAGCAGGGTCAGGGTGCCGATGATTCGGACCATGGTCGGATCTCCCTCCGGCGGTCGGCCGGTCACACGATCTCCATCGTTTACGGCAATGTTCCCGTCGCCTTGCAGCCCTGTGACCGGGCGACAACCCGTCGCCGGGGTCTCGCCGTCATCGCGTGGCGGCAGGCCTGCGGCATAATGAAAACCAGACAGTGCGGGAGGGCGGCTCGGCGAGCGGGTATGCTTGGCGGCTCCGGTGACAGTGTCGAAACGAACCACCGTTCGGAGGAGAACATGATCAAACGCGTTCTGGCGGCGGCGCTTGCCTTCGCCGCCCTCGGTCTTGCCCCCGCCCACGCGGAGAAGAAATACGGTCCGGGCGTCACCGACACCAGCATCCGGATCGGCCAGACCATGCCCTACAGCGGCCCGGCCTCGGCGTATGGCGTGATCGGCAAGGCAGAGGCGGCCTACTTCGCCATGATCAACGAGCAGGGCGGGGTCAACGGCCGCAAGATCGACTTCCTGTCGCTTGACGACGGCTACAGCCCGCCCAAGACGGTGGAGCAGACCCGCAAGCTGGTGGAGCAGGAGGAAGTGCTGCTGATCTTCCAGTCGCTGGGCACGCCGACCAACTCGGCCATCCAGAAGTATCTCAACGCGAAGAAGGTGCCGCACCTGTTCCTGGCGACCGGTGCCAGCAAGTGGGGTGATCCCAAGGGTTTCCCATGGACCATGGGCTTCAACCCGTCCTACCAGGCCGAGGCGCGCATCTACGCCCAGCACATCCTGAAGACGAAGCCTGACGCCAGGATTGCGCTCATCTACCAAAACGACGACTTCGGCAAGGACTACGTCGTCGGCTTCAAGGGAATGCTCGGCGACAAGGCCGCGAAGATGATTGTGGCGGAGCAGAGCTACGAGGTGTCGGACCCGACGGTCGATTCGCAGATCGTGGCGCTCAAGGCCAGCGGCGCGGACCTGCTGGTGACTTTCGCCACTCCGAAGTTCGCTGCCCAGGTCATCCGCAAGGTTGCGGACGTGGGCTGGAAGCCGACGCACTACCTGACCAACGTGTCGACCTCGGTCGGCGCGGTGCTGCAGCCCGCCGGCCTGGACAAGGCCACCGGCGTCATCACCGCCCTGTACTTCAAGGACACCAGCGACCCGCAGTGGAAGAACGATCCCGCCACCCGCGCGTGGGAGGAGTGGATGCGCAAATACCACAAGGGCGGCAATCTGGACGACAGCTTCAATGTCTACGGCTACGTGGTGGCGCAGGTGATGGTTCACGTGCTCAAGGCCTGCGGCGACGACCTGTCGCGGGAGAACGTGATGCGCCAGGCCGCCAACCTGCGCAAGCTCGAGGTGCCGATGCTCATGCCCGGCATCACGGTGAACACCAGCGCCACGGACTTCAACCCCATCGGCGAGATGCAGCTGGCACGCTTCGACGGCAAGCGCTGGGTGCCCTTCGGCGAGGTGCTGAGCGGTCGTTGAGACGCAGCCCGTCCGGGCCGCGACGGGATCCTGGCGCCGGCCGCTGGCCGGCGTCGTCACATGGGAGGAGCAAGACGATGGACGGAAAATTCCTGACCGGCCGGGTGGCGGTCATCACGGGCGGCAATCGCGGCATCGGCCGGGCCACGGCCCTGGCGCTGGGCGGCGCGGGTGCGAAGGTGGCGATCACCGGTCGCAACCGGGACAAGCTCGCCGAGAGCCTGGGCCTGCTGGAGCAGGCCGGCATCGAGGCCGCCGCCTTCACCTGCGACGTGCGCGAGGAGTCCCAGGTGCGCCAGCTCGCGGAGGATGTCGTGGCGCGTTTCGGTGCGGTGCACATCCTGATGAACAACGCCGGCACGGCGATTCGCAAGAACGTGGTCGACTTCAGCATGGAGGAGTGGCGCATGCTGACCGACACCAACATCACCGGGGTGTGGCTGTGCTGCAAGTACTTCGTCCCGCACATGCGCGGGCATGGTTACGGGCGCATCATCAACCTGACCTCGATCATGGCCCACGTCTCCAGCCCGGGACGCGGCGTCTACTCCGCCACCAAGCACGCCGTGGCCGGCCTCACCAAGGCCCTGGCGATGGAACTGGTCGAGGACAGGATCAACTGCGTGGCCATCAGCCCGGGCTTCATCGCCACCGACCTGACCGCGCCGCTGCGCGCCGACCCGGTCAAGAACCAGGCCCTGCTGGACCAGACCCCGATGCGCCGCTGGGGCGAGGCCGACGAGATCGCCTCGCTGGCGCTGTACATCTGTTCCGACAAGGCCGGCTTCATGACCGGCAACGACGTGCTGATGGACGGGGGGTGGTGCGCCCAGTGACCGGGCGGACCCGGGCGGGGTGTGACGACGCCCCGTCGTGACCGCCGTGGTCCGGGTGCGGCGGGGATCGCCGCTCAGGGTGTTGCGAGCTTTCTTCGGGCTTCCTCGATCCGCGTCAGGAACGCGGAGATGGCCTCGCGCTTGTCCTTGGTCAGCTGGTTCTCCGGCCGGGCCGTGATGAACGCTCGGTGCTGAAGCACACCAGCGAGCTTCGCCTGCCTGTCGTAGCCACTCCGCGGGAAGCGGAAACACAGGGTGCCGGGGCAGGGTCCGGTGACGCGCGTTCCCTCCACGGGTGGGCCCTTGTCCGCATCGAGCACGGCGCGCACAGTCGCGGGCAGCGTCGCCGCATCGGGCGCGATTGCAACCACATAGAGTGCATCGTCGGCGCCGAGTGAAACGAATCCGTGCGCCTCGACCCACTTGTCCCGGTCCACACGGATGTTGAACCGGCTCACATCGGAGACCAGTACCGCCCGGGGAAGGCCGCCGGCGTCGGCGGCCGCCTTCGGGGCGGCACCGTCCGGCGGACTCAGCTGGGTGGTGGCGCTGCCGTCGCCCAGAGGCACCTCGCGTGCGACATAGCCGGGACCCTCGATCGCACGCATGAACCGGACGTCATCGAGCAGTTGTCCGGATCCGTAGAGCATCTCGTACACGCTCAGAGTGCCCTCGGGCCGCTCGGCCGCCATGGCCTGGAGGCGCTGGCCGACCTGCTGCTCGAAGGCCTGGAGCTGCTGTCCGAACGTGCGTCTGAGCAGGCCGCCGAAAAGCTCGGCCAGCTGGCGTTCCTCCGGCGTGAGATCCAGCGCCGGCTTGCCCTGCGCGGCGAGCCGGGCACGCTGGGTGACGAAGGCGAAGCGGACCCCGGCGGAAACCCACGCGGCCTGCAGACCGTCCAGGAGGTAGCGTTCGCCTTCGCCGGAGCAGTCCAGCTGCCCGGCGCGCTGGACGATGCCTTCCCGGTGTCGCTTGCGCTCGGCGGCGCGGTCGGCGGCCTTGTCGAATGCCGCCTTGGCAGAGGAGCGATCGAAGGCTTCGTTGCCCGCCACGTTCAGCCAGTTCTGCTCGAGCCAGGCCAGTTTCCCGCAGCGATACTCGAGCTCGCTGGCGATGCGCAGACGCTCGTACGCATCCTCGGGCGCCGCGCTCGCGGGCGCGGCCATGGTCAGTGCCGCCAGCATGGCGAGGACCGCCGTCAGGGGTCCACGGGTTCCGTTCATCGCTCGCTCCCCCCGGTAAACGTGTCACACGTGTCCGCCAAGGATAGCTCAGGTATTGCGAACGTTTCCCTGATGTCCCCGCGTCGGGCGAGCCCCGTCACGCAACCGTCAATCCGGTATCGGCACCTCGCGCCAGTTCAGGATGCGCCAGGAGGTCGTGGCGCCGAAGCTGCCGGGGACGGATTTCGTGGCGCCCTGATCGTTGCCACCGACCAGACGCACCCGTCCCGCGACGCTGACGAACTTCAGGTCGGTCAGCCGGCCCGCCATGCCGCTGAAGTAGCGCGTCACGACGGTCGCGACGACATTGGCCTCGGTCACCTCGGTGGTGAGGACGCTCTTGCCGGTGGCCATGTCCACGCCGTAGATGCGGGTCTCGCCGGAGGCGTTGCACGCATCGGTGGACATGGTGAGGTTCGAGGCGAAGGCGATCACCCCATAGAACGGGGCGGGGTCGAGCAGTACGCGCCAGCCGATGCTGGCCGGGCCGGTGCCGAGGTCCAGCACCCAGCCCATCTGGGTGGCGGTCGGGGTCACGCCGACCAGCGTGTCGCCGTTGAGCGCCAGATTGGAGCGCTTGATCGGGAAGGTCACGCCGGCGGGCAGGCCGGCGCTGGACTGGAACATGAACCCGGTGCCGTCCTTGATGGAATAGAAGCTCTGGATCTGCGTGGACGGCAGGTCGATCCCGTGCAGCAGGCGTCCCGTTCCGACCAGGACGTAGCGGGCCCGGTCCTTGGGGTGCACCTCGATCATGGGCCGGGTGGTCACGGGTTGGGGATTGCCGGCGTCGTCGGTGAGCGTGGCCAGATTCACCGGAGCGGCGAAGGTGCCGGTGGTCGGGGACACGTCGAAGCGCCACAGGTTGCCCAGCAGGTCGCCGGCGTAGACGGCGTCGGAGATGGCGCTGGTGCGGTCGATCACGAAGCTGTTCACGTGGGCGAGGCCAGCCGGCGAGGTGGTGCTGCCGGCGCCGGTGCCGATCTTCTGGATCAGGGCGCCGGTGCGGGGGTTGACCACGAACAGGTAGCCCTTGCCGTCCGGGTTGTTGTACCCGGACCCGAACACCACCACCCAGCCGTAGCGGCGGGTCTTGATGACCAGGGGCTCGCCGAAGGTGAAGCCGAGGTCGGGATCGGTGAACTCCCACAGCACCTTGCCGGCAATGGCGTCCTCGGTGGGGGGGGTGGGCAGGTTGCTGATGTCGATGGCGTAGACGCTGCGCCCGCCCTTGCCCAGGCCGCCGACGAGGATGGTGCGCCAGCTCTGGCCGCTGCCGCCGTCGGTCGCGCCGAAGTCCAGGTCGAAGGCGGCGGGCGTGGTATTGACGAAGTAACGGTGGGAGAAGGCCGGGTTGCCCAGGGCGGCGAGACCGTCCACGCCCGGGGTGCCGCTCGGGCCGCCGATCACCGCATTGGGGACGTAGGCGAACACTTCCTGCCCCGCAGTGGTGCCCGTGAGGCTGCCGTCGATGGCGTGCATCATGCCGTCGTTGGCACCGAAGTAGAGCATGGTCTTGCGGCTGGCCGTGTCGGTGCGGAACTGGGCGTAGCCGGGGTTGGTGCTCTCGGAGAACGGGGACGAGGGGGTACCCACAACAAGGACTCTGGATCCGACAATGTCGCCGAGCAGCTTGGTCCGGCTGCGGTAGGCACGGCTGCTGGCCGGGTCCGAGGAGGTGGTCTCGTGCAGGCGCTGGCCGCGCAGGTAGTTGATGAAGTCGGCGGAGTCGTCGCCTGAACGGTAGGGGGTGTCCAGGGCGGTGCTCTGGGCGCTGGTCAGATTGCTGGCCCCCGTCCGGAACGGCTTGCCGGCGGCGGCGGTCGGGTTCCAGGTGACGACGCGGCGCCCGGTGTTCCAGCCGTCGCCTGCGAGCTGTGTGGCGAGCTTGTCGGTGAGGCGCCAGACCACCGTCGCGGTCGGCTCGCCCGTGGCGTTGTCGAAGCCCACTTCGGCGGCATCGAGGTCCCCGGTCCAGGCGGCGGTGTCGTACTTGGTCGCGTAGCTGGCGCCGCCGGACGCCGTGACCTGGGGCACGGCGATGGCGAACGAGGAGGTGTAGGACTGGATGGCGGCGGCAATCCGGGCGAATGCGCTCGACAGGCCGGCCACCATGGTGTCCGGCCGCGAGGCCACGAAGTAGTTGTCCGGGCGCGGCTGTGCGGGGCTGCCGAGCACGTCCCCGGAGGTCGACCACCAGGCCTGGGGCAGGGCGGTGGACCGGGTGTAGGGGTCGAAGCCTGCCGGCACTTCGAAGCCACCGTACTTGGTCGCCAGATAGAACTGGTTGGTCCGCTTGTACGTGGAGTATTCGAGTACATCCAGCCAGTAGGTCTGGATGGTTTGCCTGCCCAGGGTCTGGGGTTTGTTCACGTCGTCCGGACGGATGTCGCGGGTGTTGGAATCGTAGGCCAGTCCGGCCATCAGGGCCGAGTTGTTGTTGCAGCAGCCGTTGTAGGGGTTGGTGGTGCCGAGCGAAGCGCCCAAGCCTTCGAGTTCACCCACCTTGTTGGTCGCGGTCACCGTGTTGACGGTGGTGTCGGCGACGACCTCGGTCGGTTTGGTCGGCTCGTTGCCCGTCGGGGTGCCGCTGCCGGGCAGGTTCTTGTCGGCGTGGGTGTTGACGTCGCCGATCCCGAGGATGAAGTTGCGCTGGCAGGAGTACAGGATCGGGTCGTCCCAGTTGGTGATCACGGGGAATCCGTCCACCCAGGTGGTCTTGGTCGCGGCGCTCGCCGAGCCCATGGTGGACCAGGCGGCCACGTTGCCCAGGTTCTTGAAATAGCGCGTGGCGGCGTAGTAGAGCTCGCCCACCGGGTCGAAGGTCTTGTAGGTTCCCGGGTTGATCTGCCCGAACTTGTTCAGGTAGTTGATGACGCCACTGTTGCTCACCGTGACGCCGGTCGCGCTCGTGGTGGCTGTCGCGTCGCCGGCGTCGGGGTTGGTCAGGAATGTGCCATCGGCCGCGCTCCACTCGGCGATGGCGTTGGTGAGCGGGCTGCCCCCTGCGACCGGGACCGTCGGCCCGACGAACTTCTGCCGGGCCCGCAGCACGCCGGCATCGCGCTGGATGTTGTCGTCGTTGAGGTAGCCGAAGGCGCTGTAGCGGATCTTGTTGGAGTACTGTTGGAGCAGTCCCTCGGGCTTCCAGTTGGAGCCGTATTGCCTGCAGTTCGCTTCGACGCCCACCGAGCTGTCGCAGACCTTCACGCGAACGCTCACCTCATAGGTGGTGGCGGCACTGAAGGCCGCGGCCGGGTTGTAGGCCGTGGGTGTGCCGTTGACGTCGCCTGTGATGGTGAAGCGCATCCTGTTGCCCAGGCCCTGGATGCGCATGTTGAATGCGGTCGCCGTGAAGGGAGTGGCGCCGGTGACGAGCGTACCGCTGAGCGTGCGGTTGGGGAAATTGCCCGTGCCGCCCTGGCCCGACGCCCAGGCCTTCTCAAGCCAGGTCTCGGTGGCTGTATCCCGCACCCGGTAGCCTCCCGTCAGGGCCCACCGGAACGGGTCGATGGTCTGCATCGTTGCCCAATTGAGGAAGTTGCCGCTCCACATGCTCTCGTTGGCGCCGGTGCAGACCCGGCCCGCCGCCGTCCCGGCAGGGTAGAAGTGACGCAGCGTCTCGGTGGCGTTGTGCGAATAGAGGTAGCACTTGTTCGGGTCGAAGTAACCCAGGTAGGTGCTGGCCGTCGAATAGGCTTCGATGTGGGCGACGCTGACGGCCGTCGGGAATTCCACCGAAAGGGCCAGTGCCAGATTGCCGGGCACGTCCGGGGTCAGCAGGGGCTGGTCGGCCAGTGGGATGGCGGTGCTCGCGGAACTACCGGACGGGCAGGTGTCCGTCGTGCCTCCGCCAAGGTCGGCGCTGACGCAGGTGTCGGTGGCGGTCACCGCTTCGACCTGCTTGACTGGGGTCATCATCAGCAGCACCACCAGAAGCGCCGGGGCGCTGCAGAGCCGTAGTCGGGATCGCGTGGTCATGGCCTCACCTCGTGGTGTGTCGGCGGATGGTCTGGAATTCATCACTGCGGGGTCATGCTGGCCTGGAGAAAGGCCTGGGTGCCGCGCGGACCGTCGATGCGCACGCTGACGCGGAACAGCACCTGCGGTGTCACGCCGCCAGCCCTGCCGCCCCAGGAGTCCTCGGCGCGGCTGAGCATGGTGCCGCTGCCACCCGCGGGCACGTTGCGGTCGGCCAGCATGCACTGGGTGGTGCCGATGACGGACTCCTGGCCCGTGGTCGCGCACAGCCGGTCGATGACGTAGCGGATCGTGATCTTCTGGTCGGCCAGCACGATGTCGTTGGCGCTCGTGCCGACGGAGCCGAAAGCGCCGTCGTCCAGCAGGGCCAGGGGGATGCCGGCGCCATTCGTCGCCAGGGTGATGGCGCGGTAGTTGGCCGCCGTGCTGTGGTCGGACCGTGCCGCTTCCGTAGCCAGCGTGCCGGCGCCCGTGAAGCTCGCCTTGACGCTGTCCATCGCGCGCTCACCCTGGTTCACCAGGTCGCGCCGGAAGGCGAGGTTGCCGGCGTTGACCAGGGAGATGTCGAGCGAGCGCACCAGAGCGGTCGCACCGATCAGCATGACCGCCAGCCCGACGAGAATGAACAGCAGGATCACGCCGCGCTGCGCGCGAGGATACGGAAGACGGGATCGATGCATCTGCTTCGCGGTCTTCATTTGGGCAGCACGTTGCGCACGGGGATGGTCAGCTCGACGCTGCGATGCCGGAACTTCCGGTTCGTGCTGCCGATGCTCACGGTTCGCTGCACCGTGGTGGGCAGATCGCGGAAAAGCACCACCGAGGCCGGCGCGACATCCTCCGGGTCCTGGACCGCGGAGCGCAGCAGCAGGCCGACGCGGACCGCGAAAATGCGCTGCAGGTTGGCCTGGGAGGCGGCGGTGCCGTTGGTGAGCTCTGCGGCGGTCCAGGGGCTGGCATCCGGCTGGACCCAGGTGTCGAGCGTGTTGTCGCCGTTGCTGTCCACACCGTAGACCGCGCGCAGTTCGATGACGCCCTCGGCGATCGGGTTGGACGCGTCCTCAGGCCCGAGTCGCATCAGGTCGTAGACGAACAGGGTGTTGTTGGCGCCCACGCCGATGAACTGGAACTCGGGTGTGTTGATGGCTGCGGCCTGACCGATGCGGATGACCTGCGCGGCGGCGGAATGGCCCATCCAGGCCAGTTCCACGCCATCCACCGCATCCTCCGCGTAAGCGCCGCCGAAGGTCAGCGTCTGCGCGGTCCCCCCGGTGAAGCCGGCGCTGACCTGCTCCAGCAGACAGCCGAGCCCGGCATCCTGCACCAGCACCAGATCGTTGCCGATGAAGCCGTGGGTGTTGTTGAGGCGGACCGACGAGGCGGTGGCGGACGCGGGGAGCACCGACGTCGGCGCATCACCGATGCCCGCGTTGCCGCTCATCACCGCCAGCACGTCGGACCCGGCGGCCGAGGCACCGGCGTGGACCACCACCGGTGCCAGCCTCGGCAGCACGGGAAGTGCACCGAACGGGTCCGGCCAGCTGCCCGCACGCGGCCAGAGGACGGCGGCGTCGCGCCCGGCGCGCAGCGCACAGCCGAGAACCTGGGGCGTCATGGCGAAGCCGGCGCCGGCGCCGCGCACGACGCGGTCGATCGTCGTGCTGAGGAAGGCCGCGGTCTGGTTCACGTCGTTCACCGAGACGGTCACCCGTTTGCCGCGCATTCCCTGCACGATCACCTGGGTGGCGGCCAGTGCCATCACCAGGCCGATGGCCATGGCCACCAGCAGCTCCACCAGGGTCAGGCCGCTCGAGGCTGCGCGGATCTTCACGGGATCACCACGTTCGTGACGTAACGGTCGGTCGCGCTCGAGTTCGGGGAAGACGAGCGCCAGGTGATCGTGATGGTGGCGATCTTCCCCGCCGTCGTGACCGACACCGTGCCGTCGCGCATGCCGCCGCTGGTCGGGTCCGCGGCGCGGGCGTTCCAGGCGCTGATCTGGGCCGGGGTCACGGTCGCGGCACTCGTGCTCACCCACATCGACGAGGCGATCTCGTTGGCCAGGAGTGACGCGCGGGTCATGTCCTCGGTGTCCGTGGACATGCGGGCCGCCCGGGCCTGCAGTCCGAGCAGACCCATCAGGCCGATCGACAGCAACAACAGCGCGATCAGGGTCTCGATCATCGAGAACCCGCGCGCCGCGGATGGCGTCGCAGAGCTTGGCGGAATGCGCGTCGGTTGTTTCATGGTCGCCTCAGGGGCAGGCATTGACGGTTCCCCCGGCGGCGGCGGGATCGCAGGAGCGCACCTGGCCGTTGAGCGAGATGGTGATCCTGACGCTGCGGCTGCTGTCGGCCTGCGTGACGGTGTAGGTGGCGAACATCGGGTCGGCCCCGATCTCGCACGTTGCCGCGGCCACGCCGGTGGCGGCATTGGCAACCCGCCGACCCAGCGAGTTGAAACAGACGGCTGCCGGTCCCGTCACGGTGGTGCCGGCACCGCCCTCGAGCAGCGAGCCGCCACGCAGGTAGTCCAGGGTCTCGGTCGCCCGCGGGATCTGATACAGGGCCCAGTTGCGGCCTCCGGCCACGGCTGCAGAGGCCAGTCCAGGCGTGTCGTTGGTGGTGGTGAACACGACACCGTGGCTGCGGCGGATCGCTTCCTCCCGGGCCATGCGCAGGCCATTGGCCAGGGACTCGGAGGCGGCGGTGAGTCTGGAGTCCCGCACCCAGGCCGCCATGCCCGGTCCGGCCACGGCGGCGAGGATCCCAACCACCGACAGCACCACGAGCAGTTCGATGACGCTGAACCCTGCGGAATGCCGGGGGGAAACAGCGTGAGGGATCAGCACGTGTCCCCCTTGCGCAGCATCCAGCGGGTCGTGCAGGTGGTCCAGCCGGAACCGGCGGGTACGGCGGTCGTGGCGCGGCCATCGCGCTGGTCGAGTGTCAGGGTGAATCCGGCAGCCGGTCCGCTGCCGGTGGCGCGCAGCAGGAAGGCCTCGGCCCCGAGTGTCTGGCAATCGACGACGAACACGCCGAAGGTGCGCTGGGCGGCGGCCACGGCGCAGGGAGAGACCACGGCGCCATCGGTGGCATAGGTGCGCCGGTTCTGGTAGTGCTTCTCCATGCGGCCGCGCATGTCCGCCAAGCCTTCCGTTGCCCGGGCGAGATGCCCGCGCAGGACGTGGTCCCGGTACATCGGCAGGGCGATGGCAGCGATGACCCCGACGATGACCAGGACGGTCAGCAGTTCGATGAGCGTGAAGCCTGCGATGCAACGACGGGACACTGTTGAGGAACTCCTGGGCTTGGGGAAAATCCACTTCCACATGGTGCGGAATGAACGGCGCCGACCCTGAATCCTTGAGTCCCGGTCGACGAGCGGTGGCTGGCGCCCGACGAACGGAACCCGGCGGACGAACCGGGCGGCTTCACCCCTTGAGCAAGAGGAGTCGGATGCGATGAAAAAGCTGGCAGGCATTGCGGTCGGGCTGCTGTCCCTCACCCTGTGGGCCGCACCCCCGGTGTCGGCGGCGCCGCCGCTGGAGACGGTGGCGCGGGTCGACCTGGACCGTTACCAGGGACGCTGGTTCGAGATCGCCAGGCTGCCCAACTTCTTTCAGCGCAAATGCGTCGGCGAGGTCACGGCGGAGTACGCGCCAATCGGCGATGGCACGGTCTCGGTGCACAACCGCTGTGTCACGGGGGAGGGCGGCGTGGCCGAAGTGACCGGCGTCGCGCGCCCGGCCGATCGCTCCGGGACCAATGCCCGTCTCGAGGTGTCCTTCCTGCCGAAATGGTTGCGATGGATGCCCTTCACCTGGGGGGATTACTGGGTCATCGCCCTCGGTGAGGACTACGACCACGTGCTGGTCGGCACCCCCGATCGCGGATACCTCTGGGTGCTCGCACGCACCCCCACCCTGTCCAACGAGCTCTATCAGGCCCTGATGGATCGCGCCGCGGCGGCCGGATTCGACGTCCAGGCCGTGGTCCGGACCGGGCCCGCCGGAGCGCCGGCCCCGTCGAGGAAGTGATCACCCTCGGGCCGCCGGGGGATTACACTGTGGTCATGCGTGATTCGCTTCGTCACTTTTTCTGCCTGTTGATGTGCGTGCTCCTGGTGATCCAGGGCTCGGCGGGCGCCGCCATGACGTTTTGCCAGCACCCGAACGCGCAGGGGGAGGCGGTGACCGATGCGGAGGCCGGTGATTGCCCCGGGCACACCCAGGCGATGACGGCTGGTGACACGGATGCACCCGCCGCGGTGTCCGATGCCGGTGTGGCGGATGTTGTCGGTACGCCTCCCGGCTGCGACTGCCGGATGTGTCTCATGGCCCCGCAGGGTGCCCGGATCGATTTCTCCCTGCCTTCGCCGGAGGGCCTTGCGGCGGTGCTGCACGCCGCGTTCCTCTCCATCCCGGGGTCGAGCCCCACCTTTCCACGGCGCAAACCGCCCCGACGACCCGCCTGACACGATGACACCGGGGGCGCGCCGCGCTCCCTCCACATCACATCGTCCGTTCCCGACCAGCGGGACGGATGGAGCGGGAGAAACACCATGTCCACCTTCATCCATCAGGGGCGGCGATGCCTCGCCCTGACGGGACTGTCGACGACCCTGCTGCTCGGGGCCTGCGTACAACTGTCCGAGGATTCCGGCGAGTCGCGGCTCGCTGCCGATGCCCGGGACCGGCTGGGTGCGCGGGTCGCGGTGCAGCGCTCCGCCGAGCCTGCGGCGAGCGTCGCCCTGGAGATCGAGGGTCTGCTGGCGGCGCCGCTTGGCGTCGACGACGCCGTGCAGCTGGCCCTGTTGAACAACCGGGGTCTCCAGGCGGTCTTCGCCGACCTGCGCATCGCCGAGGCCGATCTGGTGCAGGCAGGCCGCCTGGCCAACCCGCGCTTTTCCACCGTGCGGACTTCGTCGTCCGAAGGCTTCAAGAACGAGACCGCCTTCACCTTTCCCGTTCTGGGGGTGCTGATGATGCCGGCTGCCCTCGGCATGGAGCGAAGACGCTACGACGCCGTGGTCCTGCAGACCGGAGATCGCATGCTGCAACTGGCGGCTCACACGCGGCGCGCCTGGGTCGACGCGGTGGCGACGGACGTGGGCGCGGCCTACTTCGGCCGCGCCGAGGAGGCGGCGCTGGCGGTGTCCGAACTCGCGGAACGCATGCGCCAGGCCGGCAATTTTTCCCGGCTGGAAAGTCTGCGCGAGCAGTCCTTCCAGGCCGGCGTGGTGCTGGAGGCCGGACGCGCGCGGGCCGCGGCAACCGCAGCGCGCGAGCGTCTCGCCCGGCTGCTGGGCGTGGGCGATGCGGCGGCGATCAGGCTGCCGGACCACCTGCCACCGCTGCCGGCGGCCCCCGAGCCGCTGGCGGGACTGGAGGCGTTCGCCCTGTCGCGCCGCCTGGATCTGGTGGCCGTGCAACGCCAGACGCAGGCGACGGCCGCCTCCCTCGGGCTGGTGCGCCGTACCCGCGTCGTCAACGCCCTCGAGCTCGGGCCCGCCACGGTGATGGAGGACGGCCACCCGCTGAAGAAGGGCTACGAAATCAGCGTCGAGGTGCCGCTGTTCGACTGGGGCGGGAGCCGGGTGGCGCGCGCAGAGGCCATCTACCTTCAGGCCGTGCACCGCGTGGCCGAGACCGCGGTGAACGCGAGGACCGAGGTGCGCGAGGCGCACGCGCGTTATGCCGCGGCCTGGGAACTGGCCCGCGGGCACCGCGACCGGATCGTGCCGATGCGCGAGGCGATCGCGCGCGAACAGCTGCTGCGCTACAACGGCATGCTCGCCAGCGTCTTCGAGCTCATGGCCGACGCGCGGGAACAGATCGCCGCAGCCCAGGGCTATGCCGAAGCCCTGCGCGATTTCTGGCTCGCCGAGGCCGACCTCCGGCAGGCCCTGGGCGGGCGGCTGCCGCCGGCACCGGCGTCCGCGTCCACCGCCATGAGCGCGCAGGGAGGATGAGCATGGACCGCAGACATTTCCTGAGCGGTGGCGCCGCCGCCCTGGTCGGCGCGGGCGCGGTCGGGCGCGGCGCCCTGGCGGCGCTGCCTGAGCTGGTCTCCAGCGCGGGGGCAGGCACCCAGCCGCCCCGGCACCCTGTCGACGGTCCGGCCTACCGGCCGGTGGTGACGCTCAACGGGTGGACACTGCCGTGGCGCATGCGCGACGGGTGGAAGGAATTCCATCTGGTGGCCGAACCCGTGGTGCGCGAGATCGCCCCCGGCATGACGGCAAGGCTCTGGGGCTACAACGGCCAGTCCCCGGGACCCACGCTGGAATGTGTCGAGGGTGACCGGGTGCGCGTGTTCGTCACCAACCGGCTCCCGGAGCACACATCCATCCACTGGCACGGCATCCTGCTGCCCAATGGCATGGACGGCGTCAGCGGGCTCACCCAGCCACCCATCCCGTCGGGTCGGACCATGGTCTACGAGTTCACCATGCGACGTTCCGGCACCTTCATGTACCACCCCCACGCCGACGAGATGGTGCAGATGGCCATGGGCATGATGGGGGCGATCGTGGTGCATCCGCGTGATCCGGCCCTGCATGCCGCAGACCGCGACTACGTCTTCCTGGTCAACGCCTACGACGTGGAGCCCGGCAGTCGCACCCCGCGGGTGGCGACCATGCTGGACTTCAACCTGTGGACCTGGAACAGCCGCGCCTTCCCCGGCATCGACCATCTCGTCTGCAGCACGGGCGAGCGCCTGCGCATCCGTGTGGGCAACCTCACCATGACCAACCACCCCCTGCACCTGCATGGCACCACCCTGGAGGTGGCCGGGACCGACGGCGGCTGGGTGCCGCCGGCCGCGCGCTGGCCCGAGGTCACGGTCGACCTGCCGGTGGGGGCGATGCGAGTGCTCGAGTGCGTCTTCGAGGATCCCGGCGACTGGTCCTTCCATTGTCACAAGTCGCACCACACCATGGGGCCGATGGGGCATCGTGTGCCGACCATGATCGGGGTCGACCAGCGCGGCCTGTGGCAGAAGTTCCGCAAGCTTGCGCCAGGCTACATGGTGATGGGTGACGCAGGCATGGCCGAGATGGCCGAGATGCAGATGGAACTGCCGGAGAACACCCTGCCCATGATGACGGGGGAGGGACCCTTCGGCCCCATCGAGATGGGGGGCATGTTCACCGTCGTCAAGGTGCGGGAGGGCCTGCAGCGGGAGGTCTGGCAGGTGCCCGACTGGTATGCCCACCCGCCCGGGTCGGTGGCACGGGAATGGGAGGGCGAGCCGCCTGCGCAGGTCCGGGTGCCGGGTCATGCCGGTGGCGAGGATGCCCTCGAAGTGGTTCGTCCGGGACCGCCGGGTCACGGCCACGGGCACGGCGGCGATCACTGATGTCCCCGCGGGGGCGCCCTCTTTGGCGGCGGCTGGTGCCGTGCCAAAAGTCCCGAAATCGGTGGCCCTGCACTCGTATAGTCGGTTTATGGGATACGATGCGTCAGACCACGAAATGACAAACAGATGATGCTCGCCCACACCATCGCGGACCGGCTCCGGTCCCTGCACGAGATCGTGCGCAGCCGTTACCCGGTGGTCGAGCGCATGGCGCTCATCACCTACGACCGCGACACGGATCTGCTGTGCACTTTTTCCAGCAGCAGCCAGGATGGCACGCCCCTGTCGGGGTACGAGGCGAAGCTGGGCGAGGTGCCCTCCCTGGCGGCACTGGCCCGTGAGCGCAGCAGCCGCCTGATCGACGACATCGACCGGGAGTTCACGGCCCCATCGCGGCACACCGACTGGCTCAAGTCCCAGGCGTACGCCAGCAGCTTCACCGTGCCCGTGCACCAGGGTGAGGAACTCGCCGGTTTCCTGTTCTTCGACGCGCGTCGCCCGCGTGCCTTCGATGCCGAGACTGTCGCCTTCCTGGAGGTGTTTTCCGATCTTGCGGTGCGCCTGTACCTTGCCGAGCGGGCCGCGGTGCGCACCCTGCTCGGGGCGGTGCAGCTGGCCGCGCAGCTCGGCCGGGTGCGTGACCTGGAGACCGGCATGCACCTGACGCGGATGGCCAAGTACAGCCGGCTGATCGCCCGGGAAGTCGCGGAAGAGTTCGGCCTCGACGACGTCTTCATCGAGCAACTGCACGTGTTCGCGCCCCTGCACGACATCGGCAAGGTCGGCATCCCGGACAGCATCCTGCTCAAACCCGGCCCCCTCGATGCCCAGGAATGGGAGGTCATGCGCACACACGTCGACATCGGGCTGCGCATGGCGCGTCACATGATCGACGATCTGGGACTGACCCACGAGCAGGGCGCCCGCGTGATGCTGGACGTGATCGGCGGTCATCACGAGCGGGGCGACGGCAGCGGTTATCCCCGCGGCCTGCGGCTGCCTGACATTCCCCTGGCTGCTCGCATCCTCGCGGTGGCCGATGTCTATGACGCCTTGTGCAACCGCCGACCCTACAAGGCCCCCTGGGACGCATCGCAGGTGCGCGCCGAACTGGAGAACGAGGCGGCCTCTGGCCGGCTCGATCCGGTCTGTGTCCAGGCGCTGCTGCGGTGTGACGCGGAGCGCGCCGCCATTGCGGCACAGTTCGCCGACGCCGGCTGAGACGCGGTCGTCCGCGACGAATCCGCGGCGCTTGCCTACAATGCCGGGCTTCGCAGGCAGGGCCTGCCAGACCACCGGATGAAGCAATGATTCGATTTCTCAAGACGGGCATCAGCGCCGCCGACGACGCGGCGGAACAGGCGAAGGTCAGGGCGACGGTCGAGGGCATCATCGCCGACGTGGAGAAGCGCGGCGACGCCGCCGTGCGCGAGATGTCGGAGAAGTTCGACAAGTGGTCCCCGGAGAGCTTCCGCCTCAGCCAGGCCGAGATCGAGGCCAACATCGCCATGATGTCGCCCCGTGACGTCGAGGACATCAGGTTCGCCCAGACGCAGATCCGCAACTTCGCCCAGGTGCAGCGCGACGCCCTGCGCGACGTCGAGGTGGAGACCCTGCCGGGGGTGATCCTCGGCCACAGGAATCTTCCGGTGAACAGCGTCGGCTGCTACGTGCCCGGTGGCAAGTATCCCCTGGTCGCCTCGGCGCACATGACCATCCTCACGGCCAAGGTGGCCGGCGTCCCGCGCGTCATCGCCTGCGCGCCGCCGTTCCAGGGCCGACCGGCGCCGGCCATCGTCACGGCCATGCATCTGGCGGGGGCGGACGAGATCTACGTGCTGGGCGGGGTTCAGGCCATCGCCGCCATGGCGGTGGGCACCGAAACCATCCGCGCCACCGACATGGTGGCCGGGCCGGGCAACGCCTACGTCGCCGAGGCCAAGCGCCAGCTCGCCGGGCGCGTCGGCATCGACCTGTTTGCCGGACCGACCGAGACCCTGGTCATCGCCGACGATTCGGTCGATGGCGAGATCTGCGCCACCGACCTGCTGGGCCAGGCCGAGCACGGGCCCAACTCGCCCGCGATCCTGCTCACCAATTCCGAGGCCCTGGCCCTGGACACGATGAAGCAGATCGAGGTGCAGCTGAAGACGCTTCCCACGGCCGCGATCGCCGGACAGGCCTGGAAGGACTACGGCCAGGTCATCGTGTGCGACACGTACGACGAGATGGTGGCCGAGGCCGACCGCATCGCGTCCGAGCACGTTCAGGTGATGACCCGCGATCCGGACTACTTCCTGCAGAACATGACCAACTACGGGGCGTTGTTCCTCGGGCCCGAGACCAACGTGTCTTACGGCGACAAGGTCATCGGCACCAACCACACCCTGCCGACGCGCAAGGCGGCGCGCTACACCGGTGGCCTGTGGGTGGGCAAGTTCATCAAGACCTGCACCTACCAGAAGGTCAAGCCGGAGGCCTCGGCCATGATCGGCGAGTACTGCTCCCGGTTGTGCGCCATCGAGGGGTTTGCCGGCCACAAGGCCCAGGCCGACATCCGTGTCGCGCGCTACGGCCATCTGAAGGGGGCCGATCACCGCTGAGGCGAGGGGGCGTTGCCCGGGGATGCAGGGTCTCCGGTCTCTCGCTCCGGCAGCAGCATGCCGAAGACTCCGAAGCACGACGAGGGCCTGGCGGCAGCGGGGATCGAAGGTGCCGTAGCCCGAAATCCCGCGTAGCCAGCGTTCGCAGTGGCGCCATGCACGGCCGGGGGACTGCGCTTCAGCGAGCGCCCTTCAGGTGCTGGTCGAACCAGTCCACGGCGAGGTTCTGGGCCTGGGTGCGGGCGGTGGTGTAGATGCCGTAGTGGGTGATCCCGGGGATGACCACCCGCTTCTTCGGCTCAGGTGCGCGCTGGAAGGCGAGTTCGCCGTGCTCCCGCACATCGAACAGTTCCTCGCGCTCGGCATCGATGACGAGCGTGGCGCAGCCGCGCAGCATCGCCATGTCCTCGATCGGTGAGTAGCGCAGGAATGCCTCGCCGATGGGTGCGCCGCGCAGATTGCCGATCTCCCGCACCCCGGGGGCGGGGTGCCCGATTTCGCCCCGCGCGCGGCGCGTGGCGGAGGCGCGGGTCTGGGCGAGCGTCGTCGCCGGCATGGCGACCACCGGACGGCCGAAGGCGGCCACCTGTGCCACCAGGGCGCGCACGCGGGGTTCCCGCGCGGCGACATAGGCTGCCAGCCCCCCCGAGAAGCTCGTGCCCCAGAGGCCGAGACGCTCCATGTCGACCAGCGGTTCGCCGGCGATCCAGTGCACGGCGTTGAAGATGTCGGTGGCCTGGTCCAGCGGGTGCACCACCTCCCGCAAGTCGCGCTGCGCACCGGCCTTGCCTGCCTCGTCCCGCACCGGACGGCCGTCGCTGTCGCCCCAGCCCCGGTAGTCGAACACCAGCACGAAATAGCCCGCCTGGGCGAATCGCTCGGCCTCGGGGCGGAGCAGGGCGGCGGTGCCGCCCCAGCCATGGGACAGGATGACCGCCGGCAGCCTCGTGCCATCCTTCACGGTGGGGTGCATGACGAAGCCACTCATGCGGATGCCCTCGCTGTGGATGTCGACGCGGCGCTCCACAAGCTGTGCGCACGCCAGTGTCGTGGTCAGGGCGAGCCAGAGTGCGGCCAGGAGGGAGACAAGACGTGCGGACATGGCGGGACTCCGTCTACGGGGAGTTGGTCGAGAGGAGCATAGCGGTGATGTCCGCAGGTGGCGAGGCCCGGGAGCGCTTGACGTCACCCGTCTGAGGCCCGAAGCTGGGGCGATGTTTCTCCCCCCGCCGATGCCGATTCCGTCCGAGGACGAGGCCTTGCGCGCGCCGGTGCGTGCCTTCCTCGCCGAGTCCCTGGCCGGCATGCCGGCCGGCGCGCGGGCGCGGTCCTGGTCGGGCTACGACGCCGACTTCAGCCGGGCCCTGGCGCAGCGCGGCTGGCTCGGGCTGACGCTGCCTCCGGAGTACGGCGGTGCCGGCCGCAGTGCTTTCGCCCGCTTCGTGGTGAACGAGGAGTTGCTGGCTGCCGGAGCGCCGGTGTTCGCCCACTGGATCGCCGACCGGCAGAGCGGGCCGCTCATCCTCAAGTACGGCACCGAGGCACAGAAGCGCTTCCACCTGCCACGCATCTGCCGCGGCGAGTCGTTCTTCTGCATCGGCATGAGCGAGCCCGGCAGCGGTTCCGATCTGGCCTCCGTGCGCACCCGCGCCACCCCGGTGGCGGGAGGCTGGCGGCTGTCGGGCCGGAAGATCTGGACCACCAACGCCCACCGTTCGCACTACATGATCGCCCTGGTGCGCACCTCCGGGACACCCGAGGACCGGCACCGCGGCCTGTCTCAGCTGATCATCGACCTGTCCCTGCCCGGCATCACGGTGAGGCCGATCGAGGATCTCGCCGGAGACCGGCACTTCTGCGAGGTGTTCTTCGACGACGTGGCGCTGGGGGACGACGCGCTCGTCGGGGCCGAGGGTCAGGGCTGGGACCAGGTGGTGGCCGAACTGGCCTTCGAGCGCAGCGGCCCCGAGCGCATCACCTCCAGCCTGGTGCTGCTGGACGAGTGGTTGCGCCACCTGCGCACCCAGGCCGAACCGTCTGACGCCAGCGTGGCGCTCGCAGGTCGGCTGCTGGCGCATTTCGCGACCCTGCGCAGCCTGTCGCTGGGCCTGACCGCGGCACTCGCGCGCGGAGAAAGCCCGGTGGTGGAGGCCGCGCTGGTCAAGGACCTCGGCACCCGCTTCGAGCAACTGGTGCCCGAGGTCATCGTCGATGCGCTCGGCATCGACCCCGACGCAGCGCTGCCGCCGGAACTCGCACGCTGCCTCGCCTACGTCACCCACCTCGCGCCGTCGTTCTCGATTCGTGGCGGCACGCGCGAGGTGCTGCGCGGCATGATCGCCCGCGGGCTGGGGCTGCGTTGACCGACATGGACTCATTGCTCGAGGATGCCCTGACCCGGCTGTTGTCGGAGGCCTGCACGCCTTCCCGGGTCCGCGACATCGAGCGCGGTGGCGACTGGCGCGCGTTGTGGGCGAGCCTCGAGGGCGCCGGATTCGTGGATGCCATGCTGTCCGAGGAGGCAGGGGGCGCGGGTCTGGACGTGGCCGGAGCGCTGCCCCTGCTCGAGCAGTGCGGAGCCGCCGCACTGCCCGTCCCCCTCGGCAGCACCATGCTGCTGCGGGGCTGGCTGGCGGGGGAGGGGCCCGCGCCGGCCACCGGGGCCATCACCCTGGCCGCCGCACCGGCGCGGCTCGAGGCTGGCCAGTGGGTCGCCCGTGATGTGCCGCTGGGGCAGGTGGCGGATCACGTCCTGCTGGAGGTCGAAGGTACCCTGCGGCTGATGCCCTGCGCGGACGCGGCGACGCTGCGCCCCGCGGTCGAGGGGCGTGCCGGCCTGCGGGCGGATCTCGAATGGTCTGCGTCGGCGCTGTCGCGCGCGCAACCCGTGGCCGGCTTCGACTGGCGGGCAGTGGGTGCCTGGCTGGCGGCGGCCCACAGTGCGGGCGCCCTCGGTCGTCTGCTGGAGTGGACCCTGCGTCACGCGCGCGACCGAGTGCAGTTCGGCCGGGCGATCGGTGGTTTCCAGGCCGTCCAGCACCAGCTGGCCGTGATGGCCGAGGAGGTTGCGGCGGCCCGGGCCGCGGTCCGGCTGGGCTGTGCCGGGGCCGGTGGCCTGCCGCAACGCCTGCCGGCCGCCCTCGCCAAGGCGCGGACCGCCGAGGCGGCGGTGCGCTGCACGGCGATCGCGCATGCCGTGCACGGTGCCATGGGCGTGACGGCGGAGTTCGACCTGCAGTTGCTCACCCGCCGCCTGCACGACTGGCGGCTGGCCTTCGGCACGGAGTCGCACTGGCATGCGTGCCTGGGGCGCGAGTGGCTGGCCTCAGGCGACGCCGCACTGGAGTTCGTGCGGGCCCGTCTATCGTGATCGGGACGTCTGGCTCCGGCCCCTCCAAGGTGGGGGCGATGGGCTGGAGCGCCGGATGGGTGGCCAGCAGGGTATTGCGTCTTCCCGGCGTGGCGAGATCGGCGCAACCGCGGGGGCGAGACGAATCGAACGAAGCAATTCTTCGCAGGGCGGGCGGTGGCAACAGAGAAGGGGTGTTCACCCACAGGAGTGGCCTGCGCACCAAAGGCCTTTGCATTGCGGGTGGCCGTGAGGTGTTTGACCGAATCCTTGAATCCGTCATCACCTCCGAATTCACGCCAGATTTTCGCTGGGTGGTAACGTGCGACCTGATCTCACGTTCGAGCCGATCGGCTCCGCCAGCCGAGTTGGCACGCGAAGCGTGATTCAACATCTCAAAAGAAATATCCATGTCACTCTGGCTCAGGATCTTTGTCGTTTTGCTGTTGTTGGTGTTTCTTGCTGCAGCAGTAGCGCTGGGCGTCTCCGGCGAGTGGAAAGCAGCTGCAGGCGCGAGGTTCCGGTTGTGCTGATATCGCCCCTTTCATTGGAGGTATTTTTTCCCGGGCGCTATGTGCTCCGAATGCCACCACCGGCGGAGAAAGGTGAAATCCTCTGGAGCATCAAAAAATTCCGCGAGCAACATCCTGGGCGGTTCGGCGCATTCATCCTGTACGTTTGCATCGTTCTGCTCGGAGCGAATTTCGCTGGCGGGCTCTACTGGATTGGGAAGGCGCTTTTGTAGGCGCATCGTTCGTTCCAATTGAGAGCAACCTTCCGCATCGGGTGTGCAGACATGCCACCCGATGTTGCCCCTGTGTAGCCCAACTCGTGCTGCACTCCGATGCGCGCCGGTGCGCTTGACGTTCGGTACTCCTCGCTGTTGTCGGTACTGAAAGTGATCGGCCT
>JBEICA010000204.1:0-6440 GCA_040373665.1 Burkholderiales bacterium | reverse complement strand
GGCTGTCAGGGCGCACCAATGCAACGCGCAGCCGCCGGCGATGCCGGCAGCTGCGCTGAAGATCCTTCGATATGGGGTTGGAAACGGCCGTCCACGTGGGCGGAGGCGCGATCCAGGATGGGGCTTACTTGCGCAGACCGAGACGTTCGATCAGCTTGCGGTAACCATCGACGTCGTTACCGCGGAGGTAATCCAGAAGCTTGCGACGACGGCTCACCATCTTGAGCAGACCGCGACGGGAATGGTGGTCGCGCATGTTGCCCTTGAAGTGGGTGGTGAGACCGTTGATGCGGGCGGTCAGCAGGGCGACCTGAACTTCGGGCGAACCGGTATCGCCCTTGGCGCGCTGGAAATCGGCCACCAGTTGGGCCTTATCGGCGGTAGTCACAGCCATCTCGTCTTTTCTCCTTCTGGGAAGCGCCGGATTGTAGCGATGAAATCCCCGGAATCCAAGCGAATTTAGCAGGTTAGGGTGTCTTTTCGGGGGTGGGCACGGGGGATCCGGTGGCCATCAGCCGCTGCCCCCGGATGACGCCGGTGTCATCGGCCTCCACAACCCCGAGAAAGCGCCCGCCCGGCGCGTACGCCCGGTAGCGTCCAGCCGCCACCGGTCGTGCGGAACGGACGGTCCGGCCCTGCATGAGGTGCGCCGCGTCGCGCTCGTCGAGCGCGATTTCCGCCAGCGCATAGGGCAGCCGGTCGGCCCCGAGCAGGCGCGCCAGGCGCGCCGGTTCGTCCAGTGTCTCGAGGATCTCCAGCGTGGCCGCGTCGCCTATCCCGAAGGGCCCCGAGGCCGTGCGTCGCAGCGCGACGAGGTGGCCCAGCGTCCCGAGTGCGGCCGCCAGTTCCTCCGCCAGCACGCGCACGTAGGTGCCGGTACTGCAGACCACATCGAAGCGAAGCGTCGCCGGACCCATGCGATTCAGCGTCAGTCGCTCGATGACGATGCGCCTCGCAGGCTTGTTCACTTCAACGCCCTGGCGCGCGTACTCGTACAGCGGTCTGCCCTCGTGCTTCAGGGCGCTGTACATGGGCGGTCGCTGTTCGCGCGGCCCCGTGAAGGAGGTTGCCAGGATCTCGAGATCCGGCAGGGTCGCAGGCACCTCTGCCGTCCCGGTCACCCGCCCCTCGGCGTCTCCGGTATCCGTGCGCTCCCCCAGAGCGATCTCACCCTCGTAGCGCTTGGTGCTCTCCAGAAGCCAGGATGAGAACTTGGTGGCCTCGCCGAAACAGACGACCATGAGGCCCGTGGCCATCGGGTCCAGGGTGCCGCCGTGCCCGCCCTTTTCCGCCCGGTACAGGCGGCGCAGTGTCTGCAGAAAACCGTTTGAACTCGCGCCACGCGGTTTGTCCGCCAGCAGGACGCCATCCAGGCGACGCCACGCGATGCGGGCGGCGCGGGGCCGCCCACCGTCTCCCGCCAGGCGGGTCATGCGTCTTCCTGACCGCCCGAGCGAACGGCGTCGTCTATGAGTCTGGACAGCCGGGCGCCGCGCACCACGGACTCATCGAACACGAAATGAAGCTCGGGCGTCACGCGGGTGCCCAGCCCATGGGCCAGTTCGGAGCGCAGGAAGCCGGAGGCTCGCCGCAGCGTGGCGAGTGTTTCCTCCGTCTTGTCCTCGTCACCCAGCACGGTCACGAACACCTTGGCGTGGGTCATGTCCGGGCTGAGCTCCACGCCGGTGATGGTCACCAGCCCGATGCGCGGATCCTTGAGTTCGAGCCGGATGATGCCGGACAGATCCCGCTGGATCTGGTCCGCAAGGCGCGTGGTGCGCGGATTGTTCCTGCCTCTGGCCAAGGATCAGCGTCCCGTGAGGACCCGCTCACAGGGAGCGGGCCACCTCCACGATCTCGTAGGTCTCGATCTGGTCGCCGACGCGGATGTCGTCGAAGTTGCGCACCTGCAGACCGCACTCGAAACCGGCCTTGACCTCGCGCACGTCGTCCTTGAAACGCTTCAGGGAATCGAGTTCGCCGGTGTGGATGACCACATTGTCGCGCAGCACCCGCACCAGGGAATTGCGCTTCGCGAAACCCTCCAGCACGTAGCAACCGGCGACTGCGCCGACCTTCGAGATGCGGAACACCTGACGAACGTCGATGAGACCGGTGATGTTCTCCTTGCGCTCGGGCGCAAGCATGCCCGACATCGCGGCCTTGACCTCGTCGACCGCCTCATAGATGACGTTGTAGTAGCGCACATCGATGCCGTGGGCCCCGACCAGCTTCTTGGCGGTGGCATCGGCGCGCGTGTTGAAGCCGATGATGACCGCGTTGGACGCCAGCGCGAGGTTGACGTCCGACTCGGTGATGGCACCGACACCGCTGTGCACGATGTTCACCTTGACCTCTTCCGTGGACAGCTTCTCGAGAGCGTTCTGCAACGCTTCGTAGGAACCCTGCACGTCGGCCTTGATGATCAGCGACAGCGACTTCGAGCCGCCCGAGGCCATCTGTTCGAACATATTGTCCAGCTTCGCCGCCTGCTGCTTGGCGAGCTTGACGTCGCGATACTTGCCCTGGCGGAACAGCGCGATCTCGCGCGCCTTGCGCTCGTCGGCCACCACCAGAACGTCCTCGCCCGCCATCGGCACTTCGGACAGGCCGAGGATCTCGACCGGGATGGAGGGCCCCGCCTGCTGGGTCGCGTGGCCGGCTTCGTCCATGAGCGCACGCACCTTGCCGAACACCGCCCCCGCGAGCACCACGTCGCCGCGGTTCAGGGTGCCGGACTGCACCAGCACCGTGGCCACCGGGCCGCGCCCCTTGTCCAGACGGGCCTCGATGACAATACCCCTGGCGGGGGCGTTGCGCGGCGCCTTCAGTTCCAGCACCTCGGCCTGGAGCAGGATGCGCTCCAGCAACTCGTCGATCCCCTGCCCCGTTCGCGCCGACACTTCCACGAACATGGTGTCGCCGCCCCAGTCCTCGGGCACGACCTCGCGGGCCACCAGTTCCTGGCGCACGCGCTCCGGATTGGCGTCCGGCTTGTCGATCTTGTTCATCGCCACGATCAGCGGCACCTTCGCGGCCTTGGCGTGGGCGATGGCCTCGATGGTCTGCGGCATCACGCCGTCGTCCGCCGCCACCACCAGGATGACAATGTCCGTGACCTTGGCGCCGCGGGCACGCATGGCCGTGAAGGCCTCGTGACCCGGGGTATCGAGGAAGGTGATGGTCCCGCGCGGCGTGCCCACGTGGTAGGCACCGATGTGCTGGGTGATGCCGCCGGCTTCGCCACTGGCCACCCGGGTGCGGCGGATGTAGTCGAGCAGTGAGGTCTTGCCGTGGTCGACGTGTCCCATCACCGTCACCACGGGCGCGCGCGGCTCGGCCACCGCCTCCTCGCGCGGCTCCGCCTCGCTCAGGTAGGACTCGGGGTCGTCGAGCTTGGCCGGCTTGCCCACGTGCCCCATCTCTCCGACCAGGATCATGGCGGTTTCCTGATCCAGGACCTGGTTGATGGTGACCATGGAGCCCAGCTTCATGAGGGCCTTGATGACCTCGGTCGCTTTCACCGACATCTTCTGCGCGAGGTTGGCGACCGTGATGGTCTCCGGGACCAGCACCTCACGCACCATCGGCTCCGTGGGCGCGGAGAACTGATGCTGCGCATCACCATGGCGTCCACCCGCACGGCCGTGGCCCTTGCCACGCCAGCCGTCGGCGCCGCCGCCGGCATCGCCGCGGGTCTTGAGGGTGCGCCTGCCGCGGGAGGCATCGTCCCTCCAGCCAGACCCCTCCTTGCCCGGCTTCTTCACACCGCGTCCAGGCGCCGCCTTGGCTGCGTCCGCGGGCTTGGGCACCGCGGGCCGATGGAGTGTGGTCTCGGAGGCCTTCGGAGCCGCCGCGGCGTCAGCGGGGGCCGCGCCAGCCGGAGGCGCCACCGGCGCCGTCGCTTCCTGGGCAGCCGCGGCAGCCACCTGCGCTGACTGGGCAGCCACCAGCTTGCGGCTGCGCTCGCGCGCCTCCTGCTTCAGCCGCAATTCCTCGGCCTGACGTTCGGACAAGGCCCGATGCTGGCGCTCTTCCGCATCGCGCAAAGCCTGCTGTTCCGCGCCGATGATCGACACGGTGGCCGGCGCGGCTACCGGGGCCGACTCCGGAACGGTGACCGGGACAGGTTCCGGTTCCGGCGCCGGTGCCGGTGCCGGCGCCGGTGCCGGCTCTGGCACCGGTTCCGGTGCCGCCTCCACGACCGGCGCGACCACCTCGGCCGGCGCTTCCACCGCCTCAGCCTCGCCCGGCAGCGCGTCGCGCTTCACGAAGACGCGCTTCTTGCGCACCTCGACCTGAATGGTGCGGGAGCGGCCGGTGCTGTCCGCCTGCTTGATCTCGGTGGTCTGACGGCGCGTCAGGGTGATCCGGGTGCGCGCCTCTCCCCCGCCGTGGGCCTTGTGCAGGTAATCCAGCAGCTGCGATTTGTCCTGCTCGGTAAGGCTGTCCCCCAGGGCGGTCTTGTGGACGCCGGCGGACTTGAGCTGCTCGAGCAGGCGGGCGGGTTCCACCTTGAGCTCGGTGGCGAACTGGGAAACGGTCATCTGGGCCATTGGGCGTTACCTGCGACTGTCAAGCGAACCAGGGGGCTCGCGCCGTCATGATGAGCTGCTTGGCGCGCTCGGCGTCCATTCCGGTCAACTCGACCAGATCGTCCACTGCGAGGTCCGCCAATTCCTCCTGGGTGTGTACGCCCTTGCCAGCCAGAACGCGGGCGGTCTGGTCGTCCATGCCTTCCAGCCCCAGCAGATCGTCGACCTGCTCCTCGCTGGCGATGGCCTGGGTGAGCAGGGCATTGCGGGCCCGCGAGCGGAGCTCGTTGACCGTGTCCTCGTCGAGGGCCTCGATCTCGAGCATCTCGGCGATCGGGACGTAGGCGACCTCTTCCAGGGTGTTGAAGCCTTCCTGGACCAGGATGTCCGCCACTTCCTCGTCGACGTCGAGAGCGTTCATGAACAGCTGGCGGATGCGGTCGACTTCCTCCTGCTGCTTGGACTGGGACTCGGTCTCGCTCATCAGGTTGATTTCCCAGCCCGTCAGCTCACTGGCCAGCCGCACGTTCTGACCGGTGCGACCGATGGCCTGGGCCAGATTGTCCTCGCCCACCACCACGTCCATGCTGTGCGAGTCCTCGTCGACCACGATGCTGGTGACTTCGGCCGGCATCAACGCGTTGATGACGAACTGCGCCGGGTCCGGGGACCAGAGGACGATGTCGACCCGCTCACCCGCCAGTTCCTGGGTCACGGCCTGCACCCGCGACCCGCGCATGCCGACGCAGGTACCGATCGGATCGAGGCGCTGGTCGTTGGACTTGACCGCGATCTTGGCGCGGGACCCCGGGTCACGGGCCGCCGCCCTGATCTCCAGCAGGCCCTCTTCGATCTCGGGCACCTCGAGCTCGAACAGCTTGACGATGAAGTCGGGCGCAACCCGGGACAGGATCAGCTGGGGCCCACGCGCCTGTCGGTCGATCTTGAGCAGGTAGGCGCGCACACGGTCGCCGACGCGGAGATTCTCCTTCGGGATCATCTGGTCACGCGGCAGCACCGCCTCCAGACGGCCCGACTCGACGATGGCGTTGCCGCGCTCCATGCGCTTGATGGTGCCGGTGACCAGGTGCTCCTTGCGCTCCAGGAAGTCGCTCAGGATCTGCTCGCGCTCTGCGTCCCGGATCTTCTGCAGGATGACCTGCTTGGCGGTCTGGGCGCCGATGCGGCCGAACTCGACGGCCTCGAGGGGTTCCTCGACGTAGTCACCGAGCTTGGCCTCGGCGTTGTCGACCAGCGACTCCTCGAGCAGCATGTGGATGCCGGAGTCGGTGAACTCCTCCTCGGGCACGATCTGCCAGCGGCGGAAGGCTTCGTACTCGCCGGTGTTGCGGTCGATGGCGACGCGCACGTCGGCCTCTTCCCTGAAGCGCCGCTTGGTGGCGGAGGCCAGGGCCAGCTCGAGGGCACCGAACACCGTTTCCTTGTCGACGTTCTTCTCCCGCGCCAGGGCGTCGACGAGCATCAGGATTTCGCGACTCACGGAGTCCTCCAGATTTACAGTTCAGGCGCCAGACGGGCCTTGTCGATTTCGGAATGCTTGAAGGCGAACTCCACCCCCTCGCAATTGAGCTTCACTTCCTCCGCGCCCTCGTCCACCGCGATGATGAAGCCGGTGAAGCGCTTGCGTCCGTTCAGTGGCAGCCGGAGCGTCACGTGGGCACGCTCCCCGACGAAACGGACGAAATCCGCCAGCCGCTTGAGCGGACGGTCGAATCCGGGGGAGGACACTTCGAGCCGCGCGTAGTCGAGGTTCTCGACCATGTAGACGCGCGACAGCTGGTTGCTGACGGTGGCGCAGTCGTCCACCGTGATGCCTTCCGGGTGGTCGATGAACACCTGGATGACGCGGTTGCGGCCGCCAGAGATGTGCAGATCCACGAGCTC
>JBEICA010000357.1:0-3136 GCA_040373665.1 Burkholderiales bacterium | reverse complement strand
CTGGGGCGATGCCGAAGCCGGCGCCCAGCAGACCGCGCGCGCCGCTGGAAGCGTGCGGACGCAGGTGCGCCAGCGGCAGCGGCGCGAGGCCGCGGTTGGTACGCTGGCGGTTCAATGCGCCCGCCAGGTCGGGCGCGGTGTCCGCCAGGGTGCCGTCGAGGTCGAAGAGGACGGCCTGGATCATGCGGGCTTGCGCGCCTGGAGGATGAAGTTCACCGAGGCATCACGCCCGAGAGCGTAGACCCGCGTGAGGGGGTTGTAGGTCATGCCGGTGATGGTGCCCGGCTCCAGGCCGGCATCCCGGCAGTAGCCCGACAGCTCGGAGGGCCGGATGAACTTCTCGTATTCGTGGGTGCCGCGGGGCAGCAGCTTCAGCACGTACTCGGCACCGATGATGGCGAACATATAGGACTTCGGGTTTCGATTGATGGTCGAGAAGAACAGATGCCCGCCTGGCCGCGTCAGCCGGGCACAGGCAGCGACGGTGGAGGCCGGGTCGGGCACGTGTTCGAGCATTTCCATGCAAGTCACGACGTCGAAGCTGCCGGGTTCAGCCGCCGCGAGCGCCTCGGCGTCCATGTGACGGTAGTCGACTCGGCAGCCGGATTCGAGCAAGTGCAGTTGCGCCACCTTGAGGCCTTTCTCCGCCAGGTCGATACCCACTACGTCGGCCCCGCGCGCCGCCATCGCCTCCGCGAGAATGCCCCCACCGCAACCGACGTCCACCACCCGTTTGCCCGCGAGAGCCGCCTCACGGTCGATCAGGTCCAGGCGCAGCGGGTTGATGTCGTGCAGGGGCTTGAACTCGCTGTTGGGGTCCCACCAGCGGTGGGCGAGGGCGCTGAATTTCTCGAGTTCGGTGTGATCAACGTTGATCATGTGAGGCGACTTCCGGGAAAAGCGGGGTGGGGGCGCGGGTCAGTCGACGAGGACGCTACGCCAGCGGGCGACCTGCTGACGCAGTGCAGACACGTCGACTCGCGCCAGGGAGCCTTCGGTCAACAGGGGTTCTCCTGCCACCCAGACGTGACTGACATCGTTCCTGCCAGCGGCGTAGACCAGATGTGACAGGGGATCGAAACAGGGAGACAACTCCAGCGAACCCAGGTTCACGGCGACGAGGTCGGCCTGCTTGCCAGGCTCGATGGATCCGATGAGATGGTCCAGACCGAGCGCCCGAGCACCGTCCAGTGTTGCCATGCGCAGCGCCCGATGGGCGGGCAGGGCATCGGCACACCCGCTGGCAACCTTGGCCAGCAGGGCGGCCAGTCGCATCTCCTCGAACATGTCGAGGCGGTTGTTGCTCGCGGCACCGTCGGTGCCGAGGGCCACGTTCACGCCCTGCTCCAGGCACTGTGCAATCGGGGCGATGCCGCTGGCGAGCTTCATGTTCGAGCTGGGGCAGTGCACCACGCTGGCCCCGTGACGCGCGAGTTGTGTGATCTCGTCTTCAGTCAGGTGCACGGCGTGCACACCCATGAGGCGCGGACCGAGCACGCCAAGGCGTTCCAGCCGCTCGATCGGGCGCATCCCGTGGTGCTCAAGAGACTGATGAATCTCGCCCAGGGTCTCGTGGATGTGCATGTGGATCGGTAAGTCGAGCTGCTCCGCGAGGGTGACGACGCGCTCGAAGGTGGCATCGCTGACAGTGTAGGGCGCGTGCGGCGCGAGGCAGAAAGACAGCCGCGGCTCGCGCCTGAGTCGGTCACGCAGTGCCAGCCCTTTCTCCAGATAGTCCTGGGGATCGGTGGCGTACCGCGTCGGAAACTCGATGACGATCATGCCGACCGACATGCGCATCCCGGTCTCGAGCGCGGCCTGCGCCGTGACCTCGGGATAGAAATACATGTCGTTGAAGCAGGTGACGCCGCCACGCAGGGACTCGGCGATCGCCAGGAGGGTGCCATCGCGGATGAACTCCGGCGAGACGTGCTTCGCCTCGGCCGGCCAGATGTGTTCCTCCAGCCAGCGCATGAGGGGCAGGTCATCGGCGATGCCGCGCATCAGGGTCATGGCGGCGTGGATGTGGGCGTTGACCAGTCCGGGGACGAGGATGTGGTCTTGCAGGGTCACGGTCGCCGCCTCCGGGTGGCGGCGACGTGCTTCTGCCGACGACAAGACCGCCACGATGCGATCCCCGGAGACCACGACTGCGTGGTCCTCCAGCAGGGTCGACTCCGGCATCACCGGGGCGATCCAGCGGCTTTCGATGATCTGGGTGATGTCGCCTGTCATGGACATAAAAAAAGAGCCCGGCGGAGACGCTGGGCTCTTGTAGTTGGTTGTGACGAACCCTTACTTCTTGGGCGCTTCCCCGAGGATGCGTACCGTCACCTCGACGCGACGATCCGGCGCGAAACAGGCGATGAGCTTCTTCTTGCGCAGCCCCTTGCAGTCCGCCAGCTTCGTCACCGGCTTGGACTCGCCGGCACCGGAGGTGGTGATCAGGCTGGGGTCGACGCCGCCTTGCTCGACCAGATACTCCTTGACGGCGTTGGCGCGGCGCTCGGAAAGACCCTGGTTGTACTTCCTCGATCCGATGCGGTCGGTGTGCCCAACCACGTTGATGCCTTCGCACTTCGTGGTCTTGAGCTTGGCCGCGATGGCGTCCAGGGAACTGATCAACTCAGGACGAAGCTTCCACTGATCGAAATCGAACAGTCCCGGATCCATCTGAATGGTGACCGGAGGACATTCGACTTCCGGGGCTGGCTTGGGCGCTGGTTTCGCTTCGACCGGAGCCGGTTGCTCGACCTCGTACTTGGTGACGGGGAATTCCGCCGCGGTCTGCGCCACAACCTGCCTGGGCTCGACCGGAGGCTTCGGCGTTGCTGCCGGCTCCTCGGCGGGGAACACCGGCGGGCCGCCGGCGTCCATCGGCTCCAGCGCGGCTGGCTCTTCCTGGGGGAACAGTGGGGGGCCACCTTCGTCACCTGCCTCGGCGACTGTGGTCTCTTCTTCGGGGAAGACCGGCTCACCACCGTCATCCGTCAGCGCGGCGACAGCGCCTTGCTCAGCGGGAATGACGCCGGCGATGTGGGTGGGGAAATCGGCTTCGCGATCACCCAGGTAAGCCGTCTCATCGTCGTCCTCGGCTTCCGAGGCGGCCACACCGGTCTCGTCGTCTTCGTCTCCG
>JBEICA010000100.1:0-11120 GCA_040373665.1 Burkholderiales bacterium | reverse complement strand
CGAGAGGAAATC
The DNA here is from genome assembly GCA_040373665.1 of Burkholderiales bacterium. GTDB lineage: Bacteria > Pseudomonadota > Gammaproteobacteria > Burkholderiales. The sequence continues at coordinate 11,108 of JBEICA010000100.1, read as the reverse complement.
CTTGATCCAATTAAACAACTGCGTAAGTAAAGGCTTGTCCAAGCCGTACAACGTGTTGAATGCGGCAACGTCTTCTGGTGATGCTTGACGTCCGAGGCTTTGACGCGCAACGTCTCCATCGGCGATACGCCGGACGCGGTGTATCCATGGCATTGGGTTGGCCAGTTCGGCCCGGATGCGCAGGCCGTCCATGCCGTCGCCCCTGCGAATTCTTTCGCAGGGGCGACCATAGGATTCCCTCTTGATCAAAGATCGAATACAGCGATCTCTGGCCGCGCCCCAAATCTGACCGGCAGCAGTGACGTCCCGACTCCCCTCGAGACGTAGAGTCTGCAGGCCGTCGTCTCGTACAGCCCCGAAGCAAAACGACCGCTGCCGGGGGGCCTCCATATGGGCCACCCGAAAAACGTCATCTGACCCCCGTGGGTGTGTCCGGCAAGGCAAAGAGTGAATGGTCTCGAGCGGAGATTGGCCGGCAATTCGTCGAAATAGCCTGGCGAGTGCTGCACTACCACCGCAGTGCCGCCCTCGAAGGGGGCGTTGAAGAGTCCCCCGTCTGGTTGTCCGGCAGTGAAATCATCCAGGCCCGCGATGTGAAGAGTACGCAACCGAACCCGATAGGAAGCCACCTCATTCACCAGGAGCGCTATCCCGTGGTGTCGGTACTCGTCGCGCAACGCAGGAAGATCGATGTCCGCCCAGTATTCCCAATTACCCAAAACAGCAACGGTGGGCACGCCACCCAGAGCCGCAAGAAAGGAATGAAGCGTCGGAAGCCGATCCTGCTTGTCAATGACATCGCCCGAGAGAATGACCAAATCGGGTTCAAGGGCTTTGACCCGGTCGGTGACTTCCGACTCACGGCGACCGAAGTCTCGAATGTGCAAGTCAGAGAGTTGAACGACCCGGATGCGGTCCCCTGCCGTGTCCGCGCGCATGTCGTGGATGCTGACGTCCATCCAGTTCGGCTCGACCCACAAGCCATACACACCGAACAGAGTCATCAGCCCAACGAGCGCGATCCGCAGGCCCACAGTGATCACATCCTGTCGCGCATTGGCGCCGTCGGCTTCGTCCTGGTCAGCCTGGCGGTGAGGTTGCGGGTCACCCCTTCCTCATCCTCGTCGATGGCCAGGATGATCATTCCTCGGCCGTCGCTCGGTGCGGATGCTGCAGGCGACCTGCAGCAACAGCGCGCGATAAAGCCGCTCCGGCGCAATCGAAGGACGACCACCCCGCAGGCACGCCTTGTCGAACTGCGCCGACATCCGCTTCGGCGCGGCATCGACCATCGTCCTGACCGCACGCAGCAGGTGATCCGCCGGAATCGGCATCTCCGAAAAGAGGAGGGTGCAGATGCTCGACTGGTGCCCTTCCCCGCCTCTCGTCGTCTCGCAGCTCGGCTGGGGAGGGCTTCGCCTTTGAACCCCATCCAGGCGCTGCGTTCGGATGCGTCAACAGCCTGCTAACCGAGGAGGCCAGAGCAGGCCGCCACGATGCCGGCCGCGCTCATGCCGTACTTTTCCCGCACCTTGGGCGTCGGGCCGATGCACGCGAACTCGTCGGGCATGCCGACCATGCGCATGCGGGTCGGCAGCTCCTGGGACAGCAGTTCCGCCACCGCACCTCCCAGGCCGCCGGTCAGGTGGTGCTCCTCGGCCGTCACGATGCGGCCGGTTTCCGCCGCCGCCGCGAGAATGGTTTCACGATCCAGGGGCTTGATGGTGTGCAGGTTGATCACCCGGGCGTCCACGCCATGTGCGGCCAGGGTCTCAGCGGCCTGCAGGGCGGGCGCCACCAGGGCGCCGCAGGCGATGATGGCGATGTCCTTGCCCGGGCGCAGGACCGTCGCCCGTCCGGGGCGGAAGGGCTGGCCCGGCGGGTTCACCGGCGGTTCCTCGACGCGGCCGCCGAGGCGCAGGTAGACCGGGCCGTCGATGTCACGGGTCGCCAGGGTGGCACGCCAGGCCTCCTCGGCGTCGGCCGGGACGATCACGGTCATGTTGGGAAAGCTGCGCAGCAGCGCGAGGTCTTCGAGCGCGTGGTGGGTCCCGCCGGCGACGCCCAGCGACACGCCGCTCGCGGCGGCACCGATCACCACACGCTGGCGGGCGTAGGCCACGTCATTGCGCAGCTGTTCCATGCTGCGCGCGGTGATGAAGGGGGCGTAGGCGCAGACGTAGGGCCGCATCCCGGTGGTGGCCAGACCCGCGGCCACGCCGATGGCGTTCTGCTCGGCAATGCCGAGTTCCACGAAGCGCTCGGGATGGCGTTCGATGTAGGGACGGATGCCGAGCAGGTCCTGGGTGTCGGCGGAAACGACCACCGTGCGCGGCTCGAGCCGGGCCAGGTCCAGCAGGGCCTGACCGAACGCGAGCCGCGTCTGGTTCGCAGCCCTGGTCCGCCAGTCTTCGGGGAGGTCGGAGGCGCTCACGATCCCAGCTCCTCCAGTGCGCGCCGGTAGATCTCCTCGGTCACGGTGTTGCTGTGCCACACCCAGGTGTTCTCGGCGAAGCTCACCCCCTTGCCCTTGACGGTGTGGGCGATGAGCGCGGAGGGGCGACGTTGCTCGTAGGGCAGGGCATCGAGCGCATCGACGATCGCGCCCATGTCGTGGCCGTCGACCTCGCGCACGGCCCAACCGAAGGCGCGCCACTTCTCGGCCAGGGGGTGGACGTCGACCAGTTCCGCCACCGGGCCGCTCTGGGCGATGCGGTTGTAGTCCACGATCACCGTCAGATTGGCCAGCCGGTGGTGGGAGGCGGCCATGGCGGCCTCCCAGTTCGAGCCCTCGTGCAGTTCACCGTCCCCCACCATCACGAAGGTGTGGAAGTCGCGCGCCTGCATGCGTGCGCCCAGGGCCATGCCCATGCCGATGGCCAGACCGTGGCCCAGTGCGCCGGTGCACATCTCGATGCCGTCGACCTTGATGTCGGGGTGCATGCCGAAAGGGGACTCGAAGGCGTAGAAGCGGTCGAGGAGGGCGTCCTCGATGAAGCCTGCCTGCGCCAGCACCGCGCCGAGGGCCGCGTTGGCGTGGCCCTTGGACAGAACGAAGCGGTCGCGGTCGGGCCAATCCGGTTCGGCGGGGCGGACGCGCAGGCGGTGGAAGTAGAGCGCCGTGAGGAGGTCGGCCGCCGAGGATGAACCGCCGGCGTGGCCGCTGCCACCGGCGCGCAGCGCGCGCCAGAGGTCACGCCGCAGCTGGCGCGCGCGGACCTCGAGGCGGCGGATCAGGGCTTCGCGGGTCTCGGTCATGGAGGTTTCGCGTCAGGATTTCGACGGCAGGTCGATGCCGGCCAGCGTGGCGAACACCTTGACCACGGCGGAGTCGTCCTCCATGCCATGGCCGTGAGCCGCAGCCGCCAGGTAGAGCTGGTGGGCGGAGGCGGTGATGGGCAGCGGGAAGGTCATGCGGCGCGCGGAGTCGAGCACGATGCCGAGGTCCTTGACGAAGATGTTGACCGCCGACAGCGGAGTGTAGTCGCCCTCGAGGATGTGCGGGACGCGGTTCTGAAACATCCACGAACTGCCGGCGCTATTGGAGATCACCTCGTAGAGCACCGCCGGATCCACGCCCGCCTTCATGCCCAGGGCCATGGCCTCGCAGGCTGCGGCGATGTGCACGCCTGCGAGCAGCTGGTTGATCATCTTCACCTTCGAGCCGGCGCCGGCGCTGTCGCCGAGCCGGTACACCTTGGTGGCGATGGCTTCCAGCACGGCAGCGGCCTTGTCGAAGGCCTCGGGCACCCCGGAGCCCATGATGGTCATCTCGCCCTTGGCGGCGCGGGCGGCCCCGCCGGACACCGGGGCGTCGATCATCAGCAGGCCGCGCTCGCCAAGGCGCCTGCCGAGGTCGGTGGCGTAGTCGGGCGCGACAGTGCTCGAGGCGATGACCACCGAACCCGCTGCCATCCGATGTGCGGCGCCGTCCGGGCCGAACAGCACCTGCTCGGTCTGGTCCGCGTTGACCACCAGAACGATGGCCACCGGCACTGCGGCGCCGAGTTCCCCCGGGCTGGCGGCAGCCACACCCCCCTCGGCCGCGAAGCCGGCGACCACGTCCGGACGGACGTCGCAGGCATGCACCGTGAAGCCCTTCGACAGCAGTGTCCTGGCGACACCCAGGCCCATCGAACCCAGGCCGATGACCCCTACCGAACCCTTGGACATGACTTCCTCCTCCTGCAGTGTTGTTTCTCCCCGGCCGAATTATCCCAGAGGGCGGCCGGTGCCGGCACGTCAGTGCGCCAGACCCAGGTCGCCCAGCAGGTGCAGCACCGCCTGGGCCGAGGTCTCCGGGTACTGGAAGGGGAACAGGTGGCCCCCTGGCGTCTGGCCCACCTTCATCCAGCGGCGCGAGAAGCCGAGGCCGACCCGTCGGGCGATCTCGGAGCGTTGCCCGACCAGCAGCCCCGCGGGTACGCGCAGCAGGGGCGCGTCGCGCGCCAGATCGTGGGGCATGGTCCGGTAGATGCGGTATTCCACCTCGGGATCGAAGCGCAGCCGGGTCACGCCGTCGACCTGTTCCGTGCCATGACGCACGTAGTCCTCGAGGCAGCGCGGGTCGAAGCGGCGGAACACCGGCTTGCTCCGGAAGTGCGCCAGCGCCGCCTCGGGCGAGGGCCATTCGCGGCGACGCTTTCGCGTGCCGGGTGCCGGGCTGATGGCGTCGGCGACACCGAGCCGTTTCAACAGCGCCACGGCACCACCCTTGAAGGGAGAGAGCACCGGGGCGTCCAGCAGCACCACCCCGCGCACCAGATCCGGTCGCCGGACGGCCGCGCGCAGGGACAGGTAGGCCCCGAGGGAGTGGCCCACCAGGATGGCCGGGCGGCCGTGACCGGCCAGCGCGGCGATCAGCTGGTCGGCGAGCGCGTGCCAGCCGTCCAGCACCGGGTGTGCCGGATCGTGGCCAAGACGCTCGATGTGGCGGACCTCGAACCGCGCCTCGAGCGGCGCGAGAAAGGCCCGGTAGCAGGGCGCGGGAAAGCCGTTGGCGTGGGAGAAATGCAACAGGGGCCTGGTCATGCGGTACGCTCGGCGGCTGTGGGGAGGGCATGACACCCGGCGGTGCGGTCCGGGTGGCCGGAGTCGATGCATCCCCGGATGCCGATCCCATGGCCCGAATGATGCCCTCGGGAAGTTCCAATTTTCTCTCACGCCGCGCCGGCGCGCTGCTGCTCGTGTCCGCACTGGCTGCGTCGCTGCTCGCCTGCGCCACGCCCCCCGCCATGGATGCCAGAAAACCTCATCACACCGAACGCGGTTTCCGCAACAACCATCCTGACGGGCTGGCCCGGCCCTCGTTCTGGAAGTGGCAGATGGAGCGCTGGCGCAAGGGCCTGCCCAAGAGCCCGCCCGGGGGCTGGCACTTCGAAGTGGTGCACCCCGACGTGGCCTGGATCCGCGCCAACCGGACGCGGCCGGCGCTCACCTGGGTCGGGCACGCCACCTTTCTCATCCAGAGCGGCGGGCTGAACGTGCTCACCGATCCGCACCTCGGGCAACGCGCCTCGCCGCTGTCGTTCGCCGGACCGAGGCGGCTGGTGCCGCCGGCTCTGGATTTCCGGACCCTGCCGCACATCGACGCCGTGGTGATCTCGCACAACCACTACGATCATCTCGACGAGGAGACCGTGCGTCGCCTGAACCGGCAGGCCGGGGGGCCACCGATGTTCCTCGTGCCGCTCGGACTCCGGGCCTGGCTCGCCGGTCGGGGTATCCGGAACGTCACCGAGCTCGACTGGTGGGACGTCGCGACGGTCGGGCCGCTGCGTTTCACGCTCACGCCCGTGCAGCACTGGAGCGCGCGCTCGCTGTGGGACCGCAACGAGACGCTGTGGGGCGGATGGCGCATGGACGGTCCGCAGGGCAGTTTCTTCTTCTCCGGCGATACCGGCTACTCGCCGGATTTCCTGGAGATCCGCCAGCGGCTTGGGCCCGTCGACATCGCGCTGCTGCCGATCGGCGCCTACGAGCCGCGCTGGTTCATGGGGGTGATGCACGTCAACCCCGAGGAGGCGGTCAAGGTGCACCGCGATCTCGAGGCCGGCCACTCCGTGGCCATGCACTGGGGTACCTTCGTGCTGACCGACGAGCCCATGGACGAGCCGCCGCGCAGGCTCGCCCACGCGCTGCGCGAGGCCGGCATCCCGCACGAGCGTTTCCGCGTTCCCAGACACGGCGAGACCTGGCACCTCGACCAGCCCTGAGACGGTGGGGTCCCGGGCGGCCGATGGTCCGCGGGGCTGCTTTACAATCCGGCCACTGCTGACGGGTCCCGTGTGCCCGCCTGCCTCCGTCACACCACTTCCTGCGCCGCCATGAACGATCCCATTCATCTCACCGACGAACACCGCATGTTCCGCGACAGCCTGCGCCGCTTCATTGCCGAGGAGGTCGTGCCGCGTGCCGCCGCCTGGGAGGAGGAGGGCTTCGTGCCGCGCGCGGTGTTGCAGCGCATGGGCGCGCTGGGTTTCCTCGGGGTGCGCTATGCGCCGGAATTCGGCGGTTCAGGCCTCGACACCCTCTTCAGCGTGCTGCTGGCCGAGGAGCTCGGGCGTTCCACCTTCGGCGGTTTCGCCATCACCGTGCTGGTGCACACCGACATGGCCTCGCCGCATCTGGTCAACGCCGGCCGGCCCGACCAGCTGGCGCGCTGGCTGCCGGGCGTGATCAGCGGCGAGATCATCACCGCGGTCGCCGTCACCGAGCCGGATGCAGGTTCCGACGTGAAGGGCATCCGCACACGGGCGGTGCGCGACGGCGACCACTACGTGCTCAAGGGCTCGAAGATCTTCATCACCAACGGCGTTCATGCCAATCTCGTCTTCGTGGCGGCCAAGACCGACACCGAGGCACGTGGGTCGCGCGGCATCTCCATCTTCGCCGTGGAGAAAGGCACGCCAGGGTTTTCCGTTGGTCGTGCCCTGGACAAGATGGGCTGGCGCTCGTCCGACACGGCCGAACTCGTGTTCGACGATTGCCGCGTGCCGGCGGAGAACCTGCTCGGCGAGGAGAACCACGGCTTCTACGCCATCATGCGCAACTTCCAGAACGAGCGGGTGGTTCTCGGCGCCCAGGCGCTGGGCGAGGCGCAGCAGGCCCTCGACATGACCACCGCCTACGTGAAGGATCGCCAGGCCTTCGGCCACGCCCTGTGGGACAAGCAGGCCATCCGCCAGCGCCTCGCAATGCTCGCCTCCAAGGTGGAGGCGGCCCGTCATCTGGTCTACCACTGCGCGTGGCTGGATACCCAGGGTCGCGACTGCGTGAAGGAGGTGTCCATGGTGAAAGCCTTGTGCGGCGAACTGGTGAACGAGGTCATGTACACCTGCCAGCAGTTCCACGGCGGCATGGGCTACATGCGCGAGACGCCGATCGAGCGCATGGTGCGCGATGCCCGCGTGCAGACCATTGGCGGCGGTGCCACCGAGGTCATGCTCGAGGAAGTGGCCAAGCGCATGTGAGTCCGGGCCCGGAGCGCGGCGGCGGGGGCCCGCGCCCCTTGTCGCCGGTCGGGTGCGCGTCGATGCCCCCGGCGTGTCCCGCAGCGTGTTGCACCACCGCCCCTGCCCAGGGAAGGATGCCCGCTCAGGGCGCCGGTCGCGCGGCCTTCTGGTCCGACCGGACGACCCTGACCCGGGTGCCCGCGTCGATCGCGTCCGGTGGATTGATCACCACCCGGTCCGACGCCGAGACGCCGCGCAGCAATTCCACCGTGGTGCCGAAGTCCCGGCCGATGGTCACGGATCTGAGACTCACCCGGTCGTCTGCGCCCACCACCGCGACCTGCGGACCTTCCGCGCGGAACAGCAGCGTGTTGACGGGCAGGACCAGCACCTGTTCCGCCGCGGGGATCCTGAGCCGCACCTGGGCGTAGGCGCCCGGCAGGAGTTCACCGGCGCTGTTGTCGACATCGATCTCTGCCAGCAGGGTGCGTGTGGCATTGTCGATGGATCTGGCAGTCCGGACCACCTTGCCGGAGAACGAGCGGCCGGGGCTCTCGGTCAGCACCAGTTCCGCCGCCACGCCCGGCTGGACCTGGAGCGCGAGCGCCTGCGGCACATTGACCTGCACGCGCAGACGGTCGGTGGCCGCGAGACGGAACAACTCCCGCCCCGGGGCGCCACCGCCGCCCGCCTCGACCAGTTCGCCGGTCTCGGCGCTGCGCGAGGTGATCACCCCGGCGAACGGCGCCCGCACCTGCAGGTAGGCCTGGACGCGCTCCAGCCGGGCAACGTTCTGCCTCGCCGCCTCGAGGTCGGCCTCGCGCGCCCGCAGGGCGTTGCGCGCGAGGTCGGCATCCTGCGCCGAGACGGACCCGGTTCGCACCAGTTCCTGCCAGCGCGTCGAGGTCGTCCGGGCCTGCTCGAAGTGGGCCTGCGCAGCCGCCGCGGTGGCGCGTGCCTGACGCAGTTCGGCGTCGAGTTCCGGCGCATCGATCTCGGCCAGCAGGTCGCCCGCCTTCACCATGGCACCGATGTCCACGGTCCAGCGGCGCAGGTAACCCCGGGCGCGGGCCTGGATGGCGGTCTCCGAACGCGCCGGGAGATTGCCCGGCAGGACCAGTGTCGACGCGGCATCGCCGGCTTTGGGCTGGATCACCGCCACCGTCGGCACCGCCAGTGCGCGCGTCTCCCTGGAGAGTGCCTCCAGGGCGCGCTGGCGCGGGACCACGCCGAAGACATAGGCGGCGACGAAGGCGGCGAGCACCAGCAGCACCGCGATCCCTGCGGCCGGGACGACGCGTCGGGAGCGTTGCTGCGGCGTCATCGGGGAGTGTGGTCCGACCAAGATCCTGTCGCTCCTGGGTTCACGCGTTGGCGGCCGGCTGGCCGTGCCGGTCCGGGCGGATGCGGCGGCCGTGGAGTGCGGCGAACACCACCGGCACGAAGAACAGGGTCGCCACCGTGGCGAACAGCAGTCCGCCGATGACGGCCCGGCCGAGCGGGGCGTTCTGCTCCCCGCCTTCCCCGAGCCCCAGGGCCATCGGCACCATGCCGATGATCATCGCAAGCGCGGTCATCAGAACCGGGCGCAGGCGCCCGGCGCCGGCATCGAGAGCTGCGGTAACGGCATCCGCGCCCGCGCGCACCCGCTCCCGCGCAAAACTCACCACCAGGATGCTGTTGGCCGTGGCGATTCCCATGGCCATGATGGCGCCGGTCAGCGCCGGCACGCTCACGGTCGTGCCCGTGACGAACAACATCCAGGCGATCCCCGCGAGGGCGGCCGGCAGGGCGGAGATGATGATGAGCGGGTCGAGCCAGGACTGGAAGTTCACCACCATGAGAAGGTAGACCAGCAGCACGGCGAAGACCAGGCCCGTCAGCAAGCCGTCGAACGAGGACTGCATCGTCTCCATCTGGCCGCGGACGATGAGCCGCGAGCCCTTGGGCAGATCCTTCTCCGTCGCCCGGGCGATGCGCGTGACATCGTCGGCCACGCCGCCCAGATCGCGGCCCTGGGTACCCCCGTAGATGTCGATGACGGGCTGGACATTCCAGTGGCTGATGACCGCCCGCTCCATGTCGCGTGACACCGTCGAGAGGCTGCCGAGAACGCCGCTCGACCCTCTGACGGCCTCCCGCACCGGGATGTTGTCCAGCGCTTCCAGGGAGTCCATGCGGTACTGCGGCGCCTGCGTGATGACGCTGTAGGTGACCCGGTTCTTCGGGTTGAGGAAGAAGGTCGGGTTGGTCTGGAAGCTGCCGCTGAGCGTGACCAGCAGGTTGCCGGCGATCTCGCGCTGGCTCACGCCGGATTGCAGCGCCCGGACCCGGTCCACCGTGACGTCGAGCCGCGGCTGGTCGAAGGGCTGGTGGATGCGCAGGTCCACCAACCCGGTGACCTCCTTGAGCTTCTCCATCAGCTGGCGGGCGAAGGCGCGGTTCTCGGCAATGCGATTGCCCACCACCTGCACGTCGATGGGCGCGGGCAGGCCGAAATTGAGGATCTGGCTGACGATGTCCGCGGGCAGGAAGTAGAACATGACGCCCGGGAAGCGCTGCGGCAGGTCGGCTCTCAGCAGGCGGATGACGTCCTCCGTCGGCCGGTGCCCAGGCTTCAGCGAGACCTGGATGTCGGCATCGGCCGGCCCCACCGTGCCCGAGTTGTTGTAGGTCAGGTTGGTGCCGCTGGAAGGCAGACCGATGTTGTCCAGGATGCCCTCGAGTTCCGAGGGTGGCAGGAGCTCGCGGATGCGGTTCTCGACCAGATCGCACAGTCGCGCGGTCTCCTCCAGTCGCGTGCCGGTCTTGGCGCGCAGGTGCAGCTTGATCTGTCCGGCGTCGACCGACGGGAAGAAGTCGCGTCCGATCCACGGAACCAGGAAAGCCGTGCCGACGCAGATCGCCACCACCAGCATCGAGAAGCCCGCCCGCGCCTGCAAGGCCTGCGCGAGCAGGCCGCGGTAGCCGGTGCGCAGTGCGTCGAAACCGTGTTCGAGGCGCGCGTGCAGTCGGCCCCAGGCCGACGGCGGCGCCGCGTGGCCATGCACGTCGGTGTGACCCCGCAGCAGGTACTTGGCCAGCGTCGGCACGAGCGTCCGCGAGAACAGATAGGAGGCCAGCATGGCGAACACCACCGCCATGGCCATTGGCACGAACAGGAATCGGGCCGTGCCGGTGAGCAGGAACATCGGCACCAGCACGATGCAGATGCACAGGGTCGCGACGAAGGTCGGTACGGCGATCTCGCCGGCGCCGTCGAGGATGGCCTGCTCCAGGGGTTTGCCCTGTTCCAGGTGCCGGGTGATGTTCTCGATTGCCACCGTGGCGTCGTCCACGAGGATGCCGACCGCCAGCGCCAGGCCACCGAGCCTCATGATGTTGATGGTCTCGCCCAGCGCCGAGAGGAGGGCGAGGGAGGTGAGAACCGAGAGCGGGATGGACACGGTGATGATCAGGGTGCTGCGCCAGCTGCCGAGGAACAGCAGGATCATCAGGGCCGTGAGGCAGGCCGCGAGGATAGCCTCGTGCACCACGCCATCCACCGCCGCCCGGACGAACAGCGACTGGTCCAGGGCGGTCTGGATGTCGAGCTCGGCCGGCAATCCGGCGCGGATGCGCGGCAACTCGTCCTTCACCCGGCGCACGATGTCG
>JBEICA010000344.1:0-3438 GCA_040373665.1 Burkholderiales bacterium | reverse complement strand
GGCGCACCGCCGACACCACAGGGGAGGTATACGTTGAGCGGATGGTCCGCCCCCACGGCGATGCCCAAGGCCCCGAACTGGGTCGCGAGATCCGCCGCAGCCGTCGCGTAGCCCATGAACAGGTGGCGCGAGGCTTCGTCATCGACGAAGTGGCTGCCGGGCGTTGCGGCCGCCACGGCCCGAGCGGCGGCAACCGCCGTGGTGTAGTCGCCCTCATGCTCGACCACGCGCACGCCCAGCGCGCGCAGCCGGTCCTTCTTCCAGGCCTTGGCGTCCGCGGACATGTGGACCTCGGCCTCGAAGCCCAGGGCGCGCGCCGCGACGCCGACGCTGAAGCCGAGGTTGCCGGTGCTCCCGACGAGCACCTTGTGGCCTGAGAAACGGGCACGCCACGCCGGCTCGGCCAGCTCCGCGCAATCGCGGCCGTCGTGACCCAGGCGCCGTGCGAGGTCGAGCGCGAACCACAGCACTTCATACACGCCGCCCCGGGCCTTGATGCAGCCGGTCACCGGCAGGGCGTGGTCGGCCTTGACCAGTGCACGCGCGTCCGCGGGCAGGCCCAGTTGCGTCCGGGTGTCGGGGCCGAGTGTCAGCAAAGGCGAATCGATGCGGCCGGCGGCAGCAGCCAGTTCGGGAAACAGGCGTTGCAGCAATGGCGCGGCACGCTGCCACAGCTGCCGTGCCGCCTCGATGTCGACGTGCGTGAACTCGAGCTGATCGAGCACCTGGGCTGCCGGACGCCAGGCCGGGTTGCGCCAGACGAAGGGGAGGGCGGCCCCGAGGGCCACCGGCAGGTCGTGAGTGTCCACGGTTGCAGCCATGGGGTTGGTCAGAACTCGAACGCGGCCCGCAGGTCCGGCTTCACGGGATGGAGGTCACTCATCATGCGGCCTCGTTGACCTCGGTGCCGGCGTCATTCGGGGGCAGGACCGAGCCCTCGGCGTGTTGCTGGCGAGAGCGACGAAGGTGTCACCCATGCGCGGCTTCCTCCTCGGGGGCGCGCGGCTGGGTGACCAGGTGACAGGCCACGACCTGGGTGGCCGACAGTGCAACCTGCCGGGGTGCGCTTTGTCGGCAGAGCTCGGTGGCGGATGGGCAGCGCGGCGCGAACGCACAGCCGTCCGAGGGCTGTGCCAGATCCGTGGCCGGCTGCACCTGACGATGCCGTCGTCCACCGCCGACGCGTGGCACCGCCGCCAGCAGCGCGCGGGTGTAAGGGTGGGCTGGACGGCGGAAGATCTCGTCGCGCGTGCCCTGCTCGACGATGCGGCCGCGATACATCACCGCGACGCGGTCGGAGATGTGGCGCACCACCGACAGGTCGTGCGCCACGAACAGCATGGCCACCCCCAGCTCCTGACGCAGGTCGGCGAGCAGGTTGAGGATCTGCGCCTGGATCGAGACGTCGAGGGCGGCCACCGGCTCGTCCAGCACCAGCAACTCCGGGCGCACCGCCAGGGCGCGGGCGAGGCCGACGCGCTGGCGCTGGCCGCCGCTCAGGCCGCGTGGCAGGCGCTCTGCGAGCGACGGCGGCAGGCCGACCAGCCGCATCAGCCGCGCCACCTCGGACGGCAGGTTCGCACTGGCTTCGACGTGGTGGAATCGCAGGACTTCGCCGAGGGTCTGCGCCACCGTCATGCGCGGATTGAGGGAAGAGTAGGGGTCCTGGAACACCATCTGGATGCCGCGGCGCAGGCTGCGCTGCCATTCGGCGTCGCGCGCGTGGACGTCGCGTCCGCGGAACCGTATCTCACCGGAGGCGACGGGTACCACCTGCAGGATGGCGCGGCCGAGCGTGGTCTTGCCGCTGCCGCTCTCGCCCACCAGGCCGACGGTCTCTCCGGGCGCGATGACCAGCGAGGCGGCGCGCACGGCTGCGACCGCGGGGGCGGCCCGGCGCGCGAGCACGTCTGCGAGGCTGCGCGGACGCATGAAGTTCACGCCGACGTCGCGCAATTCCAGCAGGGGTGGGGCGGCGCTCACGACAGGCGCTCCGGAAACAGACAGGCGCTGTGATGGCCGGGTGCGACCTCCCGCAGGCGCACCGCCTCGTGGCGGCACTCGGCGCTTGCGAGGCCGCAGCGCTCGGCGAACGGGCACCCGGGGGCGGGGTTGAGCAGGTCCGGCGGCTGGCCGGGGATGGGCTCCAGCCGCAGAGACTCGTCGTCGAGATCGGGACTGGAGCGCAGCAGGCCGGCCGTGTAGGGATGACGTGGTGCCCACAGCACCTCGGAGGCTTTGCCGGTCTCGACCACCATGCCGGCGTACATCACTGCGATGCGATCGCAGGTCTCGGCGATCACGCCGATGTCGTGCGACACCAGAACCATGGTCATGTGTTTCTCGGCCTGCAGTTGCGACAGGAGCGCGAGGATCTGTTCCTGGATGGTGACGTCCAGAGCGGTGGTGGGTTCGTCGGCGAGCAGGAGGCGCGGGGAGCAGGCCATGGCCATGGCGATGACAGCCCGCTGCAGCATGCCGCCGGACCACTGCCAGGGGTAATCGTCGTAGCGGCGCGAAGGGTCGGGGATACCGGTGGCGCGCATCAGCTCGATGCCGGCCTCGCGGGCTTCCGCCCGCGTCAGGCCGCGATGAATGCGCAGGCCCTCCGTGACCTGCTCCCCCACGGGCCACACCGGGCTCAGGCTGGTCATGGCGTTCTGGAACACCATGGCGATGTCCGTGCCGCGGATGGCGCGCAGGCGCGACTCGGGCAGGCGCAGCAGATCCTGGCCATCGAAGACGATGCTGCCGGCGCTGACGTGTGCGGCAGGTTGCGGCAACAGGCCCAGCATGGCGCGACACAGCACGCTCTTGCCGCTGCCGGACTCGCCCACCAGGCCCAGTGTCTCGCCCTGCACCACGTCGAGACACACGCCTCGGCTGGCGACGACCGTTCCGGCAGGTCCGCGGAAGCGCACCTCCAGATCGCGGATGCTGAGCAGTGCGCCTGTCTCAGTGCCCGCCGACATGGTCGCCTCCGAGGCGCTGGGTGAGTCCGTCGCCGACCAGGGCCAGCGCCACACCGGTGACCACGATCATCAGCCCTGGCAGGGTGCTGATCCACCACGCCTGCTGCATGAAGTCCTTGCCCTCGGCCACCATGGCGCCCCACTCCGGCGTGGGCGCGGGCACTCCCAGACCGAGAAAGCTCAGCCCGGACACCAGCAGGATGTTGAGCACGAAGTCCGACATCGAGAACACGATGGACGAATTCATGATGTTGGGCAGGACGTGTCGCCACAGGATGCGCCAGCCGGGATAGCCCAGGGTGCGCGCTGCAAGCACGTAGTCCTTGCCGGCCTCGACCAGGGTCTCGGCCCGGGCGAGCCTCGCGTACATCGTCCAGCCCACCAGGAACACCGCGATGTAGATGTTGTGCGTGCCGGGCCCGAGGATGGACAGGATGACGATGATGAGCACCAGGAAGGGGAAGGC
>JBEICA010000179.1:0-7026 GCA_040373665.1 Burkholderiales bacterium | reverse complement strand
GGCCTGCAGCACTTCTGGACGCCCACGATCCGCCAGGGCGTGTTCGCAGGTTATGGTGAACTCGACCAGTACGGCCCTCTTTATGATACCGCCGCATTCTCCGTCGGCAGCAACATCATCTGGTCGCCAGTGAGGGGCTTTGTCGTCGGCGCTGAGGTCGTCTACTCGAAGCTGACGCAGACGCCGCGCAACCTGCTCCCGCTCACCCTTGCCCTGTTGCTGGGCTGGCTGGTGGCGCGGCGCTCCGGCTTCGCGGGCGCTCTCGGTGCCGTCGCCACGCGGGTGCTCGCGCTGCAGGTGGTTTTCGACGTCGCCGGCTATCTGGTGGCGCATGTCGATTTCGGTGCAGATGCGGATCCCGGCTGGGTGCTGTTCGCCTGGTGGGCTGCGGCCTGCGCCGTGGCGGTCGTCAGGGTCGGGGGCGGTCGCTGGCAGGCCCGGCTGGCCGACGCCGTGCTGAGCGTGGTCGTCCTGGCCCTGCCGGCGTGGTGGCTGCCGGACGAGCCGGTGTGGAATGCAGTGGCGAGCGAGGACGGTGACGAGTACGCCAGCAGCCGCGAGGAGGTCGTCTACGGCCAGTCCGATCTGCTGAACCGTGTTGTCGCCCGGCTCGCCCGCGAGCGTCCGGGTGTAGAGGACGTCTATCTGGTGTCCGCCGCCGGACACGCCGGCGAGGACGTGTTCCTGAACGAGGCGACGCTGGCAGCCGAACTCGTGCGCGCCCGGTTCGACGCCGAGGGGCGGACGCTCATGCTGTCGAACAACGCGCGCACCCTGCGTACCCTCCCGCTGGCCAGCGCCACCAGCCTGTCGGCCAGCCTGAAGGCGGTGGCCCAGGTCATGAATCCGCGTGAGGACGTGCTGTTCCTGTTCCTCACCACCCATGGCGGCGAGGACCACACCCTCGCCATGGAAGCCTGGCCGCTGCAGTTCAGCGGCATCACACCGGACATGCTGTCACGCATGCTGGACGAGGCCGGCTTCCAGTGGCGGGTGGTGATCCTGTCCGCCTGCTACGCCGGCGGCTTCATCGATGCGCTCAGAGACGAGCGCACCGTGGTGATCACCGCGGCCGACGCGTGGAACCAGTCCTTCGGCTGCGGGTCGGAATCGGAGCTGACCTACTTCGGCAGGGCATTCCTGGATGAGGCCCTGCGGCGCACCGCGCGCCTGCCCGAGGCCTTCGATGCGGCGCGCGAGGCAATCGCGCGGCGTGAGCAGGCTGCGGGTTTCCCGCCCTCCAATCCGCAGATCTTCGTCGGCGGGGAGATCGGGCCCAAGCTGGAGCGTCTGGCCGGACGGCTTCGGCCGCGCGGGCCGGCGTCGTCCGGGCGCGCGGCCTGCGCCGCGGGATCGGGGCGCCCGGGTTGCACGCCGGGCGATCGCGCCGCAGACTGAACGCGGCGAAGCAGGTCAGGTACATTGCCGCGCCCAGGGTGTCCGGGACACCCGGCGCAGCGCCACCGCAGCACGACATTGGAGGAGCGAGCCATGGGCATCGCATTGAACGCCGGCAGGACATCCCTCGCCGGTCTGCTGGTTGTGGCGGCCCTGCTGGGCACGGCTGGAGGGGCCGGCGCCGCCGGTGCCCTGGATCGTGAGCGGGCGTTGAAGATGATCGGCAGCAGCCATCTGGAGCAGCGTCGCCAGGGTTACGGCCTGCTGGCCGATGCGGGCGAGATGGAGGACACGCCGGTGCTGCTCTCTGCCCTGCTCGACGACGAGGACCTGATCCGCGGCGTGGCCGAGCAGTCGTTGTGGGGCCTGTGGATGCGTGCCAACGACCCTGTGGCCGACCCCATGTTCCAGATGGCCCTCGACCTGCTGCATCAGGCCAAGCTCGCGGAGTCGGAGGAGATGTTCGACCGTCTTCTCGAGATGAAGCCCGAATTCGCGGAAGGCTGGCATCGTCGCGGCGAGGTGAAGGTCGCCGGGGAGCGCTGGGACGCAGCAGCCGCGGATTTCTCCCACGCCCTCGAACTCAATCCCTACCATTTCGGTGCGCTGGAAGGCCTGGGCCATTGCAGCCTGCGGCGTGGCCGCAACGCCGAAGCGGTGGGCTACTTCCGGCGTGCCCTCGAGCTCAATCCCAATCTCGACGCGGTGCGCGAAGCGCTCCGCCGGGCCAGCATCGCGGCGGAAGGCGACCGAACCTGAGCGCGATGGCTGCGGCGGTCCCCGGTGGCAGGGTCGGCATCCGTCGCCTCGTGCGCCGTGCGGAGGGGGGCAGGTGAGCCTCCCGCCCGCCCCGGGCACGGCGCCGACGCCGGAGCAGGAGGCCGCTGTGGAACGGATGGTGCGCCTGTTCTACCGCAACGGTCTGGCCGATCCTGTCCTCGCGCCCATCTTCCAGGGCGCCATCCACGACTGGGAGAGCCACATCCGCCTGGTGGCTGACTTCTGGTCCAATTCCATCCACGGAACCCGGCGCTACAAGGGCAACGCCTATGCCCCGCACATGAAGCTGCGTTTCGAGCCCGAGGCATTCGAGCACTGGCTGGCCGCCTTCGAGGCGGCGGCCGCCGAGGCGCTGGGAGCGGTGGAGGCGGCGCGCGCCATCGGCGTGGCAAGACACATGGCGCAGAGCTATCGCGCGGGGCTGTTTCCATTCCGAGACGCGAACGGCCGACCGTCGCGTACACCGCCCCCGCCGCTCCGGGATCCGTCGGCCTCACGCTGAGCACCGCCTGCCCTCGGGCAGGTCGTGGTTTCGGTGCAGACGCCGGCGGACGCGTCGGTCAGGCGGGTCCTCGACGTGACGCCCTCGGCGCCATGGGCCATCAGGGAGGCGATGCCTGCAGTACCGTCCACTGGCCACCGCGCATTTCGTAGAGAGTGATTGCAACCTCCCCGAGGTCACCGTTGGCGTCGTAGGTGATGGTCATCGAGGTCACGCCCGCGCGACGGGTGCGTGCGAGTTCGGGCAGGACGCGGGCGGGTTCCGACGAGTCCGCGCGTTTCATGGCCTCGACCAGCGTCATGGTGCCATCGTAGGCGTAGGGGGCGTAGACCTGCACGGGTTTGCCGAAGCGCGCCTGATGGCGACGCGCGAAAGCCTCGCCGTCAGGCATGCGCTCCTGGGGCAGACCGGCCAGCGAGGCCACCGTGCCTTCGCCTGCGGCACCGGCCAGCGACAGGAAGGCGGGCGACTTGATCATCTCGCCACCCAGCAACCGGGCCGGGAGGCCGAGCTGCCGCATCTGGCGGGCCATCGGTGCGGCCTGGGCATCGGCGCCACCGAAGAACACGGCGTCCGGGCGCGCGCGCTTGATCGCGGTGAGGATGGCGGAGAAATCGGTTGCGCGGTCGCTGGTGAATTCGTGCGCCACGACCGTGCCGCCGGCGGCACGGACCGCCGCCGAGAACTGTTCGGCGAGTCCCTGGCCGTAGGCGCTGCGGTCGTCAACCACAGCGATCTGTGTCAGGCCCAGCGTCTCGACGGCGAAGCGGCCGAGCGCGGCGCCCTGCTGTACGTCGCTGGTCATCATGCGGAAGGCCGTGCGGTGTCCCTGGGCCGTGTAGGCTGGTGCCGTGGCCATCGCAAGCTGGGGAATGCCGGCCTGGGCGTAGATCGCGGCCGCCGGGATGCTGGTGCCGGAGTTGAAGTGCCCGAGCATCCCGCGGATGCCGGAGTCCACCAGCTTCTGGGCCACCAGCGTGGCTTTGGCGGGATCGGCCTGATCGTCCTCGGCCAGCAGCTCGAAACGCACCGGCCGGCCGCCGATCACGGGCCCGGCGGCGTTGGCGTCCTCGATCGCCAGGGTGACGCCGTTGCGCATGTCCTCCCCGTGGTGGGACTGTGCGCCCGTGAGCGGCGCCGCGAAGCCCAGGCGGATCACCTCGGCCTCAGGGCGCGGCGGAGCCTCGCGTCCGCATCCGGCCAGAAGCATGGCGGCTGCCATGGCAAGCCCGCGCAGCGATCGGATCCGTGTCATGGAGTGATGCCTCCCTCAGGTCCTGGTCCGGCGTGCGCGCGACTCCGGCCTGGGTATCTCACCCGGTCAGCCCCGAAACCGGGCGTGGCACCGATGCGCAGCGCGGTGGCGCCGAATCGGCGACTGACCGGCGTTTGCCGCGATCCCGCGCCCTCGCATCGCACCGGATACACCGGCCAACTTCAGGAGGCCGAGGCGGCGACACGGTCGGCCAGCAGCTGCGCCACCCGCGCTTCGTCGTAGCCCAGCACTTCGGACAGCACCTCACGGGTGTGCTCGCCCACACGGTAGGGTGCGGGTCCCGCCGGGACGACGGGGGCGCCATCGACGTGGAACGGCGTCGCGGTCACCCGGACTGATCCCCGGGTCGGATGGTCCACTGCCGGGAAGGCGTGACGTGCCGCCAGATGAGGGTGCCCGACCACCTCCTCGGGGGACAGCATGGGCACGGCCGGAATGCGCGCCCGGTTCAGAGCCTGCACCGCCTCCTCGACGCTTCCGAATCGGTCCAGCCAGCGACGGATGACGGCAAGCAATTCCGGCCAGTGCTCGCGCCGCCCGGTCGGCGTGGCGAAGCGCGGCGCGCGCAGCTCCGGCATGTCGAAGGTGTCCACCAGCCGTGTCCAGAGATGTGGCGCGCCCACGGTCTGCATCGCCAGATAACGTCCGCCGACGGCGTGCACCACCATGCCGGGCCGGGGCCGACGCTCGACCGGGGCGCCGTTGAGCACCGCCCCGTAGGTGATGTCGTCCGCGGCCACCAGACATTCGAGCATCGAGACATCGAGCGTCGCGCCCGCCCCCGTGCGGGCCTGACGGAGCAGGGCGGCGCAGATGGCGCCGAAGGCGTGGGTACCGGCGAGCACGTCGGCGGCCTGCAGGTAGGACACGCGCGGTTGCGCCTCGCCACCCCGGTCAAGATCCATCAGCCCGGAGATCGCGTTGATGAGATGGGCGTAGGCCTGCAGCCCGGACAGCGGACCGGTCTGACCGAAACCGGAGATCGAGCACACCACCAGCCCGGGCTTCGCCGCTCGCAGGCTGGTGGCGTCCAGTCCGTAGCGGGCCATGACGCCGGGAGAAAAATTCTCGACCACCACGTCGGCGCGGGCCACGAGGTCCATCACCAGGCCGCGCGCCGCCGGGTGCGCGAGGTCGATGGCGATGCCACGCTTGCCGGCGTTCAGACGCACGTAGTAGGTGCTCTGGTCGCTGCGGCCGTCCTCGAGCTGCAACACGGTCTGGCGGATCTCGTCACCCTCGCCGGGCCGCTCGACCTTGATGACCTCCGCCCCGAGGTCGGCCAGCAGACGGGTGCAGTACGGCCCCGCGAGGACGCGGGTGAAATCGAGCACGCTGACACCATCGAGCAGGCGATCGCCGGAGGTGGGAGAGGTCATGGACGTGGCGGTTGTCGTGGGGCGGACCGTCAGTATGCGACGGCGTCCTTCAGAAGCGCGAGAAATCCGCCGGGCGCTTCTCGAGGAAGGCGGAGAAGGCCTCCCGCGCCTCGGGCGAGCGCAGGCGCTGGCGGAAGATGGCGCTTTCCTCGGCCATCCGTTCCGCCACGGCGTCGCGCCATTGCTTCTTGAGCAGCGCCTTCGACAGGCGCACCGACTCGGGAGGCAGCGCCGCCAGGGCACGGGCGGTGTCGAGGGCGACGGCGAGCAGCTCGGTCTCGGGCACGATGCCGGTGACGATGCCCGCCTCGCGCGCCTTGTGCGCATCGAAGGGCCGCCCAAGCAGCAGCAACTCGGCGGCGCGCTGGTAGCCGGCGGCCAGGGGTAGCAGCAGGCTCGAGCCCGCCTCGGGTACCAGGCCCAGGGGGGTGAATGGCAACTGGAAGCGCGCCTCCGGCGTGGCGTAGACGAAGTCACAGTGCAGGAGCAGGGTCGTGCCCACGCCGACCACCGGGCCGCCGACCGCCGCCACCAGGGGCTTGGGCGCAGAGGCGATGGCACGCAGGAACTGCGATACCGGGGTGTCGTCGCCCTCGTGTGGATGCTCCAGGAAGTCCTTCAGGTCGTTGCCGGCGCTGAAGCAGTCCGGCCGACCGTGCAGCATCACCACCCGCACCGCCGGGTCGGCCTCGGCCGCGCGCAGCGCGTCGGCCATGGCCTGGTACATCGTGGCGGTGAGCGCGTTCTTCTTCTCCGGCCGATCGATCTCGATGCGCATGATGCGCGCGTCCGTGCTGCAGCGGATGTGACTGGTCATGGATGGCTCGCAGAGGGGGAGTGGTGGGGCGTGGGTCAGACCTGGTAGGGGGAGGGCATCAGGAACTCCCAGGGCGACACCTCGGCGGTCTTGTCGACCACGACCTCGATCAGGGCCGGCGCACCGCTGCCCAGGGCGCGTTCCAGGGCCGCACGCAGGCCGGCGGGACTGCTCACGCGGGTACCCGCCACGCCATAGCTTTCCGCCAGTTTCACGAAGTCCGGATTGCGCAATTCCGAGGCGATGAGCCGGCCGCCGAACAGGCGGGTCTGGTCCCGCCACACGTTGCCGTAGGCGCTGTTGTTGAACAGCACCACGGCCACGTCCAGCCCGTAGGTGGCGGCGGTCGCGAGGTCCTGGAGACCGAACTGGAAGCCGCCATCGCCGGTGATGGACACCACGGCCCGTTCCGGGTGGGCCGCCTTCACGCCCAGCGCCGTGGGGAAGCCGAAGCCCAGTGTGCCCTGGGGGCCGCAGGTCACGAAGGTGCGCGGCTGGTACACGGGGAAACCGAAATAAGAGGCGAAGCCGGCCTGACAGATTTCCTCGACGAAGAAGCCGTCGCGCGGCAGCACGTCGCGGATCGCGGCGAGGTGGTCCATGTGGGGCTGGACCTTGCGGGTCCGCTCCAGTGTGTCGCGCTTGAGCGCCTGCAGCGTTTCCGCGCGTGACGGCCGGGCCACCCCGGTGCGGCGCACGGCCTGCGCCAGTGCGCCCGAGCCGACGGCGGCGTCGCCGAGGATCAGCACGTCCGGCCGCAGTCGTGTGGCCTGGGTCGGGTCGACATCGATCAGCACGGTCTTGCGGGGGGCACGACCCGGTGGCCAGCGGAACCACGCCAGTTCCATGCGCGAGCCGACGCCGATCACCAGAT
>JBEICA010000382.1:0-2671 GCA_040373665.1 Burkholderiales bacterium | reverse complement strand
GCCCCGAAGTCCGGACTGCGGAACTCCTTCCACTCCGTCACGATGAGCAGGACGTCCGCGTCCTTCAGTGCCGCCATCGGCGAGTCGGCGTAGCTCACCCGCACCATGTCACCCAGCACATGGGCTGCCTCCTCACGGGCCACCGGATCATAGGCGACCACGCTGCCGCCGCGATCGACCAAACCCTGCAGGATGATGCGGCTTGGCGCCTCCCGCATGTCGTCGGTGTTGGGCTTGAAGGCCAGCCCCCAGACAGCAAAGCGCATGCCCGAGAGATCGTCACCGAAGCGCGCGGAGATCTTCTCGAGCAGGCGGTTTTTCTGCCGCTCGTTGACGTCCTCGACCGCCTCGAGGATGCGCAGCTTCATGCCGGTCTCGTCGGCGGTGCGCTGCAGGGCGCGCACGTCCTTGGGAAAGCACGACCCGCCATAGCCTGTGCCTGCATAAAGGAAGTGGTAACCGATGCGCGGGTCCGACCCGATGCCACGGCGGACCAGTTCTATGTCGGCTCCGAGCTTTTCGGCCAGGTTCGCCAGTTCGTTCATGAATGAAATGCGAGTGGCGAGCATCGCATTCGCCGCGTACTTGGTCAGTTCCGCCGAGCGCACGTCCATGACGATCATGCGCTCGTGGTTGCGCTGGAACGGCAGGTAGACCTGCCGCATGACTGCTGTCGCGCGCTCGTCGTCGGAACCCACCACGATACGGTCAGGCTTCAGGAAGTCATCGACCGCGGCGCCCTCCTTCAGGAACTCCGGGTTGGAGACCACCGCGAAGGACTGCATCGACCCGCGCCTGGACAGTTCTTCCTGGACCGCAGCACGCACCTTGTCCGCAGTGCCGACGGGGACGGTGGACTTGTCCACGATCACGGCGTAATGATCCAGATGTCGCCCGATATTGCGAGCTGCCGTCAGCACGTGGGAAAGATCAGCCGAGCCATCCTCCCCCGGCGGAGTACCCACGGCGATGAACTGCACCTCACCGTGGCGAACGCTCTCGGCGACATCCGTCGTGAAACGGATGCGCCCGGCTGCGCTGTTGCGCCGGATCAACGCGTCCAGTCCGGGTTCGAAGATGGGCACATGACCCTGGCGGAGCTTCTCGACCTTCGCAGCATCGACGTCCAGGCAGAGCACGTCGTTACCCATGTCAGCGAGACAGGCTCCGGAGACCAGCCCGACATAGCCGCTACCAACCCCCGTTATGCGCATGATTTTTCCTGATGTTGCGTGTCATTGCCCCGGCGCAGCATGCATGCCCGGTGTGACAACGCCAATCTCGTGCTCGATTTCACGCAGGGCGGCAACCGGATCCGGCGCGCGGGTGATCGGCCGACCGATGACGAGATAGGTCGAGCCTGCCTGAACGGCGGCACCGGGCGTGGCCACGCGCGCCTGATCATCCGTCGCGGCATCCACCGGACGTATCCCCGGTGTCACCAGCTGGAACCCCGCGCCGAAGCGCGCCCGCATGGCAGCGGCCTCCCGTGCCGAGCACACCACTCCGTCCAGACCGCAACGCTGCGCCAACGCAGCGAGCCGAAGCGCCTGCTCGGCCGCACTCACGCCCGTGACACCGAGTTCGCTCAGATCCTCGTCCTGCATGCTGGTGAGGACGGTGACGGCGATCAGCCTCGGGCGCCGAGCCACCTTGTCGAGCGCTTCCCTGGCCGCGGTCATCATCCGTGAGCCGCCCGAGGCGTGCACGTTGAGCATCCAGACCCCGAGCCGGGCTGCCGCCTCGCAGGCCTGCGCCACCGTGTTGGGAATATCGTGAAATTTGAGATCGAGAAAGATCTCGAAACCCAGGCCCTGGAGAGACTCGACCAACCCCGGGCCCGCCGTGACGAACAACTCCTTGCCCACCTTGAGGCGGCAACTGCCGGGGGCAAGACGCCGAACAAAGGCCAGCGCCTGCTCGGATGAGGGATAGTCGAGTGCGACGATCACCCTCGGCTCGTGAACGGTTTCGATCATGCCGCCAGCTCTCTCTCTTCGGCGCGCCTCGGTTGATAGGTCTCCCACCCGTGGCAGGCCGGGCAGTGCCAGTAGAACTGACGTGCGCGGAACCCACAGCCGTCGCATCGGAAGAGTGAAAGCTGCCGGGAGTGCTGCTGGATGAGATTGCGCATCAACTCGAGGTCCTGGCGGCGCTCGGCAGGCGCCTCGGCGATCTGCATTTCGATGAGCCGGTTCAATCCGATCAGCGTTGGATTGCGACGCAATTCCTCACGCAGGAGCTCACGGGCGGCATCGACCCCGCGCACCTCCAGGGTCTCCGTGACCACACACCCGAGCAGATCGACGGAGGGATACCGCGCGAGGTAGCCGGTGAGCAACTGGAGCCCCTCGGCGGCGCGACCCAGCCTGCGATACGCCGCGAGGAACTTGTCGCCGAGCTGAGCGAGATGGGCCGGGTCCTGCCCCTCCACCCGCTTCCAGGCCGCGATCGCGGCGTCCGGGTTGTCGCAGGCACTTTCGATGTCACCGAGGATGATGTTGGCGCGGGTGCATTTGCGGTTCACGGACAGCGCTTCGTCAAGGTAACGCCGCGCCGCGTCGAACCGGCTGTGCACCATTTCGGCTACGGCGAGTTCGCAGTAGAAGTGCGCGATGTCGCGGGCGCTGGACCGACCGATGATGGGATCCATCTCGCGGGAGGTCGCGAT
>JBEICA010000255.1:0-5221 GCA_040373665.1 Burkholderiales bacterium | reverse complement strand
GCCCACGAGACGTGATGCGACTCCCCGAGGGTATCGGCAAGTACCAGGTGCGTGGCCGTCTGGGCAGCGGCGCGACCGCCGTCGTCTACCAGGCCTATGACCCGGTGATCGAGCGTACGCTGGCCATCAAGGTGGTGGACAAGAACCGTCTCGATCCCCACGAAGCCAAGGCGATCCTGGCGCGGTTCCGCGTCGAGGCCCGGGCGGCGGGGCGCCTGCAGCATCCGAACATCGTCGCCGTCTACGACTTCGGCGAGGAGAACGACCTGGTCTATCTGGTGATGGAGTGCGTCTTCGGACGCCCTCTCACCGCCTATCTGCAGGCCGAGGACTTCAGCGGCGAACCCGAGAAGTGCTGCGAGATCCTGCTCCAGGTCCTGGATGCGCTGGCCTACTCCCACAGTCAGGGAGTGATCCACCGCGACATCAAGCCCTCGAATCTCATGGTGAGCCGGGAGGGGGTGATCAAGATCACGGATTTCGGGGTCGCCCGCCTCGAGTCGTCCAACCTGACCCAGACCGGCGACCTGATCGGCACGCCCTCCTACATGGCGCCCGAGCAGTTCGCCGGCGAGATTGCCGATGCCCGGACGGACCTGTATGCGGTGGCGGTGATCTTCTATGAGTTGCTGACGCGCAAGCGGCCTTTCGACGGCCACAACAGCGCCGTCATCATGCACCGTGTGTTCACCGAGGCGGCGGTGCCACCCTCGGTCGCCAACCCCCTGCTGACGACCGCGCTGGATGCCGTGGTGCTCAAGGGTCTGGCCAAGGACGTCGGTGAGCGGCATCAGAGCGCCCGCGAGTTTGCCGACGACATCCGCGAGGTCATGACCCGGCCGCTGCTTCGCTCCGCCGCTTCGTCGCAGGGCCCCATGCCGCAGATCGCGCCCGACATGCTGCGCGCCGTGCGGGCGGGGAAGGCGGTGGCGCGCGGCCAGAGCCCGGGCGGGCCGATCACCCCCGAAGCGATGCGCCCGGCGACGCTCCCGCCGGTGATCCCCCCTGTCCTGCAGGGTGAGTCGCCCGACCGGCCCCACGTGCTCTTCGTCGACGACGAGGTGCGCATCCTCACCGCGCTGCACGCGTTGTTCCGCCAGCAGTACCGCGTCTATACCGCCGAGGACCCATCCCAGGCGCTGGAGATCGTCCAGCGGGTCCCGGTGCAGGTCGTGGTCTCCGACCAGCGCATGCCCGGCATGGTGGGGGTGGAACTGTTGCGCCGCGTCCGCGAAGTCTCCCCCCGGAGCGTGCGCATCCTGCTGACAGGGTATTCCGATCTCGCGTCCATCGTCGGGTCCATCAACGAGGGGGAGGTCTGGCGCTTCATCAACAAGCCCTGGGACTCGCGCGAACTGCAGCGTGTCATGGCCGAGGCCGTCGATATCGCCAGGGACCTGCCCGACGTGCCCGCCTGGCGCATGCCGGCGGAGGCGCGCTTCGACGAGTCCATCCTCTGCCTCGATCCGCGCGACGAGATCACCCCCCACGCCGTGCGTGACTTCGGCACGCGCCACTGGGTCGGCCGGGCGCGCAACGTCGAGGAGACGCTGCGCCTGCTGCAGGAGCGCGAGGTGGCGGTGCTGGTCGCCGACCTCGACGCCGAGGCCGGCGGCGTGAGGCCGCTGCTGCACGCCCTCAAGGTGGCCTACCCGCAGATCCTCACGGTCGCCGTCACCGGCGCAGGTGACGCGCTGATGCTCATCGACCTCATCAACGAGGTCCAGGTCTACCGCTTCCTCGGCCGTCCCCTCCATCCGGCCCAGTTGAAGGAGCACGTGGCTGCGGCGCTCAATCGCTACCACACCTACAAGACCACCCCCGCGCTGCTGAGCGGCCAGAAGGTGGAGCCTGGCGGGCGCAGCGAGGGCACGGTCCTCCAGCCTCTCCTGCAGCGCCTGAAGAACCTCCGCCTGAAGCTGCCGTTCGGCGCGGGTTAGCCTGGATCTTTCATCGGGTCGTGCCCACGTTCGGGGTCGGACCTCGCATGCCTCATGATTCGCAAGGGAAAAGTGTCTGAAAAAGACCCTTTTTGAGGCTTACAGGCCTGTTTTCGGGGGCGAAATGGACGAGCTCTGCCCCGCCTGCGGAACCTGGCGCCAGTCATCTCGCGCCTGGATCACGCGGGGCACGATACGCGTACTACCAGGCGTCTGCGGGGCGTCTGCCAGAGGCCCTGCGCACCGGATCGCGCTTGACCCAGATCAACGGGAGCCTGCCGGGGTGGGCTAGTCTTGCAGCCATTCGCGATGGAAAGGTCGGACGGCGGTGCCTGACAGGCCGCTGCCGCCGTCCATCGCCAGACCCCGGAGTCCCCATGGTTCCTGCCGGCGGCACCCGCGCCGACGCACCGATGTCCTCTGACGCCCGCAGCGAGCCTGCGGGCTGCTTCCACTGCGGGTTGCCCGTGACCGGGCCGGGTCGCTTCACCGTCGTCGTGGCTGGCGTCCCCCGCCAGATGTGCTGCGCCGGCTGCCAGGCGGTGACCGAATCCATTCTCGGGGCGGGGCTGGAGGCTTTCTATCGCACCCGTTCGGAGGCCGGCAGCGCCGGGGTGGAGGCCGCCCTGCTGGCCGAGCTCGAGATCTATGACAGGCCCGAGGTGCAGGCCAGCTTCGTCGAGCCGGGGCCCGAGGGCTCGCGCGAGGCGACGCTCATCGTCGAGGGGATCACCTGTGCTGCCTGCGTCTGGCTCAACGAGCAACACCTGCAGCGGCTTCCCGGGGTATTGCAGGCCGATGTGAACTACACCACGCGGCGGGCCCGGGTGCGCTGGGACCCCGCGCAGGTGCGCCTGTCCGCCATCCTGCAGGCGATACAGGACATCGGCTACCGGGCGGCGCCGCACGACAGTGCCGCCGCCGAGCAGCTGGAAAAGCGCGAGCGTCGCACCGCGCTGTGGCGCCTGTTCGTCGCCGCCTTCGGCATGATGCAGGTGATGATGTACGCCTACCCGGCCTACATCGCCGGCGAGGGGGAGATGGGGGCCGACATCGCTTCCCTGCTGCGCTGGGCGAGTCTGGTGCTGACCCTGCCGGTGGTGCTCTATTCGGCCCAGCCGTTCTTCCTCGGCGCCTGGCGCGACCTGCGTCTGCGCCGCCTGGGCATGGACGTGCCGGTAGCCCTGGGGGTGGCGGCTGCCTTCCTGGGCAGCTGTCATGCGACCTGGACCGGCAGGGGAGAGGTGTATTTCGACTCCGTCACCATGTTCGTCTTCTTCCTTCTCGCCGGGCGCTGGCTGGAGCAGTCCGCCCGGGGCCGGGCGGGCGAGGCGCTGCGCCACCTGTTGCGCGCCATGCCGGCACGCGCCAACCGTCTGCCGGGTTGGCCTGGCACCCGCGATACCGAGGTCGTCCCCGGCATGGCGCTGCGACCTGGCGACCACGTCCTGGTGCGCCCGGGTGACGCGTTTCCCGCCGACGGTGTCGTGGTGGAGGGCGAGACGCGGGTGGACGAGTCCGTGCTCACCGGCGAGAGCCTGCCACAGGCGCGGCGGCCGGGCGCCACGGTCACAGGCGGCACGACCAACGTGTCCAACCCCGTGGTGGTGCGGGTCGAGCACACTGGCGCGACCACACGTCTGAGCGCCATCGTCCGTCTGGTCGAGTCCGCCCAGCGGGACCGTCCCCGTCTGATGCAACTGGCCGATCGTTATGCCGGCACTTTCGTCGCCGCCGTGTTGCTGGTCGCGCTGGTCGCCGCCGGTGCCTGGTGGTCGGTCGATCCCGACCGCGCGCTGGTGGTGGCGGTGGCCGTGCTCGTGGTCACCTGCCCCTGTGCCTTGTCGCTCGCCATGCCGGCCGCGCTCACCGTGGCCATCGGAGCTCTGGCGCGCACGGGTCTGGTGGTCACGCGCAGCCGCGCGATCGAGACCGCAGCCCGCGTCACCCACGTCGTGCTGGACAAGACAGGCACCCTGACTGCCGGTGTGTTCCGGGTCACCGGCGTGACGCCGATCGGTGCGCGCACGCCCGAGGACGTCTCCGGCATCGCGGCGGCCCTGGCGGGGGGCACCGACCACCCGGTGGCGCGCGCCCTGCGCGCCGCGGTCGAACGCGCCCCGGATGCCACCGGCCTGCGCCACCACCCCGGGGCCGGGGTCGAGGCGGCCGTCGGCGACGTGTGGTATCGGCTCGGCAGCCGCCGCTATCTCGAACAGGCTGGCGTCGCGGTTCCGGACCTGCCGGGAACGGACAGTTCCACCGAGGTGTGGCTGGCCGATGCGGACGGCGTGCTCGCGAGGTTCGAGCTCGGAGATCAGTTGCGCGCGGATGCGGCCGACACGGTGCGCGCCTTCCGCGACCTGGGGTGGACCGTGATCCTGGCCAGCGGTGACCGGCCGGAAGCCGTCGCCGCCGTGGCGCGGCAGTGCGGCATCACGCGATGGCATGCGGCCTGCACGCCCGAGGACAAACACCGCCTCGTGGCCGGGCTCCAGGCGGGTGGGGCGGTCGTGTGCATGGTCGGCGACGGCGTCAACGACGCGCCGGTGATCGCCCAGGCCGACGTGTCCGTGGCCATGGCTGGCGGCGCGGTGCTGGCGCAGCAGGCGGCCGACCTCGTGCTGACGGGCGAGCGGCTGGGCGCCCTGCCTCCCGAAGTGGCCCACGGGGCGCGCCCGCTGCGCATCGTGCGCCAGAACCTGTCCTGGGCCTTCGCCTACAACATCCTGGCGGTACCCCTCGCGGCCCTGGGTTTCGTGTCGCCCTGGGCCGCCGGCCTGGGCATGGCCGCGAGCTCCGTGCTGGTGGTGTTCAACGCGCTCAGGCTGCGGGCCGTTTCGTCGACAGGGGCCGCCGGGCATGCTTGGCGCCCGGTCCCGGCCGGCGCCTGATCCCGCGCCGATGGACATCCTCTATCTGCTGGTGCCGCTTTCCCTGGTGCTGGTCTTCCTGGTCGGAGCGGTGTTCTGGTGGACGCTGCGCAGCGG
The DNA here is from genome assembly GCA_040373665.1 of Burkholderiales bacterium. GTDB lineage: Bacteria > Pseudomonadota > Gammaproteobacteria > Burkholderiales. The sequence continues at coordinate 291 of JBEICA010000255.1, read as the reverse complement.
GCAGTTCGACGACCTCGAAGGCCCGGCCCACCGCATTCTGCTCGACGACGATTCCCCTGAACCGGGTGACGCCGTGTGCGCTCCTCCCGGGCGTTACCCGGATCGCCCGACCCCCTGAGCGCGGGGCCTGTGCCCTGCGCCCTGTCGTCCCCCGCCGCCGTCAAGACCGTGCTGTCGGGTCTGTCCGGCTGGACATATGTGTGCACAAATGCAAATGCCCGGAGATCTGTCCAGGACAGTTGCGTGTCGCCGCCATCGGCCTGCCATGCAGTCCGCAGCCTCGCCCGCCGG
>JBEICA010000285.1:0-4662 GCA_040373665.1 Burkholderiales bacterium | reverse complement strand
GGTGACCTTCAACGCGGTGTGCTCGCCGGACATCGCGCTGCGCCAGGTCGTCCGTCACTTCGCGCAACTAGCACGCTGAGCGGAAATGCGGGGGGTCCATTCGAGGCGCACACCCTGCTCGCCTTCGGACTCCCGGCTACGCTGGATGCCGAACAACAGCGTTTGATGAATGCGCGTCTGAGCGGGTAGATCCGAGATGGAAACGATGTCGAAACGAGCCCTAAACATTGTGCTGTCAGCGCTTGCGCTCGTTGGGGGGGTCGTTCTGGCCGCGGATCCGCACGCCGTCACTGCGGCGAGGCGGCGAGCAGCGGCCCATGTCGACCCGGGGGCGGGTCACCGATCTGCCAACGGCGTGAGGCGGGTGGATGCGGTGGAGGATTTCGGTCGGGTGTTGTATCTCGATGGGCAGGTGCAAGGCCACCGCTCCCGCACGTCCACGCTGGTGGTGGACTGCGCACTGCGTCGGGTCGGTGTGGACGCGTGGCGGCTGCACGAGGGGGCTCGCGGCGAGGGCAGGGTGGTGTCCCGCTGGGAGGCTCCAGGGCCGGTTGCCATGCTTCAGCCCATTCCAGGCTCCAGCCAGGCGCGCGTCCTGGAGCGCACTTGCGGCATGGCTGCGGTGGCGATGGCGGTTTGAGTCGCTCGGGTCGGCGAGGTCCCGGGGACCGGGATCATGCGAAGTCGAGGGGGCCCAGTGCCCCTTTTTCTTTTGCATGGCGGGGACCGCAGCGGGAGGCTTCCGGCCCCTGAGGGGCGGTGTTGCGTGGGCACTTCTTGTCTTCCCGCTCGGTAAGGCGCTTCTGCACCGACCCCCTACTTCTTGAAGATGACGTTGCGTGCCAGCCAGCAGCCGACAACGACGCCCTCAACTCCACCCCCGGAAGCTCGGACGATCCGAAGCGTCCAGTCGCCGGGAGCGGGAGCATCGAGGGATCGGTGGCAGGCGAGGCGCCAGACATCCCGTCCTGCAGGTATCAGCGGCATCAGAGGCCCTGAGCCGAGAAAGCCGCTGAAGCCGGCGAACCAACTTCCGCCAGCATTCAGCACCTCGAGGCTGGAACCGAGTTCCTCCGAGCTGTAGCGTCCGGAGACGTCCTGCGGTTCCGGCGCGGAGACCATTGTCGCCGTCACATCGATTGCGTCTCCAGGGCGATGGATGCGGAGACCTGTCGTCCCCAGGTGGAGGCTCATGTCGAGGCCGTGAGCCACACCATCGTGGCCCACGCTCAGGACCTCGCTTCCACCGTCATATCTGGCGCCGAGCGTGCCATCCGCATTCACCGTGACATCGAGCAGCAATCCGTTCTCGCCATCGAACCAGGAACCGGCGAATGCGCCGGCCGCCGCTCCCTGGGAGTGGGCGGGCGTATCGCTTTCGCCCAATGCTGAAGCCAGAACATGCATCGCGGCGCCGTGGCTGTCGCTCTCGTGATTGAACGCGATGTCCACCGACAGGCGCTCGGACGGCACCCAGAGACGTTGCAGGCGCCAACCGCGGATCGCGCCCCCATGGCCGGTCATGGCACGGTCCCAGCGCCTGCGATGCACGAGGCCCAGCCCATAATTCGCCGGCGCTCCGTTGCGGAAGCGCGCGGGACGCGAAAGCAGGGCGTAGGGGCTCCCAGGCTCATCGCGCGTGCGGTCTATGAACCGCTCCCAGGCCACCAGATCGTCAATCGAGGCGCAGATGCCGGCATCGCCCGACCAGTGCAGCCGGTTGATGCCCGGCCGCCAACCGGTGGCGGAGGTTCCTTCATAGCCTGCCGCTCCGCCCGGAATGACGCTGGTCTCCGCAACGAAGCGGGCGGTCTCCATGCCGGACGGGTCGAGCAGGCGCTCCGCCAGCAATTCGCCGAAGTCGCGGCCCGTCTTCTGTTCGATGGCGAGCGCGAGCATGCGGAAGTTGCCGTTGGAATAAGAGTAAGCGGTGCCTGGCCTGAAGTGAAGGCTGCGGGTGAGGCCGATCACCGTCACGGCGTCGGCCGGCCGGAAATCGCCCTCGGGGCTGGCGCCGCACAGCACGGTGAGCGCCCAGTAGTCACGCAGGCCCGACTGGTTGTTGGCAAGATCCAGCGTCGAGGGCTTTTCGCCTTCGAGTCTCGGCAGCAGCGCACCCGTCAACGGATCGAGCGTCGAGGGATCCGGCGCCACCGAGAGCATGGTTGCGCAGGTGAACTGCTTGGTGATCGAGCAGATGGGCGCGAGCGTCGATGGCGTGTAGGGCTGACGCGTTTCGAGATTGGCGAAGCCCCAGCCATGACGGATGATGGGCACGCCGTCCTTGATTACCGCGACGGCGCCCCCCGGTCCGGGATAGCGACGGGGAAGGTCCTCGATGGCGCGATCGAGCGCGGTGGAATTCACGGTGGTCATGGCCATCAGCCTCTTGACGAAAGACTCTGCCGAGATGGTAGGGCACGGCGGGCTCCTGGTGCCAGACCGTGCAGCGCCGGAATCGATGCCGCTTCAGGCGCGCTCTGCCCAAGTCTCTTCCCCCGGGGCGTGAGCTTTGGTTGTCCGGGGAAGCTCTGATCATGGCGTGCGGATCGCGTTGCGTTCGGAAACGTCCGATGGCAAGGCGGGAGGCGAAGTCGAGATCGGACATCTCGACGAGCCGACCGACGCCACCAGCGCCCGTTTTCGGCACAGCGAAGTTGCGGTGCAGGCTCATGCCGCGACACCAGCGTGATGCCGGAGCCAACCCCCAAGGGCCAGCCGACGTCCCGCGGTTGCGCAAGCCGATCACCCTTGCCTTGTGCGAAAGCGGTTGCCCGCATGGCAACGCAGCGCGAGATCGACACCGACGCAGCCAGGGTAATCCTGGCGCGTCGCGTGAGGTTTACCGCGCCGCATGCGAGGTCCATCCGGGCTGCTGGACCGGCCGGATCCGACGTGGGTCCCCGCTGAATCGAGTGGTCCTCACCCATCGCGGGCAGGCGCCCAAGCCAGATCGGGAGTCCACTCCGCCCGCCGACCACGTTGATGGACACTGCTGGTCAGAGGCGGCGGCCCTGCGCCAGTGCCGGACCGGCCTTGACCGGTTGCAGATCTTCAGGCGGCATCGGCAGGTTCCCGCCTGCCGCGGCGGCACCGCGCACGCCGATGGTCGACCCGATGGGCACGAGACCGAACCCCCTGGCGCCGCGGTCCCGCACGGCGGCCGCGAGATCGGTCGCCGCGTCGAACGGTTCGTCATCGCCGAGTTGGAAGGTGCCCCAGTGGACGCCGAACGAACGGGCTGCCTCGACGTCGGTGTGGGCCTGCACCGCGTCGTCGGGGTCGAGGTGCTCGTGCCGCATCAGGGCCCGCGGACGATAGGCGCCGATCGGCAGCGCCGCGAGATGGACGGGGCCGATGCGACGGCGGATATCGCGGAACAGTTCGGCCACGTAGGCCGTATCCCCCGGAAAGTAGAAGCGGTACCCGTCATTGGCGATGACCCATCCGCCCCACAACGTGTCGTTCCGATGCCAGGGGTTCCGGCCACTGTTGTGCTGGGCGGGGACGAAGGTGAAGGTGATATCGCCGATGGCGCGTGCCTGCCACCACACGAACTCATCCGCCTGGACGCCGACCTGCGCCTCGAACCAGGCGGCGAGCCCTTTGCCGACGAAGAATCGCGGTGCTCCGCCGGCCTGGCGCGCGAGTCGCCGGACCGTGGTGTGGTCAAGGTGATCGTAGTGGTCGTGAGATACGAGCACCGCGTCGATGTGGGGCAGGGCCTCCGGCGCAATGGGCAGGGGTGCGAGACGCGCAGGTCCGAACCCCTGGACGGGGCCGGCCGTTTCGGACAGCACCGGATCGATAAGGATCCAGAGACCGCGTGCGCGGACCAGCATCGACGCGTGCCCGAGCCAGCTGACCGCGAACTCCTGGTCCGCCAGGGCTGCGATATCGAGTGGGACCGTCGGCGGCACGTCGGTGGCATCGAGGTCCCGCGTGATCTGCGTCCAGGCCCGGCGGAAGAAATACGTGCCCGTGACCCGGTCGCCGGTGTCCTCGGGGATGACGTAAGGGTTACGAAACGGCGCCGCCGGCTGGTCCGCCTGACGGACGATCATGGCGGTGGTGCAGGCTGCCACCATGCCTGCGAGGAGCAGGGCGAACAGCACCCGCCATGTGGTCTGGATCGTCGTCATCGGGGCATCGCTCGCGGCATCGGGACGAGGGAAGGAGTGGACGGTCGCAGGCCCAGGCGGCGAGGGCGCGCGGAGCCCGGGCGTCGAGGGTCGACCGAAAGAACCCAGGGAGCAGGCTCACGCGAAGGCACTCCGGCCACCGCATGTCAGCGAGGATGCGCGCGATTGTGGACGCTGTCAACATGTTGTCTCGGCGCCCCGTGTTCATGGTCCGTGCAGGGTGGGGCCGGTAAGGCGTGGACCTGCCGACACCGCGCGCTGCGTCCTTTCGCCATTGGAGTACTGGCGTGACCCGATATCGGCCGAGCCATGGATATCGGGTGGTTGCAGAAAGGTGATCCGGAAGACCGGGGATGGCGCGGCTTCGGTGTCTGTGCGGCGGTTCGCTAGCTCGGAGATTTCATCAGGCCACGGGATGATGGCGAGGTGCGTTGCGAGGCAGGCCGCGCATCCCGCGCCACGCCAATAGCCGAGCCTATTGGCGCGAAGCGGGGGCGCGGGATGACCGCAAGGCGCCCGC
>JBEICA010000194.1:0-6674 GCA_040373665.1 Burkholderiales bacterium | reverse complement strand
GCAGGCGCTGGCCTGGCCGTCTGCGGCGCGGGCGCGCAGCGCCGGGCCGAAGGCCTGGGCCAGGCGCAGCAGGCCGAAGTAGTTGACCTCCATCTCGGCGCGCGCGGTCTCGGTGCCGCGGCGGCCGGAGATGCCGAAACCGCGGTGCAGTTCGGCGGTGTTGATCAGGATGTCGACCTTGCCGCCGATCTCGCCGGCCGCCGTGGCCACCGAGCGTTCGTTGGTGAGGTCCAGGGCGATGGGCGTGACCTGCGGCAGGGCGGCGACCCGCTCGAAGCCGGGGATCTTCTTCCAGGGCTCGGCATGACCGATCCAGACCAGGTCCGCGCCGGCCTGCGCGAGGGCGGTGGCCATGGCCTGACCCACGGCAGACTTGCCGTCGGTGATCAGCACCTTGCGGAAGCGCGGGTCGCAGGTCATCTCGCGCAACTGGCGGTCGTCGGCCATGTCGGGGGTCTCCGTCGGAGGAAAGGCGATGAGCACGGCCTGGCCGGCGCGGTCCAGCCGCGCGCCCACGCGCACCCGGGCCGGCGCGGCGGCGATGTCGCCGTGCAGGTGCACCATCAGCGTCGGGCCGGTGTCGAGCCGCACCAGACCCAGGCGCCAGGGCAGGCGCTCGCGGAAGAAAAGGTCGTTGCTGTGGTGCAGGGTGGTCTCGGCCAGCAGTTCGCCCGCCCCCGTCTGTGGCCGCCAGGGCAGGCGTGGCGAGAGGCAGCGGTGGCAGGCTTCGCGCGGCGGGTACTGGACCGCACCGCAGTCGTCGCAGACCTGCAGGTCGAAGCGGCCGAGCGCGGCGGCGGCGGTGAGCCCGAGGCCGACGCGGCTGCGGCTGGCGGGTGGCAGCGTTGGCTGCCGCGCCCGCAGCACCGGGTTGCGCTTCGGCGGCCGGGTCAGCGGCGGGCTCACGGGCCGGCCTCCGCGGACAGGATCACCGCGCCGGTGCACAGGCAGCGGTCGTAGGTGACCATGCCGTAGCCGCTCACCAGGCCGATGCGGCAGTCGGCCACCTGGCGCGCCCCGGCCTCACCGGTTAGCTGGCGCACTGCCTCCACCATGCCGAGGAAGCCGCCGGCGGCGCCGGCCTGCCCGACGGAGAGCTGCCCGCCGGAGGTGTTGCCCGGCAGGTCGCCGTCCCAGGTGAAGGAATGCGCGCGCACGAAGGCCGGGCCCTCGCCCTTGTCGCAGAAACCCAGGTCCTCGAGCTGGATCACCACCACCACCGGGTAGTCGTCGTAGGTCTGCACGACGTCCATGCGCGCGGGGCCGACGCCGGCCTGCGCGTAGAGGTCGTCGCGGTCCAGCGCCCAGCCGCCGCGGAACATCACCGGGTCGTCGGAGAACGCGTTGTGCCGTTCGATCGCCCCGAGCACGCGGGCGAACGGGAGGACGAGGTCGCGGGCGCGCTTCTCGCGCATCACCATGAACGCGTCGGCGCCCGCGCAGGGCATGACGCAGTCGAACAGGTGCAGCGGCTCGGCGATCGGACGCGCACCGAGGTAGTCGTCCAGCGACAGCGGCTTGCGCAGCAATGCGTGCTCGAAGCGCAGGGCGTTGGTTCGCTGCGCCACGCACAGCCGGCCGAAGTCCTCGCGCGTGGCGCCGAAGGTGCGCATGTAGTGGGCGGTGATGAAGGCGAACATCGCGTTCGGTCCGCCGGAGCCGTAGGGGTAGGTGGCGTCCTGGGCGAACTGGCTGAAGCTGCCGAGCATGCGGCGGAAGGAGTCGACGTGATTGGTGTCGGCGCCGATGCAGGCCACGACCTCGGCGTCACCCGCCTGCACCGCCCGCGCCGCGCGTCGCAGCGCCACCACGCCCGAGGCACCCCCCATGGGGATGTGGTCCAGCCACCGCGGCGACACGCCCAGGTGCTGGGTGAGCGCCACGGCGGTGTCGGGCACCAGCGAGAAGCTGGAGACCGTGAGCCCGTCGACCGCCGCCTTGTCCACCCCCGAGGCACGCAGCAGACCGTCCAGCGCCCGCGCCACGAACCAGTGGGCGCTGCGGGTGGAGTGGCGCACGTAGGGGACCGTCACCGGGCAGGTGACGACGATGCCGTCGTAGGAGGCGCGGGGCATGGGGTTAGCGGGGTGTCCGGTTCAGGGTGGTCGGAGAGCGGGTCGGACGTCCTGTGTCGCAGGGGCAGCGCATCGCGGGTTCCCGGATGCTCCGGCGCGGCCGCACTTACTCGTGCCGGCCCGGGGAATCTAGCAGTTTTCCGTGTCGCGGGCGGTGCTGCGCCCCGCGCGCCTCACCCCTGTCTCCGCTTCAGCATCCGCGTGTCCACCACGTGCGGTTGCCCCGGCAGCGTCGCCGCCAGCCGCTTGAGCTCGCCGCGCTGGATCTTCTGCGAGGGTGTGAGCGGCAGCTCGTCGACGAAGGCCACGTAGCCCGGCGCCTTGTAATAGGCGAGCCGTTCGAGGCAGAAGGCGACGATGTCGGCGGCCACCGCCTCGCGGCATTCCGCCGCGACCAGCGCCGCGGGCACCACGCAGGCCAGCACCTCGTCGCCGCGCACCGGGTCGGGCGTGGCGGCGACCGCGACCTGCGCGATGCCGGGGTGCAGGCGCAGCACGGCCTCGACCTCGACGGCGGCGATGTTCTCGCCGCTGCGGCGGATGACGTTCTTTTTCCGGTCGACGAACTGCAGATATCCGTGCGCGTCGCTGCGCACCACGTCCCCGGTGTGGAACCAGCCGCCGGCCCAGGCCTCGGCAGTGGCCTCCGGGTCGCCAAGGTATTCGCGGAAGAAGCCGCAGCGCGGATCGGGCCCGGCGGCCCGTACCAGCAGTTCACCCGGCGTGCCCGCGGGAACGGGCTGTCCGGCATCGTCGACCAGGCACACTTCCACCGCGGGCGATGGCCGGCCGAAGCAGGCGGTGCCGACGTGGCGGGGCTCCTCGTGGGCGATGATCACCGCGCCGGCGCCGGTCTCGGTCATGGCCCAGGCCTCGACCAGAGGGAAGCCGAAGCGCGCCTCGAAGGGGGCGTGCAGGGTGCGGTCGACGCCGGCGCCGAAGCCGAAGCGCACGGCGTGACGCCGGTCATCGGGGCTCTCGGGTGCGCCCATGAGCATGGGCGGCATCACGCCGAGGTAATGGATGATGGTGGCACCTGCGTCGCACACGTCCTGCCACCAGGTGCGGGGGTGGAAGCGGTCCAGCGGGACCACGCAGCCGCCAGTGAGCAGCATGACCATGGTGGAGAAGGCCATGGCGTTCATGTGATTCATGGGCAGCGGCGTGACGAGCACGTCCTGCCCCGGGTGGATGGCGCACAGGCCGCCGAGTCCGGCGTACCAGCGTCCGGCCTGCAGGAAGTAGCCGTTGTGCAGAACGCAGCCCTTGGGCCGGCCGGTGGTGCCGGAGGTGTAGAGCAGTGCGCACTCGGTGTTCTCGCCGGGCGTGCCCGGCAGGGGGGCGGGCAGCGGGGCGCGTGGCATCGGGCCGGGGCTGTCGGCGGGGAGCGTCGCCAGCACTCGTCCGGCGGCCAGCGCGGCCGCCCGCAGGCGCGCCTCGTACCCGGGCAGCGTCACCGCCAGGCAGATGCCGCTGTGGGCAATCAGGTATTCGAGTTCGGCGGCCCGCAGGTCGGGATGGATGGGCACCACCGACACGCCCAGCGCATTGAGCGCCAGCCAGTGCAGGAAGAACGACGGCCTGTTCTCCAGCAGCAGGCCGACCCGGTGTCCGTGTTCGTAGCCGCCCGAACCGTAAAGCGCCCGCAGCCAGTCCACGCCCGCCGCCGCGGTGGCGTAGTCGATGTCGCCAGCCGGGATACCGTAGGCGGCTGCGGTGCCGGGAAGCACACGCAGAAAGGGCCGGGCGCCGTACTGCGCGGCGCTGGCCGCGAACGCCTCGTGAACGCTGCGGTAGGGGAGGGTGATGACCATGGGGATGTCGCGAATGCAGACTACCGCGGGAGTGTAATCTCGACGGCGCTTCGCCAGTGGGATATCGGCTCTGGGTGGGGGCAGTCCCCCGGGAAGACCTGCCAAGCTGTTCCGGGCAGGCCGTGCAGGACTTGGCGTCACCATTAGGGTCAGGTGCTACCTCCTCCGCAATTCACACTATGGCTTTCATGCCCTCGGTCCAGGGGCTGCAAGCACCAGTAGCCGATCCGCTCGGATTCTTTGCCCGGGCAAACTCGGGCGAGGAGTGGGTCCTGCCTCGGTCTAGACCGGATGTTTCATCAGCTCACGGGATGATGGCGAGGCGCTTTGCGGGGCAGGCCGCGCATTCCGCGCCAAGCCAATAGCCAGAGGGAAGGTCCGGGCGGCCTTGTGCTTCACGCACACGAGGTTCGGGCCGACAAAGCCAGCCGCCCGCAGAGCTCCGCGCCCCGAACACGGTTGCGCAAGCCGGTGCGGAGAGGGGCAGTAGCCGCCGTGGTGGCGCTGTGGAATGGGGCGCCTGCCGACCGTCCCCGCACCGGCTTGCGCACCCGCGGGACGGCGGCCATCCCTTCGAGTGGCGCCGGCAAGGGGCACTGGCGGCTGGCGCAACAAAATCCACCGATGGCCCATTTGTTCAGACCCAATGGGCATCGGTGCGCAGCTCATTTTTGGGACCGACCTGGTGAAATGGGTTGGAACGTCAGAACAGCATGCCCACGCCCAGCCCGAAGGTCGCGTACTGGATACGCAGCGCGTCTGTGCGCTCGGTCCGATGGTAGGCGTACTCCGCCCGCACGAAGACGTTGGACCCCAGGTCGTGCGTGATTCCTGCCCCGAGCTTTGCTGCCGTCAAGGTGTCGGAAAGGGTGTAGGTCGTCCCATTGACGACTGCGTTTCCCTCGGCATTGACCTGGCCGACGCCGAGCCGACCGTAAAGTCGCGTTGTGTCGGTGACGTGGATGCCCGGCAGCAAAGACACGAACCATGCATGTGTGACGCGCATCGATCCACGCAGATTGTTGCCGACGGAGGCTTCGAGAGTGTCGACACGGGTCGGGGTGAACTCACCCTCGACTGCGAGAGCGAGGGCGGCCTCGCGCACTTCAGCACCGGCGAAGACGGTGGCGAACCCATCGGGGTTCTGGCTGCTGGAGGCCAGGCGGATGGCGCCGTCGTCCAGGGAAAGCCCGCCCGTTGCGATGCCACCCGCCGCGCCCGCGTACCCCGACACGCGCGATCCCCGAACGCCAGACGGCTTGAGCGGGCTCGGTGAAGTCGCAGCGCCACGCCAAGTCGTTTCATGGCCGGCCGGGGTAGCGCCGAACTGCGCGCAGCCCGCTGATGCAAGGACACACAAAATCAAGGGGGAAGAACCGTCTCATCGCATGCCTCTGCTGTCTGGAGAGGTGGTACTGCGCGCGGGCAGCCCTGGGGACCGATCGCCTCGAGGGCCAGTCGCGGGATTTGTGTCGCTGGTTCGCTTCACGCGATACGCTGCCCTAGTGCTTGACAAATATTAAATGCGAAAACATTCTCTTAAAATTTGACACCAGACCGTCTGGGTGCCGCCCAGCCTGGTGCCGGTCGCGACGGCGCTGCGCGTGTCGGTCCCGGGATGACGCAGCGAGTCTGACGGTGGCGACGCGCGAGCCGTTGCGCGCGGGTGACGTCACGCTGGATCAGTGGCAGAGAAGCACGGATGCTATGCTCACTACCATTCAGAATTTTATTCGCAATCCCATTCAAGCCCCCTGGCGGAACGAACCCCTCGCACCATGTCTTCCCATGTCGACCGCCTGAGGCTGCAGCTCGGCCGCGGCCCCCTGTCTTCGCGGCAGATCGCAGGGAAGCTTGCGGTCAGCCAGCCCACGGTGTCGCGCGCCCTGGCCGCCCTCGGAGAAGAGGTGCTGCGCGTCGGGGCGGGCCGCGCCATTCACTACGCCCTGCGGGATCGGGAGCGGGGTCTCGGCGACATCGCGGTTCATGGTGTCTCGGCGGATGGCCGCCTGGGTCGGGTCGGGACGCTGATGCCGGTCCGGCCGCACGGTTTCGTGATACGGCGCGAAGATGGCGGGGCGGAACTCAGCCATGGCCTGCCCTGGTGGTTGCTCGACATGCGACCCCAGGGCTACCTCGGGAGGGCGTGGGCTGCGCGCCACGCTGCACCGCTCGGGTTGCCGTCCAGACTCAACGAGTGGTCCGACACCCACGCGCTGCGCGCCCTGCTCGCCCACGGCGAGGATGCGGTCGGAAATCTGCTGCTCGGGGACCTCGCGCGCGAGCGCTTCCTGAGCGCTCCGGCCCCCGTGCCCGTCGATGTTTCCCGCTACCCCGGTCTTGCCGAGGCGGCGGAACGCGGGGATTTGCCCGGATCCTCGGCAGGCGGCGAGCAGCCGAAATTCGTCGCCTTCAACGGTCGCCATGTGATCGTGAAGTTCACCGGCCCGGGGGACGATCCGGTCACGAACCGCTGGCGCGATCTGCTGCAGGCGGAGCATCTCGCGGCCCGAGTGCTGCTCGCCAACGGTGTGCCGGCAGCGCCATCGCGGCGGCTGGACGTGGGTGGGCGACGCTTCCTGGAGGTCGAGCGTTTCGACCGCGTCGGCGTGGCGGGTCGGCGGGCGCTGTTCTCCCTGGCGTCATTGGAGGCGGAATTCGTAGGGGACGCCACCGCGTCATGGCCGCGCATCGCCGCGCGTCTGGCGAGGGCGGGGATCATCATCCCCGCGGCGGCAGACGGCGCTTCAATGCTGTACGCCTTTGGTTGCCTGATCGGCAACTC
>JBEICA010000315.1:0-4000 GCA_040373665.1 Burkholderiales bacterium | reverse complement strand
CCAACTCGTCAAGGGCAGGACCCGCCATTCGGCATGCGTCATGGCATCGAGTTCGTGCGTGAACAGCAAGCTGACACCGAGCAGGAACGCCGCCCGGGACCACGGGGGAGAGTGATGATTCGTCATGGCTCATGCGTGCGCGGCGCCGTCCAGCACGACGGCAGGCCCGAGTGTCGAAGCGCCGCGTCGACATGACAATGACCTTGCAGGTCGCCTAGGGACGCAGCGGCTGTGGAGGCGGCGGATGCCCGACGTCGAGGAGACACCCGACGCACTCGCCATCAACCTGCTCGACACCCTCGCGCATTCGCAGGGCTTGGGCGGGCCGGTCCCGAGTCCCCCATGCTGACCACGCGCTTCGACACCCCCGTGGGGGAACTGGCCTTCTTCAGCATGTTCACCACCTTCGGCAGCCCGCAGGACATCACCCTTGCGTCCTTGCGTGTGGAGCACCTGTGCGCTGCCCCCCCTACCGGAAAGGGTTCTCGATCACCCGGCTGCCGATGCGCTGCCCGTGCTGAAGGTCTTCGCTGAAGCGGCGAAGGCAACCGACCCCCTGGGGCCGGCGGCTCGCCGATCCTGGACCGTCCGGCCGCCTCCTGGAATCGCCCGCTGGGTGCGAACCGCGGACGCGATCTCATGCCGAAGGATCACCACAGCACCTTCAGGCCGTGGTCCTGGTAGCTCGCGAACTGCCCGTCCATGGAGACCAGCGTTCGGCCCCGACGGATGGCCTGCCAGATGATCATGCGATCGAAGGGGTCCTTGTGCACCGTCTTGGGCAGGACGTGGAACGAGACCATGTCGCTGGCCTCGGCCTGCAGAAACTCGAACTGCATCTCCAGCGCCACCGCGGGCAACTCGTCAGGCGTGCAACCTGAACGCCGCCCACAGAAAGGCGTGCGTGTCCAGCAGCAGCTTCATGCGCTCAGGAACTCTTCGTCGCTCAGGGCGAAGTCCCCGCGCGGCGTGAAGCTGGCGCGGCCTTGCAGCGGGCCCAAGACGCGCGGCCGAGGCTGTTGCAGCATCTGGTAGGGCACGAGGGCCGCCAACTTCTGCCTGCGACGCCCGAAGCTGATGGCCACAGGTTCACCGTCGGCGGCCATGCGGGTGAGCACTTCGGAGAACTGGGCCTTCAATTCGGCAACGGTGAGCGTCTTCATGCCTCGAAGCTCATTACTGGACCGGCCCGAAGTAGACAACTTGTCATGATGACCTCGGATCACCTGGACTTCAACTCCCGATCGAACGGGGCCGGCGGTACTCCACGGCGCTACTCCATCGCGCCGACGATACCGGCCAGCGCCAGGAGGCCGAAATCGGCGTCGGGGTCCCCCGCGCGCCAGGCGGCGCGGGCGGCCTGCATCTCATCGCGGAAGGCGGTGGCAAGCGAGGGTTTCGTCGCGACAGGCCCCGTGGTGAAATCGGGTACCCGATGTTCACGCGCACGCAGCCTGCGGTCTTGAACGAATCGCCTGTCTCATGGAGAAGCCCGTCACCAAAGACCTCTCGTCCTCCGGCCGCGTCGAAGGCATGACGCCGGGCACTGCCTGTGACCGCAAGGCATGGCACACCCGCGGGGGCGCGGGGTGGATCGTCGCCCGCGGCGCGGGGATCGCGGCCCTCGGCCTGCTCTGCGCAGCGGCGCTCGACGAAGGATGGTTCATGGCGTTGTTCATCCCGGTGCTGCTGACGGCAATCAAGCTGTGGCACTGGCGCAAGGGCAGCCGCCCGCAGCCGCCCTCCTGGCGGCTGCATCGCAAGACCTGAAGATCCGAGAACGGGCGATGCGCGCACCGTCCCGGCGCGTCGCGATGATCGTGGGGGCAGGCGTCACATGCCTGCACCTGGCGCATGATCTGCTCTACCGCCCCTGGGCCTGGCGTTCGGGAGTGGTCGACTTCGGCCTGGCGGACTCGTTCAGCAACCTGACTGCCGTGGTCGGCTGCTCGGCGCTGATGTTGCTGACCGACCGCGCCGAAAGCCCGCCCGCTCTTGCCGACCGCAGCCTGAGGATGGTCGCGCCCGCCGTCGGCATCGCCGCCTACGAGATGCTGCAGCGGTGGCTGCCCTGGGGCACTTCCGACATCCAGGATCTCATCTGGGCCGCGTGGGGCGGGCTGGTCGCGGCAGGGCTGTTCGGGCGCGCGCGCCCGACGGGTGACGATCGGCATGCAAGGCGGCAGCGATCCCAGGAGCCTTGAGGTGCGGCGGCCGCCCGTCGACGGACTTCATCACGCAGTCGCACAAGATATTCGGCGGCAAACTTCTCGGGATCGAAGAACAGCCTCGCCATGACACGCAACAGCGGCATGGGGACGGTAGCCGACTCTTCCACCCGGATCACGGTCGATACCCCATCGGCACCCGTCGACAATTGACCCCGCCATCGGCCCTGGTCGCCACGCGTGCTTTCGAACGCGATTGGAGCGCGCCACCCCGCGCCATCGCGCTCAGTCCCCCTGGATGACGATCGCCTGCCCCACCCTGACGTCTCGCAAGCGTTCACCGAAGCGCGCCGCTGCCCACGCGATCACTTCGTCGCTCGTGTCGTGGCCGCCGAGCGCGATCAGGCCCAGGCCATCCAGCAGCATCAGTTCGGCCTGCGCCTCGGCCATCGTGATCGGCTTGAGGGGCCCATCCCCTGAGGCGAACAGGCGCTGCGCATCGAGACCGGCGATCCGCATGCGCCCTTCGGGCACGGGGTAGTGGAAATCACCCACCACACCGTACAGCGGCTCGGAAAACGCGCTGGCCAGGCGCTCGAGCAAGCGGGGCACCGTCTGGTGACCGCAACCGACGATCACCACCAGCCCGCGCCCTGCCACGTTGATCACCAGCGCCTGTTCGTCGATCGGCCCCACGAAAAGGCTGCGAGCAATCGGTCCGGTCGTGGCCACACCCTCGAAGAGCTTGCGCGGGCTGTCGATCACCACCGTTCGGGCACCCGGATAACTCACGGCTGCCGGACTCAGCAGCGACTTGCCGGCCAGATCGGGGCGCTTGTCTCCGAACGTGATGGCCCCTGTGCGCTCGGCCGCGGCGCCGCCGACGTGATCGCGGTGGCGGTGGCTGATGAACACCGCGTCCACCTCGGACATCGACACGCCCAGGCGCGCCATGTTGTGCAGCAGCGGCGGGGTGGCGTCACCGCGGGCGTTGTAGCCCAGGTCGAACAGGACGGTCGCGTGGTCGGTGCGCACCAGGTAAGCCACGCCGGGCTCGGTCTTCAGGTCGGGAGACGCGGCATGCCAGTTCACCAGCGGGACGATCTCCAGGCGGCGCGTGCTGCCGAGGTCCGCCACGCGCGGCGCGGCGCGCTCGGCGGCGCCGGAATTCAACTCCCGATCGAACGCGGCCCGGCGCCATTCCATCGCGCCGACGATGCCTGCCAGCGCCAGCACGCCGATGCTCACGAGCGCCGCCAGGCGCCTGACCACGCTGCGCCCCATGCTGTGGCCGGCGAAGTGGTGCGCGAACTCTGCCGGCATCGGCATCGGGCGCAGCGCAGACACGTTGGCTCCGCCGGTGTTGCCGGCCGGCACCCAGCCGATCAGTGCGCCGGGCAGCGTGGCGAGCAAGCGCACGATCTGCCCGACGATCTCGCGCCCGTCCCTGCGCCGCCAGCCCACGCGCAGCATCCACAGGTGGGTCAGCACGTGCGGCCACAGGTGGCGCTGGCCGAGGATGTCGGCGCGCTCCAGGAAGCCGAAGGCGGCGTCGGGGTCCCCCGCGCGCCAGGCGGCGCGGGCGGCCTTCATCTCATGGCGGAAGGCGGTGGCAAGCGAGGTTTTCATCGCGACAGGCTCCGTGGTGGCATTCGGTGGCCGATGTTCCCGCGCACGCAGCCTGCGGTCTTGAACGAATCGCCTGTCTTATCGAAAAGCAGGTCGATCCACACCTCTTGCCGGCGCTCGACTCAGAGGCTGAGAGTCATTCCGCCGTGCCCGAAAGGCACGCCGAAACGACCTGGATCTAGGCGCAAACCGCAGCCATAGCT
>JBEICA010000411.1:0-2290 GCA_040373665.1 Burkholderiales bacterium | reverse complement strand
CACCGGCGACACCTCACCCGAGGATCTCCAGGCCATCGGTGCCTCCGGCCTCGAGGTCATGCACAAGCCGGTCGACCCGCTGCGCCTGCGTCAGGCCGTCACACGACTGTTGCTCTCGGAACGGGTGCCGCCCCCGGCGTGATGGGGGACGCTCAGTCGGATTGACCGCGTGCGCGGCCACGCCCCGCGATGAGTTCGGCACGGGACTGGGCGCCGTGGGCGCGCAGCAGTGCCGTGACATGCATCTTCACGGTCGCCTCGGCAATGTCGAGACGGGCGGCGATCAGCTTGTTGGGCAGGCCCTGCATAAGCAGTTCGAGGACGTCCTGCTGCCTGGGGCTCACGCCCGAGGCGCCCCGGTTGGCCGGGGCGGAGGGGTCGGGCCTGACCACCTCCGCCACAAGCGCATCCGGCGGCACGAAGCGGCCGCCCGCCATCACGAGCTCGATGGCCTTGCGCATCAGTGGGCCTTCGGTGGACTTGGGGAGGAAGCCCCGCACCCCCGCTTCGAGCAGCCTGCGCATGATGCCCGGGTCACCGGCGCCCGAGATGACCACGACAGGAAGATCCGGGAAGGCGGCGAGGATGCGCACGACGCCCGCCTCACCCTCGAAGCCGGGCATGTCGAGATCCACCAGGAGCATGAAGCGCGGCGTGCCGTCATCGAGGAGCGCCGTCAGACGCCCGCCGTCGGCCGCCTCGTCGACGACGATATGCGGGTCGACCGCGCGCAGCAGCAGGCCCAGCCCCATGCGCACCAGATCGTGGTCGTCGGCCACGACGACGCGTCGCCCCGTTGCGGCAACACCGTCCGTCGCGCCGGCCACCCCTTTGGAGTGCACCTCATCCGCGTCCATGGTCATCCCCCTGTCTGAACCGCGCGGCCGATACCCTGCGGCTCGCTGATCCAGGCAATGAGTTTGTATCAATCCCGCAGACGGGTCCACGGTCCACCCGGCGTGCGAAACCCGGTCAGTGAAGCCGCGCCCCGCGCCACCATCGACGCCAGGCTGCCCTGCATGATCCGGGCGGGCCGACCGAAGGAGATCTGCGTACCGTCGAAGCGGATGTCGAGATCACCCCATCGACACGGGCCGGCATCGCTGCGGGCAAGGATGGTGCATCCGCCCTGGCCGACGAGGACCAGCCGCCAGGCGATGCCGCCCAGCCCCTCCGCCCTGCCGGCGACGTCGAGCCAGTCGAAGCGTGTATTCGCGAAAGTGTGACTGTCCGGGACCGGACCCTCGGGGGCTGCGATCAGGAAATCGACCCGGACGCCGGCGCCGAAACGGGCGTTGCCCGTGACGGCCACCCGATCGCAGAGACCCGGCGCGGTCAGCGCGATCTCGAAGCAGGTGTCCTCAGCGACGACGTCACCGTCGATGGTCAGGGTGCCGCGCGGATCCCCCGGGCACACCAGCACTCCCGACAGGCCGACCACGCCGGTCAACATGCCCGCGCCGGCCAGCTGCCCGCCGGTGATGTCGATCGAACCGGCGGCCAGCATGCCGTCGACACGCGTGATGCTCTGCGCTCCGGTCTGGACGTAGGTCCCGGGACCGTTCACCGAACCATCCGCCGTGACCGTGAAGCGCCCGCCATCGGAATTCGCGATGGCTCCCCCGGCTCCCGGGGCGGCGTCCCAGCCTGAGCCCTCGTTGTCGACCCGCCCCGACACCAGGAACTCGCCGGCATTGACCACGCCGCCACGGCAGACCAGGGTGCCACAGGTCTCGACCCGCGCCCCCGCCTCGTTGACCAGCCGGGTGTGAGCAAATGTACCGCCATTGAACACGTCGCCGCCCGGTGCGTTGGTGAAATCGTTGACCTCGAATGCGGCGCGATTCACCAGCCGACCAGCGTTGCGGAAAAAACCGCTGCGGTACTGGCCATCGTTGAACAGGCTGCCCGCATTGGACGCGTACGCCTGATGACGCACGACGCCGTTGGCGCGATTGATCCACTGCCCCTCGTTCGCAAACTCGCCATCGGTGAACAGCCAGCCGACATTGACCAGCCGGTGACCGGCTTCGATGGTCAGGGGGTCACGGGTCCAGCAGGTGCCGGGGCCATTCAGGAGCATTCCGGCCAGTTCGAATTCAGCCATGATCGTCTTTCCTTGGACGCTCGCGGGGACGAGCTCGCCACACACGCCTGTCGTTTCGTGAATGCAGCTGTTCCTGGAACGCACCCTCGGGCAAGCCCGGGCCGCACTGCGCAGCGCTCCACCCCGCTTTGAACCGAGCATACGAACGCGTGCCACTGCGCTGCAATCATCCTCAGGTCGGTG
>JBEICA010000012.1:0-30039 GCA_040373665.1 Burkholderiales bacterium | reverse complement strand
CATCGTCGACGAGGTCGATTCCATCCTCATCGACGAGGCACGCACGCCGCTGATCATCTCTGGCCAGGCGGAAGGCACCGGCGAGTTGTATGTGCGCGTCAACGAGCTCGTACCCCACCTCGAGCGGCAGAAGGAGGAGGACGGGCCGGGCGACTACAGCGTCGACGAGAAGGCCCATCAGGTCCTCCTGACGGAGGCGGGGCACGAGAAGGCGGAGCAACTGCTCACCGAGGCCGGGCTGCTGGCGGAGGGCGGAAGTCTTTACGATGCCCTGAACATCCAGCTCATGCACCACGTCTATGCTGCGCTGCGGGCGCACGCGCTGTTCCAGCGCGACACCCACTACGTCGTGCAGAACGGTGAGGTCGTGATCGTCGACGAGTTCACCGGCCGCCTCATGCCGGGCCGGCGCTGGTCCGACGGACTGCATCAGGCGGTCGAGGCCAAGGAGGGCGTGGCGATCCAGCGCGAGAACCAGACGCTCGCCTCGATCACCTTCCAGAACTACTTCCGCATGTACGGCACGCTTGCCGGCATGACCGGCACGGCCGACACCGAGGCCTTCGAGTTCCAGCACATCTACGGTCTGGAGACCGTGATCATCCCGACGCATCACGCGATGATCCGTCAGGACCGCATGGATCAGGTGTACCAGACCGAGCGGGAGAAATTCGCTGCGGTCATCAAGGAGATCCGCGCCTGCAACGAGCGCGGACAGCCGGTGCTGGTCGGCACCACCTCGATCGAGAATTCGGAAAAGCTGTCGCACGCCCTGTCGGCGGAGAATCTCCCGCATCAGGTGCTGAACGCCAAGCAGCACGCCCGCGAGGCCGAGATCGTGGCTCAGGCCGGTCGGCCGAAGATGATCACGATCGCCACCAACATGGCGGGCCGGGGCACCGACATCGTGCTCGGCGGCAATCCCGAGCCCGACATCGCCCAGGTGATGGCGCAGGGCGACCTTTCGGACGAAGAAAAACAGGCCCGTGTGGCGGACATCCGTGGCCGCTGGCAGGCGGTGCACGACGAGGTT
Organism: Burkholderiales bacterium; assembly: GCA_040373665.1. Lineage (GTDB taxonomy): Bacteria > Pseudomonadota > Gammaproteobacteria > Burkholderiales. The sequence goes on along the minus strand of JBEICA010000012.1, from coordinate 29,006 downwards.
CTGAAGGCCGGCGGCCTGCACATCATCGGTACCGAGCGTCACGAGTCGCGGCGGGTCGACAACCAGTTGCGCGGTCGCGCCGGTCGCCAGGGCGATCCCGGCTCCAGCCGATTCTTCCTGTCCCTCGAGGACCAGTTGCTGCGCATCTTCGCCGCCGACCGCGTCAAGTGGGTGATGGAGAAGCTGAAGATGCCTGAGGGCGAGGCCATCGAGTCGCCCCTGGTCACACGGGCCATCGAAAACGCCCAGCGCAAGGTCGAGGCGCGCAACTTCGACATCCGAAAGCAGCTGCTCGAGTACGACGACGTCTCCAACGACCAGCGCAAGGTCATCTACCAGCAGCGCAACGAGCTTCTCGAGAGCACCGACATCAGCGACACCATCCGCGCCCTGCGCGAGGGTGCCGTCGGCGACATGGTGGGCTCGCACATTCCGCCCGAGAGCGTCGAGGACCAGTGGGACGTCCCCGGTCTCGAGGGGGCGCTGGAGGCTGAATTCGGACTGCGTCTGCCGATCCAGGACTGGATCAAGGCCGACGACAAGCTGGACGGCGAAGGAATCCGCGAGCGCATCCTCGCGGCCATGGCCGAGAGCTACGCCGCCAAGACCGCCCCCATCGACCCGGAGGCGTGGCACCAGTACGAGCGGGGCGTGATGCTGCAGAGCCTGGACACGCACTGGCGTGAGCACCTCGCGGCCCTCGACCACCTGCGCCAGGGCATCCACCTGCGCGGTTACGCCCAGAAGAACCCGAAGCAGGAGTACAAGCGCGAGGCGTTCGAGCTGTTCTCCATGTTGCTGCAGACCGTGCGCAACGAGGTCACCCGGGTGCTCACGATGGTGCAGATCCGCACCGAGGCCGAGATGGCGCAGGCCGAGGAGCCGGTGCACCTGACCAACGTCAGCTACCAGCACGCCGACCCGGACGAGGCGCTGGCCGAGGCTGACGCCGGGGAGGCGATGGATGCGCGGCCCGAGCCGGTGCGTGCCGAGCCAAAGGTCGGACGCAACGATCCCTGCCCCTGCGGATCGGGAAAGAAGTACAAGCACTGCCACGGCCGGCTCGACTGAAGCCTGCGCGGCGTCCCCCCTGACGCCCGGTCCTGCCGCGGGGCCGGGCGGTCCACACGGAGAAACCCCATGGCCGTGAACCTCCCAGCGCCCGCCCCCGGGTCCCTGCATCCCGTCGCCGGCGTCGAGCTGGGCTTTGCTCAGGCTGGCATCCGCAAGGCCGGCCGCCGCGACCTGATGCTCATGCGCCTCGCCCCGGGCTCGGTGGTGGCGGGTGTGTTCACCGTCAACAGCTTCGCCGCCGCGCCGGTGCAGGTGTGCCGCCGGCATCTGGCGGCGGGGGCATCGTTCCGGGCTCTGCTGGTCAATGCCGGCAACGCCAATTGCGGTACCGGTGAGCAGGGTATGCGGGCAGCGCTCGCCACCTGCGACCTGGTGGCCAGTGCCCTGGGGGCGGCGCCCGCCGAGGTGCTGCCTTTCAGCACCGGCGTGATCCTGGAACACCTGCCGGTGGATCGGATCGAGGCGGCCATGCCCGCCTGCGTCGCCTCGCTGGACCCTGGCCACTGGGCGGAGGCGGCCTCGGCCATCATGACCACGGACACCGTCCCCAAGGGCCGTTCCGTGCGGACCCTGATCGATGGCCGAACGGTCACCGTCACGGGGATCGCCAAGGGAGTGGGGATGCTGCAGCCCGACATGGCCACCATGCTGGCCTTCATCGCGACTGACGCGCGGGTCGCGCGACCGGTGCTGGACACCCTGGTACGGGAGGTGGCGGATCGATCCTTCAACCGCGTGACGGTCGACGGCGACACATCCACCAACGACTCCTTCGTTCTTGTCGCCACCGGCAGAGCGGAGGCTCCGGCCATCGAGACCACCGCCGGTGCGGCCTACGAGGCGCTCAGAGCGGCCATCCTCGAGGTGGCCCAGCCCCTCGCCCAGGCCATCGCCCGTGATGGCGAGGGCGCAACCAAGTTCATCACCGTCGAAGTCGGCGGTGCCGCCGGCGACGACGAAGCCCTGCGCGTGGCGCGCTCCATCGCCAATTCCCCGCTGGTGAAGACCGCCTTCTTCGCCTCCGATCCCAACCTCGGCCGGCTGCTGATGGCCATCGGCAACGCCGGAATCGAGGGTCTGGACACCTCGCGGGTCGGTCTCTGGCTGGGCGACGTCCTGGTGATCGAGCGCGGCGGGCGCTCTGCTGCCTACCGCGAGGAGGATGGGGCCCGTGTGATGGCGCCAGCCGAGATAACCGTCAGGGTGGACCTGGGCCGCGGGGACGCTGCGACCACCGTCTGGACCTGCGACTACTCCTACGATTACGTCAAGATCAATGCCGAATACCGTACCTGAAGTGCCGTCCGGCACCGCCGTCGAGCGCCTGATCGGGCGTGCCGAGTCGCTCCTCGACCGGCTGGAGCCCCTGTTGCCAGCCACGTTGGCAGTCCCCGACTGTGCGGCCCACATCGCCTTCCGCTGGCGCCGCCGCAACCAGAGTGCGTCCCTGGTCCCGGTGGCGCGGCCGCACCGGATATCGCTCGAGGACCTGCGTGGCGTCGACGCCCAGGCCCGGCTGATCGACGACAACACCCGGCAGTTCGTGGCGGGCGTCCCGGCGAACAACGTGCTGCTGACCGGGGCCCGCGGCACCGGCAAGTCGTCTCTCGTGAAGGCCGTGCTCAATCGCCACGCCGGTCGGGGTCTGCGCCTGATCGAGGTTGAGAAGCAGGACCTCGTCGACCTGCCCGACATCGTGGACCTCGTCGGCGGCCTGACGCAGCGCTTCATCGTGTTCTGCGACGATCTGTCCTTCGAGGCCGACGAGCCCGGCTACAAGGCGCTCAAGGCCATCCTCGACGGCACCATCGCGGCCCAGACCGAGAACGTGCTGGTGTACGCCACGTCGAACCGCCGCCATCTCATGCCCGAGTACATGCACGAGAACCTCGAGACGAAGTATGTCGGCGAGGAGGTGCATCCAGGCGAGACGGTGGAGGAGAAGATCTCGCTGTCCGAGCGTTTCGGACTGTGGGTGTCCTTCTATCCGTTCGACCAGGAGCACTATCTGGACATCGCGCGCTACTGGGTCGGTGTGCTCGGGGTGGACAATCCCGATCCTGAACACCTTCGGCGCGAGGCTCTGCAGTGGGCCTTGTCGCGCGGCTCGCGCAGCGGGCGGGTTGCGTGGCATTTTGCGCGCGACTACGCCGGCAGGCTGCTGCTCGCCTCCGGGCAGGCCGGTCCGGGGGTGGGCTGAGGTCGATGGATGCGGGCACCGCGCCATGGATCGAGGTGGCGGCGGCCGTGGTGGAGCGCCCCGACGGCACCTTCCTTCTGGCGCAGCGTCCGCAGGGCAAGGTCTACGCGGGCTGGTGGGAGTTCCCGGGCGGCAAGTGCGAGCCCGGGGAGGCGCCGATGGCGGCACTGGCGCGTGAACTGCACGAGGAACTGGGCATCACGGTGCGCCACGCCGTGCCCTGGATCACGCGCACGCACGTCTACGAACATGGTCGCGTCAGGCTGCATTTCTTCCGGGTGTTGCGGTGGGACGGCGAGCCGCAGTCGCGCGAGTCCCAGGCTTTCGCCTGGCAGCGACTGCCGCAGCTGACGGTCTCGCCGGTCCTGCCCGCCAACGGACCGATCCTCAAGGCTTTGTCCCTGCCCGTATTCATGGGTGTCACCCAGGCCTCGCAACTGGGCGAGGCGGCGTTCCTCGGGCGGCTCGACACCGCCCTGGACTGCGGGCTGCGCCTGGTGCAGGTCCGCGAGCACGGCATGTCCGGGGACCGGCTCGAGGCTTTCGCCCGTGCGGTGGTGCAGCGCGCGCACCGGGCAGGAGCGCTGGTCATGATCAACGGCTCCGCGGATCTGGTGCGGCGTACCGGGGCGGATGGGCTGCACCTGACCGCCAGTGCGCTGCGGTCGGCACGGGCCAGGCCCGCCCTCGAGTGGGTCGGCGCTTCCTGCCACGACAGGGTGGAACTCGAACGGGCCCAGCGCCTGGGTTGCGACTACGCGCTGGCCGGTCCGGTGCTGGCGACAGCCAGCCATCCGGGGGTGGAGGGAGCAGGCTTCGATGCCCTCGCGCAGTGGGTGTCGCTGCTGGAGTTGCCGGTCCTCGCGATCGGAGGCCTCGGTCCGGGGCACCTGGAGCGGGCACGGCTTTGCGGTGCCCATGGTGTCGCCGCCATCAGGGCGGCCTGGGTTTGAGGCCACACTTTGCTGGCTCGCCTGCGGACATGAAACGCCGGATGGACCGCCACGGGTTCCGGGTACGCCTTCAGGTGCCGCCTGGCCCTCAGTTCTCCGGCAGGTCCAGGCCGCGGTCCTGCTCCTCGACCGGGATGCGGTAGCCTTCGTTGGCCCATTGTCCCAGGTCGATCAGCTTGCAGCGCTCGGAGCAGAAGGGGCGCCACGGGTTGTCGGGGGAGTACAGGGCCGTGCCACCGCAACGGGGACACTTCACCTGACGCGGCGCCCGCCGGGCGCCAGAATGGGCGGAGTCGATGGCTGCCGTGCCTCAGAGATTGCAGTAGGACAGTTCGAAATCGACGTCCGCTTCATAGGTGCGGCCGCGTTCAGCACCCTGGGCGTGGGTGAAACGGACGTTCAGGGCGTATTTGTTTGCGCTCACCTCGGGGACGCAGGCATGTTCCTCATCCAGCCGCACCCGAAGCATCTGTGACACCTTGCCGCCCATCATCTGCTGGAAGGTGCCCTGCACCGCCTGGGCCCGGGTCGTCTTGCCGCTCTCGCGGAGCAGGTTGAGCACGATGCGGGTGCCTTCCTTGAGGGGCACGAAGGGCCCGCCCCAGTGGGCGATGTCAGCGCGGCGCACCTCTGCGGGCAGGTGCAGCCACCAATGGTAGGAGGGCAGGTCGAACTCGCACACGCCACCGGGGATGCCGGACCGCTGCCGGATACCCATCAGCCATTCGTTGTCACGCAATTCCTGGCCGGTCTTCCCGGAGCCTGCGAGCAGGCGTGCGCTGGTGCGGTCTATCTCGCCCAGGACGGCGTCCAGGGCGGCTGCCGAGATGGCAGGATTGCCGCGCAGGCCGTCCAGATGCTGACGCTGACGTTCGAGTTCCTGGATGAGCTCCGACTTGAGATCGGCCCGGCCGGCGACTTCGAGGATTTCGAACAGCGTGAGGATGGCGGCGTGGTGACACCTGGGCTCGCCCGACGCCATGAAGAAGTCGAGCTTGCCGCACAGGTCTTCCAGACGCAGCAGAGTCCTGACGCGTTCGTTGAGCGGGAACTCGTAGCTGATCACGGCGCGCCCAGATGAGGAATACGGCGAAGTATCGGACAACTCCGCCCGCCAAGTAAACAACCGATGGAAGGTGGCGGTGCTCTTCGCTTATTGCCCTGTCATCTCGACCGGGTGTTCTGCCCGGCGGCCTCAAAACCTGGCGCGCGCCGCCGCGAGGTAGCGTTCATGCAGGCGGTGCACCTGGGGTTCGAGGGCCGCCGGCTCGCCGTCGTTGTCGATGACGTCGTCCGCGATCGCAAGGCGTTGATCCCGCGTCGCCTGGGCGTCGAGGATGGCGAGCACGGCCTCACGGGTGAGCTGGCTGCGGCGCATGGTGCGCTCCACCTGCGCTTCGCGGCTGCAGTCGACCACCGCGATGCGGTCCACGACCTCCCGGTAGGCGCCGGTTTCCACCAGCAGGGGGACGACCAGCACGACATAGGGCGCGGTGCTGGCCGCGATCCCGTCGCGGGCCCGGTCCCGGATCATGGGGTGGAGGATCTGCTCCAGCAGGCGTCGCGCCTCCGGCCTGGCAAACGCCAGCGCCCGCATGCGGGCCCTGTCCAGACGTCCGTCGGCAGCCACCACCTCGTCACCGAAGCGGCGGCGTATCTCCGGCATGGCGGCACCGCCGGGCGCGGTCAGGGCGTGGGCGATCACGTCGGTGTCCACGACGCCGGCGCCGAACCGGCCGAACAGCTCGGCCGCTGCAGACTTGCCCGAGCCGATGCCGCCCGTGAGGGCCACCACGTAGGTCATGTCAAATCCCGGAGCGCTGGAGCGTCCACACTGCGACGAATCGGTGGACGGCACATCACGCGTCCCGGCAACCGATCTGACGACGGAGTCTGCCAGAGCCCAGGCGCCTGGAACATCCCCGGGGGACTGGCGGCCGGCCCGGCGCCGCCGCCGGCTCTCTCAGAACAGGGACAGCCAGCGCTGGTTGATGTGCTCGCCCCAGACCAGCGCCAGCATGCCGGCCGCGGCCAGATAGGGGCCGAAGGGGATCGGCTTGCCGCGTCCGTGACGGGCCAGCACGATGAGGCCGATCCCGACGGCGGCGCCGACCACGGAGGACAGCAGGATCACCGCCGGCAGCATCTTCCAGCCGAGGAAGGCGCCGATCGCAGCGAGCAGCTTGAAGTCCCCGAAACCCATGCCCTCCTTGCCGGTCGCCAGCTTGAACAGCCAATAGACCGACCACAGGCTGAGGTAGCCCGCGGCCGCGCCGATCACCGCGTCCTCCAGCGGCACGAAGGTGGCGCGAAGGTTGAGCAGCAGTCCCAGCCACAGCAGGGGCAGTGTGATGTCGTCCGGCAGCAGCGTGGTGTCGAGATCGATGAACGCGGCGGCCAGCAGTGCCCAGGTGAACAGCAGGGCTCCGGCGAGCGCCCAACCCGGACCGAGGCGGAAAGCCAGCCATGCCGACAGCAGGCCGCACAGTGCCTCGACCAGGGGATAGCGGACGGAGATGCCGACGCCACAGCCGCGGCAACGGCCCCGCAGCACCAGCCAGCTCAGGATGGGGATGTTCTCCAGGGCGCCGATGCGGTGGCCGCACGCGGGGCAGGCGGACCGCGGCACCACCAGATTGTAGGGGGGGGTGGCCGCCATCTCCTCGCCCCGCAGTTCGGCGCACTGCTGGTGCCACTCCGCCTCCATCATCTTCGGTAACCGGTGGATGACGACGTTGAGGAAGCTGCCCACCAGCAGGCCGATCACGCCGATGCAGGCAGCGGCGAGGAGGGGGGAAGTCTCCAGAAGCTCGATCATGGAAAGCGTCCTCGGGGCGCGGTGTCACGGGGCTGCGGCATCAGACCGCCTGCCCCATCTTGAAGATCGGCAGGTACATGGCGATCACCATGCCGCCGATGAGCACACCCAGCACCACCATGATGGCGGGCTCCATCAGACTGGACAAGGCGTCCACCGCATCGTCCACCTCCGCCTCGAAGAAATCGGCCACCTTGCTCAGCATCGCGTCCAGGGCGCCCGACTCCTCGCCGATGGCGACCATCTGCACCACCATGCTGGGGAACACGCTCGCGTTCTGCATCGCCACCGTCAGGCTGGTGCCGGTGGACACTTCCGACTGGATGCGTTTCGTGGCGTCGAAATACACATAGTTACCGGCGGCTCCCGCGACCGAATCGAGGGCCTCGACCAGCGGCACGCCGGCGGCGAACATGGTCGACAGCGTCCTGCTCCAGCGGGCGATGGTGGCCTTGCGCAGCACGTCGCCGAGCACCGGAATGCGCAGCAGCAGGCGATCCATGGTCATCTGCATCTTCGTGGATCGCTTCCATGTGTGGAAGAAGAACCAGAGTCCGCCCCCGACCCCGCCAAAGATCGCCCACCAGTAGCTGACGAAGAAGTCGGAGATGCTCATGACGAACAGCGTCGGCGCGGGCAGGTCGGCGCCGAAGCTGGAGAACAGTTCCTTGAACGCGGGAATCACGAACATCATGATGCCCGCGGTGATGATGAAGGCGACGACGATGATGGAGACCGGGTAGAACAGCGCCGACTTGATCTTGCCCTTGATGGCCAGGATCTTTTCCTTGTAGGTGGCGAGCCGGTCCAGCAGGCTGTCCAGGATACCCGCCTGCTCGCCGGCCTGGACCAGGTTGCAGAACAGCGCATCGAAGTACAGCGGATATTTGCGGAAGGCGGTGGTGAGGCTGTTGCCGGTCTCCACCTCCATCTTGATGTCGAGCAGCAGCTTGCCGACAGCCGGGTTGGCGTGGCCCTTGCCGACGATGTCGAACGCCTGAAGCAGCGGAACACCGGCCTTCATCATGGTGGCCAGCTGGCGCGTGAACAGGGTGATGTCCTTGTCGCTGATCTTGCCGCCCCCGGCCTTGCGCTGTCTCTTGACCCGGGTCACCTGGATGCCCTGGCGCCTCAGCGTGGAGCGCAGCACCGAGTCGCCGCTGGAGCGGCTCTCGCCCTTGACGACCTTGCCCTGCTTGTCCCGTCCTTCCCAGGCGTAGTTGTATTCCTTGACTTCGGTCTTGCGATCAACGGCTGCGGCGGTGGCCATCGCGTCGTCCTCTCTGTGACTGCTGGTGCTATACGTTCGTCACGGCCTCGACCTCCTCGAGGGAGGTGAGACCCTGTCTGACCTTCAGCAGGCCCGATTGGCGCAGATCCCGGATGCCTTCGCGCCTGGCCTGGTCGGCGATGTCGATGGCATCGCCGTTCTTCATGATGATGCGGTTGATGTCGTCGCTGACCGGCATCACCTGGTAGATGCCGACCCGGCCCTTGTAGCCCGTGCTCTTGCACGCCGGGCAGCCCACGGCGTGCATCGGCGACCACGAGCCGTCGAGCTCGGCCGGCGCGAAGCCGGCACGCAGCAGCGCCTCCTGGGGCAGGTCGGCGGGTTGCCGGCACTTGGGGCACAGGCGGCGCGCGAGGCGTTGCGCGGTGATCAGCGTCACGCTGGAGGCGATGTTGAACGGTGCGACACCCATGTTCAGCAGGCGGGTCAGCGTGGTCGGCGCGTCGTTGGTGTGCAGCGTCGACAGCACCATGTGGCCGGTCTGTGCCGCCTTGATCGCGATCTCGGCGGTGTCCAGGTCGCGGATCTCGCCCACCATGATGATGTCGGGGTCCTGGCGCAGGAAGGAGCGCAGCGCAGCCGAAAAGGTCAGGCCCGCCCGCTCGTTGACGTTGACCTGGTTGATGCCCGGGAGGTTGATCTCCGCCGGGTCTTCCGCGGTGGAGATGTTGATTCCCGGCTTGTTGAGCAGGTTCAGGCATGTGTAGAGCGATACCGTCTTGCCGGAACCGGTCGGTCCGGTGACCAGCACCATGCCGTAGGGCCGCCCAATGGCGTGCAGCAGCGCTTCCTTCTGCTCCGGCTCGTAGCCGAGTGCCTCGATGCCCAGGGTGGCGCTGGAGGGATCCAGGATCCGCATGACGATCTTCTCGCCGAACAGGGTCGGCAGCGTCGACACGCGGAAGTCGATGGCCCGGGTTCGCGACAGCACCAGCTTCATCCGGCCATCCTGCGGCACCCGCTTCTCCGAGATGTCGAGCTTCGAGATGACCTTGATCCGCGAAGCGATCTTCTCCTTGATGGCGAGCGGGGGCTGCGCAGCCTCGTAGAGGATGCCGTCCAGCCGGTAGCGGATGCGGTAGAACTTCTCATAGGGCTCGAAGTGGATGTCCGACACGCCGGCGTGGATGGCGTCGAGCAGGATCTTCTGCAGGTACTTCACCACTGGCGCGTCGTCGATGTCCGAAGCCGCCTCCGGCTCCGGCTCGGGCCCCGCCACGGCGAGTTCCGCGCCGATGTCCTCGGTCACCAGGCTGGACAGGGTGGTGTCTTCCTCCTTCAGCAACTCGGCCAGCAGCGCGACCAGCTTGCCATCCTCGACCACCACCGGGTCCACCATCAGGCCGGTCTGGAACTTGATCTCGTCGTAGCTGGTGCGGTGGGTCGGATCGGAGAAGGCCACCGCCAGACGGTTGCCGCGCTGCGCCAGGGGCAGCACCCGGCGCGTTGTCATGACCCTGGTGTCCACCAGCTTGCGCGGCAGGCATTCCGGGTTGACGGCGTCCAGATCCAGCAGCGGGAAGCCGAAGGTCTGGGCGGTGAACTCGGCCACTTCGCGTTGCGTCATGTGCCCCGTCGCCACCAGATGCTCGACGAAGCCGCCACCGGCCGACAGCGCAGCCGCCTGCACGGCTTCCGCCTCAGGTTCGGACAGACGCCGTTTCTGGACCAGGGCTCTGGCCAGGCCGGTGAGATTGCTCTGGGGTCTTGCTGCCACGCGAATGCCGGGTTGGAGGTTGTCGAGCCTCCGGCCGGCACATTCAGCCGCTCCGGAGCCTCACTCCGGCTCTTTCGGCAAAAGCCGCACGGACTTTACGAGGTTGTCCTGGATCTTCAGGATTTCCAGCGCCTGGTCGCCGAGCTTCATGCTCGTGCCGGGTTCGGGGATGTCCTCGAAGTGCTCCAGGATGAGTCCGTTCAGCGTCTTCGGGCCATCCAGCGGGAAGTGGGTCCCGAGGCGGCGGTTCAGATCCCGCAGCAGGGTGCCGCCCTCGACGATGAGGCTGCCGTCCGGCTGGCGGGCGAGGGTGGCCGAGGTGCTCAGGGGGGACTGGGTGGTGAATTCGCCGATCAGTTCCTCGAGGATGTCCTCGAGGGTGACCATGCCCATGAGTTCACCGTACTCATCCACCACCAGACCGAGCCGCTCCTCTTCGGCCTGGAACTGCTGGATCTGGGTCAGCAGCGGGGTCCCGAGCGGCACGAAATAGGGGGCGCGCATCACCTGGCGCACCTGCGCGGCGGTGATCTCGCCCCGCTCGCTGATGTTCAGGAACTTGCGCACATGCAGGATGCCGACGATGTTCTCGATCGAGCCCTCGTAGACCGGTATGCGGGTGTGGTTCGATGTGGTGATCTTGCGGCGCAGTTCCTCGGGAGGGTCGTCGATGTCGAGCGCGTCGATCTGGGGCCGTGGGACCATCACGTCCTCGACCCTGGCGGACTCGAGATCGAACAGGTTGAGCAGAACGTTCTGGTGCTTCTGAGGCAGGAAATTTCCCCCTTCCAGCACCAGGGTGCGCAATTCCTCCAGGGTGAGCTTCTGGGCGTGCCCCTCGCCACCGGTCTTCAGTCTGGCCATGCGCAGCAGGGCGGAGACGAACAGGTTGACGAACCAGACCACCGGGTAGGCCAGCCGCAGCAGCGGCGTCAGCACGAAGGCGACGACGTAGGCGATGCGCTCAGGGTAGGTGGCACCGATCACCTTGGGCGTGATCTCGCTGAACACCAGGATGGCGAAGGTCACCGCCAGCGTCGCGGCATACAGCGCCAGTTCAGACTCGCCGAAGAAACGGAACGTCAGGTAGGTGACCAGCGCGGCGGCGGCGGAGTTCACCAGGTTGTTGCCCAGCAGAACCACGCCGAGCAGGCGGTCGGGTCTGGCCAGCAGGGCCGCCGCCAGCCGGGCACCGCGGTGGCCGGTCTTGGCCAGGTGCCTCATCCGGTAGCGGTTGAGCGCCATCATGCTGGTCTCGGCGATCGAGAAGAAGCCCGAGATCACCAGCAGCACGGCAAGGGTGGCGAGCAGTGCTTCGGTGGAGATGTCGTCCAAGGCGGGTCGCGGGGTGGGGACTCAGCGCCCGAGCAGCACTTCGACCACGAACTTCGTGCCTACGTAGGCAAGGACCAGGGCGATGAAGCCGGCCAGGGTCCAGCGCAGGGCCGTGCGGCCGCGCCAGCCCCAGAGCACCCGCCCACCCAGCAGCAGGCCGAAGATCAGCCAGCTCAGAACGCCGAACACGGTCTTGTGGTTGAACTGCAGGGCCCGCCCGGTGAGGGCCTCGGAGAAGAACATGCCCGTGACCAGCGAGGCCGTGAGCAGCGCGAAGCCGGCGGCGAGTATGCGGAACAGCAGACGTTCCAGTGTGAGCAGGGGCGGCAGGCTGCGCACCAGCGGTGGCAGGGCGCCGCTGTGCAGGCGACGCTCGAGCAACGCCATCAGCAGCACGTGCAGCGAGGCGATGGTGAAAAGACTGTAGGCCACCATCGACAGCACCAGATGGAGGCTGAAGAAGGGAACGTCGGCGTGCGCCAGCGGCCGGCTTGCCGGCAGCAGGAGCGGCATCAGCGAGGCCACGGCTGCGACCGGCACCACCAGAGCCTGGAGGCCTTCCAGCCGGTGGAAGAAGCTGCCCAGCCAGTAGATCACCACCGACAGCCAGACGATGCAGGACAGCGCCGTACCGACGCCCAGGGTCATCTGCCCGCTGCCGAACATGCTCTGCTGAAGCAGCCAGAGCTGCAGCAGCATGGGCGCGAGCAGCGCGTGCCTCACCCAGCCGAACTCGGTGACGCTGATCGGTTCGGTACGCCAGAGCCCGCGGGCCAGAACGGTCCCGAGCGCGGCGTAGAGGATGGCATTGAGGGCGTGGGCTAGAATCGCGACCATGTCGGTGGACTGCGGAGCCTTTCCGCGTTGCCGGATTATACGCCCCGGGGTGGCCCGGGCCCCCCCGAGGTCGAAGCATGCTGGATGGACTCACAACGCGCCTGTCGGGCGTGATCAAGACCCTGCGCGGGCACGCGCGCCTCACCGAGGCCAACGTGCAGGACGCCCTGCGCGAGGTGCGTGTGGCGCTGCTGGAGGCCGATGTCGCCCTGCCGGTGGTGCGCGATTTCATCGCCCGGGTGCGCGAGAAGGCGCTGGGGCAGGAGGTCGCCGGCAGCCTGACCCCCGGTCAGGCCCTGGTGGGCGTGGTCTACGACGAGCTGGCCCTTCTCATGGGCGGCGCCAATGCCGATCTGAACCTGGCGACGGTACCGCCTGCGACCATCCTGATGGCGGGTCTGCAAGGGGCTGGCAAGACCACCACCGCCGGCAAGCTCGCGCGTCTGCTGAAGGAGCGCCGCAAGAAAGTGCTGTTGGTGTCCTGCGACGTCTACCGGCCGGCGGCCATCCAGCAGCTCGAGACCCTGGCGCGGCAGGTCGAGGTGGACTTCTTCCCCTCGTCGCCTGGGCAGCGCCCGGTCGACATCGCCGTCGCCGCCCAGGACTGGGCGCGCCGCCATTACCACGACGTTCTGATCGTCGATACCGCCGGGCGGCTCGCCATCGACGAGGAGATGATGCGCGAGATCCGCGATCTCCACGCCGCGGTGTCGCCCATCGAGACGCTGTTCGTGGTCGACGCCATGCAGGGTCAGGATGCGGTCAATACCGCCAAGGCGTTTTCCGAGGCGCTGCCACTGACGGGTGTGGTCCTCACCAAGCTCGATGGCGATTCGCGTGGCGGTGCCGCCCTGTCCGTGCGCCATGTGACCGGGGCTCCGATCAAGTTCGCCGGTGTCGGCGAGAAACTGGCGGGCCTCGAGCCCTTCCACCCGGACCGCATGGCCTCGCGCATCCTCGGCATGGGCGACGTGCTCTCCCTGGTCGAGGAGGCGCGCAAGGGCATCGACATGGAGGAGGCCGAAAAACTTGCCCGCAAGGTCAAGTCGGGCCAGGGCTTCGACCTCGAGGATTTCCGCGGCCAGCTGCTCCAGATGAAGAAGATGGGTGGCCTGTCGGCGCTGATGGACAAGCTGCCCGCCCAACTGGCCCAGGCGGCGCAATCGGCTGGCGGTCAGATGGACGACCGGGTGCTGCGTCGTACCGTGGGCATCATCGATTCCATGACGGCGAAGGAAAGGGCGAAGCCGGAACTTCTCAAGGCCTCCCGCAAGCGCCGCATCGCCGCCGGTGCCGGGGTGAGCGTGCAGGAGGTGAACCGCCTGCTGAACCAGTTCGAGCAGATGCAGAAGATGATGAAGATGGTGCAGAAAGGCGGTCTGGCGCGCATGATGCGCGGCATGAAGGGGATGATCCCCGGGACACGCTGAGCGGTCTGTCGGCGCCGCCCGCGGCGGGCCGGATCGCGTCACGGCCCGCCCGACCGGGGAACCGGGCATCCCGCGCGGCTGTCCCTGATGCTGTGTCACCGGTGCGGGCACACCCGGCGATGCAATGGAGGCCGTTTGGATGCCGCGCCTGGAACCGACGCCGGTACCCGCTGAATTCACCACGCTTCACCCGAGGTCTTCGATGCGTCTGTTTGCCGCAGTGCTGCTTCTCCTGCTCTCCGTCCCTGCCATCGCCCAGGACTATTACCGGGAGAAACGCTGGTCGGACCAGATCGTGCCCGGTCTGGTGGTGGGTGAGGCGGTGTGGCTGGAGCAGGCCAACAAGCACAAGTTCCTGACGCTCTGGACCGAGGCCGAGAACGCCCGCGGGGCCATCGTCCTCGGGCACGGCCGGGGCTGGAGTCCCGACTTCGAGCTCTACGGGGTGCTGCGCGTCAAGCTCGCCGAGAAAGGGTATTCCACGCTGTCGATCCAGCTCCCGGTCCTGGGTGGCGGTGCCAAGATCGGCGACTACATCCCCACCTATGTCGAGGCTGCGGAGCGTTATCACCTCGCCGCCAACTGGCTCGTGTCCAAGGGCTACCGCAACGTATCCATCGTCTCGCACAGTCTCGGCGCGACCATGGCCAACCACTACCTCATCAACATCGATGCCGCGAAAACGCCCGTCAAGACCTGGGTGTTCATTGGCATCATCAATGGCCTGGAGGAGATGTTCCGGATCAAGATGCCGGTGCTCGACGTCTACGGCGGCAAGGATTGGGAGATCACCCAGGTCGGCGCCTCCGAGCGTCGCAAGCAGATCATGAAGATCAACGGCTCGCGCCAGGCGGTGGTGCCGGACGCGTTGCACTTCTTCGAAGGCAAGGAGAACGAACTGGTGCAGGTCGTGGTGGATTACCTCGACGATGTGTTCCGCAACCAGCCCTCCCCTGCCCCGCGCTGACCCGGTCGGGGTGCGCCCGGATGCGATTTGCCTTGCCAAGACGAGTCGCCCGTGCCTAAAATCCGGCCCTTTTTCCAGGAACCATCAGGGAATTCCCATGGTCGTGATCCGGCTTGCACGGAGCGGCGCCAAGAAGCGTCCGTTCTACAATGTGGTGGTGGCCGATTCCCGCAATCCGCGGGACGGAAGATTCATCGAGCGCGTCGGGTTCTACAACCCGGTGGCGCCTGAAGGCGATGTGAAGCTGCGCATCGACGTGGCCCGCGTCTCCCATTGGGAGAGCAAGGGCGCCCAGTTGTCGGACACGGTCCGGCGTCTGGTGAAGCAGTTTGGCAAGTCCGCCGCTGCCGCCGCCTGACCGGCTGGTGGTCATGGGGCGCGTGATGGCGCCCTTCGGCGTCAAAGGGTGGATGAAGATCCACTCCTTCGCTGCCGAGCCCGGGGCATTGCCCGCCCAGTCGCGTTGGTGGTTGCATCTGCGCGAAGGATGGAAGGAATTCTCCGTCCCTGAAGCGCGGGTCCATGGTGCCGGCGTGGTGGCGAAGCTCGAGGGCATCGACACCCCCGAGGGTGTGGTTGCCCTCGGCAAGGTGGATGTGGCGGTGCCCCGGGACAGCCTGCCGCCCCTGCGGGAAGGGGAGTACTACTGGTCGGACCTGGTGGGTGTTCGGGTCGAGAACCTCGCAGGGGAAAGCCTCGGGGTGGTCGTCGCGGTGATGGACAACGGCGCCCAGAATGTTCTGGAAGTCGAAGGCGATCGGCAGCGGCTCATACCCTTCGTCGATCCGATCCTGAGACGGGTTGACCTCGACGCTGACGTCATCGTGGTCGACTGGGGCACGGATTACTGATTGAAGCAGTACGACGTCATCACCCTGTTCCCCCGCATGTTCGACGCGGTGACGGCGTGGGGGGTCACCGGGCGGGCGCATGAGCGCGGCGTCTATGGGTTCGAAACCTGGAATCCGCGGGATTTCGCTGCCAACGCCTACCGCACCGTGGATGACCGGCCTTACGGCGGGGGTCCCGGTATGGTGATGATGGCCGATCCGCTGGCCAAGGCGATCGGGGCAGCGCGTCAGCGGCAGGATGAGTCTGGCGTTCGGGGCCGGGTGGTCTACCTGTCGCCCCAGGGGCGCCAACTGGATCACGGCGCGGTCCAGGAACTGGCGGCTCTGCCGGGGATGGTGTTGTTGTGCGGTCGGTACGAGGGCGTGGACGAGCGCCTCATCCGGCGCGAGATCGAGGACGAGATCTCCATCGGGGATTACGTCCTGTCGGGCGGTGAACTGGCAGCCATGGTGGTTCTGGACGCCGTGATCCGGCAGTTGCCCGGCGTGTTGGGAGATGCGGAGTCGGCACGGCAGGATTCCTTTGTCGAGGGCCTGCTCGATTGTCCGCATTACACCCGCCCCGAGGTGTACGAGGGGGAGCGGGTGCCGGAAGTCCTGATGTCGGGCAACCACGCCGACATCGACCGGTGGCGGCTCAAGCAGGCGCTGGGGCGTACGTGGCTGCGCCGCCCGGAGTTGCTGGATCGTTTGGAACTGACCGCCCGCGAGCGGGCCCTGCTGGATGAATTCCGGCGGGAACATGAATGAAGGAGCGCAACATGGACGTGATCGCACAGCTGGAAGCCGAGGAAATCAAACGCCTGGGCAAGAAGATCCCCGACTTCTCCCCCGGGGACACGGTGGTGGTGGGCGTGAACGTGGTGGAAGGCACCCGCAAGCGCGTCCAGGCCTATGAGGGTGTGGTCATCGCCAAGCGCAACCGGGGTCTCAATTCCTCGTTCATCGTCCGCAAGATCTCGTCGGGCGAGGGCGTGGAGCGGACCTTCCAGACCTATTCGCCACTCATCGCCTCCATCGAGGTGAAGCGCCGTGGCGACGTGCGACGCGCCAAGCTCTATTACCTGCGCGACCGCTCCGGCAAATCGGCCCGTATCCGTGAAAAGATCGGCGCCTCCCACGCCGACAAGGCCGCCGCTGCGGCGGCAGCGGCAGCCAGTGTCGAGACCCCGTCCAGCTGACCCGGTCCGACTCGTCTGCAGCGCCGACGGCCTCCCGAGGGAGGCCGTCGGCGTTTCGGGCTTGCGGATGCGTCCCTGATCGCGGCGCCCCCCGGGGGCGGGCCGGGAGGCCTACAATACGCGCCGTCCGAATCCCGAGGTGGTCCTGATGCGCTTCCTTACAGCCGGTGCGGCCACCCTGGTGGCGTGGCTGGCAGTCGCAGCCTGTGCGCTGGCGCAGCCGGTCACCCTCTCGATCGGTTCGGGCAACACCGGCGGCGTCTATTACCCGCTTGCGGGCGGCATGGCCCAGGTGCTCACGCGTCAGATGCCGGGCTGGCAGGTCACGGCCGAGGTCACAGGCGGTTCCATCGACAACCTCAAGCTGGTCGGAACGGGCAAGGCCGACCTGGGTTTGACCATGGCCGATGTCGCCTGGGACGCCTTCACCGGTCAGGACAAGTTCGTCGGGCGCAAGATGCCGCTTCGAGCCCTCATGGTCCTGTACCCGAACCGCATGCACGTTGTGACCACCGAGGCTTCGGGCATCGTGGCCATGAAGGATCTGGAAGGAAAGCGCGTATCCCTCGGTTCACCCGGCGGTGCCACCGAGGTGCTGGGCATGCGGGTGCTGTCCGCGTACGGCCTCGCCGATCGCATCCGCCGCGAGCGCCTCTCCGTCAACGAGGCGGTCAATGCGATCAAGGATCGCAAGATAGATGCGTTCCTGTGGAGCGGGGGCGTGCCGACTGCCGCGGTCACCGATCTGGCGGCCAGCCCGGGCGCTCGCATCCGGCTCATCGACCACGCCGATGCCGTGGACGCCCTGAACCGCCAGTACGGCCCGCTCTACAGCCGTGGGGTGATCCCCAGGAGTGCCTACGGCACGGCGCAGGACGCCGGGAACGTCAACGTCTGGAACCTGCTGGTGGCCAATGCGGCGATGTCCGACGACACGGCGTATGCGATCGTGCGCGCGTTGTTCGAGCGACGCGCCGATCTGGTGGCGGTGCACAAGGAGTTCGCCACCCTGTCTCTCGAATACCAGACGCGCGGTGCCTCTGCCATCCCCTATCATCCGGGGGCGGTTCGCTATTTCGCGGAGAAGGGCCTCAAGCTCCACTAGGGCCTGTTCACACGACGGACGCCAGATGCGTTGCCACCCGAAAAGTCGCGAGCCAGGCGCAAGGCGAAGCCGGGGTTGGGCCCCGGCGAGGCTTTGCAATGACGCGCTGCGCCCTGGCAGGCCCATTCGCACTGGCGTCCGTCGTGTGAACAGGCCCTAGCCCAGGCCAGCCCATGACCGGATCCCCGCCCCCTGCCGCAGGTGTCGATGCCGCCCGTCTGGCTGCCGCCGACCGCCTTGTCGAAGAGGAGGAGGGCGCCACGCACCGCCTCCACGGCCGCGGCGCGGTGCTGCTCACGGCGGCTCTGGCGCTCACTTCTGCCCTGCATCTTTACGCGGCCTTCGACGTGGTCAGCGCGCCGTGGTTGCGAGGGATCCACATCGCCCTGATGCTGGGGCTGCTGTTCCTCACCCTGCCGGCCGGTCGTGCGTGGCGCGATCGCATCATGTTCTGGGACTGGCCGCTGGCGTTGGCGAGCCTCGCGTGCGTCGCCTACCTCCTGCACGACTGGGATGCCCTGGCTGACCGCGCCACCGAGCCCGAGCCCTGGGACGTCGCCGCCGGCGGGTTGCTGATCCTGCTGGTGCTGGAGGCTGTGCGCCGGGCCAGCGGCTGGGTGATGCCCATCGTGGTGGGGGTGTTTCTTGCCTATGCCTTCGCCGGGCCGGTGCTGCCGGCGCCCTGGACCCACAAGGGCTACTCGCTCGACCGTCTGGTCGGTCACATGACCATGACCCTGGAGGGCGTGTTCGGCACCCCGGCCGACGTCAGCGCCACCCTGATCATCCTGTTCACCATCTATGGCGCGGTGCTGCAGCAATCGGGCGCCGGACGCTTCTTCATCGACTTCGCGCTGGCCGTGATGGGACGTCGCCGTGGTGCGCCAGGCCGGGCCGTGGTGCTCGGGTCCTTCCTGCTGGGCGGCCCATCCGGCAGCGGTGTTGCCACCACGGTGACGCTCGGTAGCGTCGCCTACCCGTTGCTGGCGCGGGCGGGCTACAGCCGCGAGGCTGCCGGCGGCCTGCTGGCCGCTGGCGGCATGGGCGCCATCCTCTCCCCGCCGGTACTGGGGGCAGCCGCCTTTCTGATCGCCGAGTTCCTCAAGATCTCGTATCTCGAAGTCATACGCATGGCGGTCGTTCCCACCGTCCTGTACTACCTGTCGCTGTTCGTCATGGTCGAGATCGACGCGCGCCGCTTCGGTGGCCTGGCGGACACGGTGGCCAGGCCCGGGGTGTGGGCGCTGCTGCGCCGCCACGGCCAGCACTTTCTGTCCCTGATCGCTGTGGTTGTGTTTCTGGTGCTCGGCTTCTCGGCCACAACCTCGGTGTTCTGGGCCATTGTGCTCGCGGTGGCGGTGAGTTTCCTCCGGCGCGAGAGTGCGCTGTGGCCTGCGCGGCTGGTCCGTGCCCTGGCGGAGGGCTCGCGCGGCGTGCTCGGGGTGGCGGCCACCTGCGCGGCCGCCGGCGTGATCGTCGGCGTGGTCACTCTGACGGGCCTGGGACTCAAGTTCAGCGGCATCGTCATCGACTACGCGGACGGCAGCCGCGCCCTCACCGCCCTGTACACCGCGCTGCTGGTTTGGATCGTCGGTCTGGCGGTGCCGATCACCGCCTCGTACATCATCTGCGCGGTGGTGGCGGCACCGGCGCTGATCGGAGTGGGAGTGCCGGATTTCGCAGCCCACATGTTCATCTTCTACTACGCGGTGCTGTCCGAGGTCTCGCCGCCGACCGCCCTGTCACCCTTCGCCGCGGCCGCCATCACCGGGGGCAGCCCCTATCGCACCACCCTGTCCTCCTGGAAATACACCCTGCCGGCTTTCGTGACCCCGTTCATGTTCGTCCTCGCCCCCGAGGGGACGGGCTTGCTGCTGGCCGGGGCCCCGCTCGACATCGTGCTCGTCTGCTGCACCGCCATCGCCGGCATCGTGGTGCTCGCGATCGGAGCCCAGGGGTGGCTCGGCCAGCGCCTGAGTCTGACCGAGCGCAGCGCCTTCGTCGTGTCCGGCCTGCTGCTCGCGTGGTCGGCGCGCTGGAGCGACGCAGCCGGCCTCGCGCTGGCGCTGGCCGCGTTCGGGCTGTACCGGGTGCGCATCCGGGGCCTGACGGAACGGGCCTGAACGGAGCGGCCGACAGCGTGTCCTCCTCCGCTCCCCCCCGACGCGGCCGCGCGCGCGTGGCCCGGTCGACCCCGGATGACCCGCTGATCGACGCCTTCTGTGATGCCCTCTGGCTGGAGGACGGGCTGTCGCGCAACACCCTGGATGCCTATCGGCGCGACCTCGCGCTGTTCGCCACCTGGCTGCACGACGGACGCGGCGGTTCGCTGCTTGCTGCCTCCCATGCCGACATCCTGGGCTATCTCGCGTATCGATACCGGCAGCGTGCCAAGGCCACCTCTGCCGGGCGGCTGCTCTCGACCCTGAAGCGCTTCTATCGCCTGCAGGTCAGGGATGGACGCCTGCAGGCGGACCCAACCCTGAACGTGGAATCGCCGAAACTGCCGCGACCGCTGCCGAAATCGCTGACCGAGGAGGACGTGGCGCGCCTGCTGGACGCTCCGCACACGGGCGATGCCATGGGCCTGCGCGACCGGGCGATGCTGGAACTGCTCTATGCCACGGGCCTGCGCGTCACCGAACTCGTCACCCTGCGCATGGTGCAGGTGAGCCTGGACGCCGGTGTCCTGCGGGTCCTCGGCAAGGGTGCCAAGGAGCGGCTGGTGCCGATCGGGGAACAGGCGGTCGACTGGATCACGCGCTATCTGCGCGAGGCGCGGCCCGTACTGCTGGCGGGGCGCAGCGCCGATGCCTTGTTCGTGACCCAGCGTGCCGAGGCCATGAGCCGCCAGATGTTCTGGATCCTGGTCAAGCGGCACGCCCTGGTGGCGGGCATCACGCGCCCCATCTCGCCGCACGTGCTCCGGCATGCCTTCGCCACCCACCTGCTCAACCATGGTGCCGACCTGCGCGTGGTGCAGATGCTGCTGGGCCATGCCGACGTGTCCACCACCCAGATCTACACCCACGTGGCGCGCGAGCGCCTGCGCCAGCTGCACGCGCAGCACCATCCGCGCGGTTGAGCGGCGAGGGCTGCCCGCCGGCTCTTGAAGCGCGTCCCGCCGGCCCTCACCTGCGTTCCATGACGGGCAACCGCCCGTCGCCGATGGAGCGGATGCACATGATGGAATTTCTCCCCAGGCTGCAGGAGATGCTGACGGGTGATCGCAAGGGACGGGAGGCCGACCGCGGGACGGGATCGTCGGCGGTTGAAGCGTTGCGACCGCTGCCCGACGACGCGATGATCGTCATTCCGATGCGCAACGCCGTCCTGTTTCCCGGCGTCTTGTCGCCGGTGTCGGTGGGACGGGCCAGTTCCGTCCGCGCCGCCGAGCATGCGCTGCGTGAGGAATTGCCGGTGGGTTTCCTGTTGCAGCGCGATGCCGCGCTGACCGACGTGTCGCCGGACGACCTGCACTGGGTCGGCACGGCCGGCCGCATCGCGCGCCACATCGCTGCGCCCGAGGGGGTGCACCACCTCGTGGTGCAGGGGCAGGGCCGCTTCCGCGTGCTGCAATTCCTGGAGGGCTGGCCGTTCATGGTCGCCCGCATCGCGCCTGTCGATGTGGTCGAGGCCGGCGGCCCCGAGGTCGAGGCGCGCTTCCTGCAATTGCGCGAGCAGGCTGCCGAGGCCATCGACCTGCTGCCCAACGCCCCGCAGGAACTCAAGGCGGTGATCCAGGACATGGACACCCCCGGGCTGCTGGCAGACATGGTGGCGAACATCATCGACGCCAAGCGTGAGGAGAAGCAGGACATCCTCGAGACCTTCGACGTGAAGCGCCGGCTCGACAAGGTTCTGGCGTTGCTGGGCGCGCGTGTCGAGGTGCTGCGCCTGTCGCGCGAGATCGGCGAGAAAACCCGCAAGGAGTTCGACGAGCGTCAGCGCGAGCACGTGCTGCGCGAGCAACTGCGCCAGATCCGCAAGGAGCTGGGCGACGACGCCGACACCGCGGCGGAACTGGAGGAGCTGCGCAGCGCGATCGACGCCGCCGGCATGCCGGACGAGACCCGGGAGCATGCCCGCAAGGAGCTGCGTCGTCTCGAGCGCATGAACGAGAACTCGGCCGAGTCCTCCATGCTTCGCACCTACCTGGACTGGCTGGTCGAGCTGCCCTGGAAGGCGGACGATGCGCCGGAGATCGACATCGCACAGGCGCGTGGCGTGCTCGACGAGGACCACTTCGGGCTGGACAAGATCAAGCGCCGCATCCTCGAGCATCTGGCGGTGCGCAAGCTCAACCCCCGGGGCCGCAGCCCGATCCTGTGTTTCGCCGGACCGCCCGGCGTCGGCAAGACCTCCCTGGGACAGTCCATCGCCCGTGCCACCGGCCGGCCGTTCCAGCGCGTGGCGCTGGGGGGCGTCCACGACGAGGCCGAGATCCGCGGACATCGCCGGACCTACATCGGCGCCATGCCGGGCAACATTGTCCAGGCGCTGAAGCGGGCCGGTTCACGCAATGCCGTGCTCATGCTCGACGAGATCGACAAGCTCGGCGCGGGCGGTTTCCACGGCGATCCGTCCTCGGCGCTGCTGGAGGTGCTGGATCCGGAGCAGAACGTCCGTTTCCGGGACAACTATCTGGGCGTGGACTTCAATCTGTCGCGCATCCTGTTCATCGCCACGGCGAACCAGCTCGACACCATTCCCGGACCGCTGCGCGATCGCATGGAGGTCATCCCGCTCTCCGGCTACACCGAGGAGGAGAAGCTGGAGATCGTGCGCCGTCACCTGCTGGCGCGCCAGCTGGAGACCAATGGGCTGGCTGCCAATCTGGCGGAGGTCACGCCGGCCGCATTGCGGGCCATCGTCGCCGGCTACACGCGTGAGGCCGGAGTGCGCAACCTCGAACGGGAACTCGGATCCGTGCTGCGGCACGCCGCCATGCGCATCGCCGAGGGTGAGCCCGGTCCGGTGGTCGTGGATGCCGGCGATCTGCCCGCCATCCTGGGGCCGCGCCGCTTCGACAACGAGGTGGCCGGCCGTACCCCGGTCCCGGGGGTGGCCACAGGTCTCGCCTGGACGCCGGTGGGAGGAGACATCCTGTTCATCGAAGCCGCCAGGGTGCCCGGCACCGGGCGTCTGACGCTCACGGGGCAGCTGGGTGAGGTGATGAAGGAATCGGCCCAGGCCGCCATGACGCTTGCGAGGACCCATCTGGGCGAGAAGCTGGACACCTGGGACATCCACATCCACGTGCCCGCGGGTGCGACGCCCAAGGACGGCCCCAGCGCCGGCGTGGCGATGTTCCTGGCCATGGTGTCGGCCATCACCGGGCGATCGGTCAGGCCGGAGGTCGCCATGACGGGCGAGATCTCCCTGCGGGGGCTGGTGCTGCCGATCGGTGGCGTCAAGGAAAAGACCCTCGCCGCACTGCGGGCCGGCATCCGTACCGTGATGCTGCCCCGGCGCAACGAAAAGGATCTCGCGGACGTGCCGGCCGAGGCGCGCGAGGCCCTGGAGTTTGTCCTGCTCGACCGGGTGGAGGATGCCCTCGCGGTGGCCTTCACGGCCGTTCCCGAAGCAGCCCCCGAGGGCGAAGCGGCGGGGGGCTGACGAACGATCCCGGCCAGACCGGTGATGTCAACCGGTCGGCCGGGACCATGAACACCGCGAGCACGACGTTCGGATTTGCGGTCGCTCGACAGCGGTGTGCATGCGTCCGGTCACGTCTGCCTGTGCCGGTGGGCCGCCTTGTCCTCGTCACGCGGCGGTATCGAAATGCCGGATCAGAGTTCCCGCACGAGCCGGAAGCCCACCTGGTAGTTGCGGTAGCCGGCGTCCTCGGGATGCCGGTAGGCCGCCCGGGTCGTGGAGGCGCCGTCGATCCAGGCCCCGCCGCGGACGATGCGCTTCTCGCAGTCCTTCTCATCCCAGACCGCGCCATCCGCAGGGGCATCCTTGTAGCCGGCGTGGTGGCAGTCCAGGACCCACTCGCGGAGGTTGCCGAGAACGTCGTGCAGGCCGAAGGGATTGGGCGCGAACCTGCCCACCGGGGCGGTTTCGCCGAAGCCGTCGGCGCACTTGTGGTTGGACCACACGTACATCGGGTGCGCGTCCTTGCCGGTCTCGTCGTGGGTGTTGGCGAACTGACAGGCCTTGCTGGAGCCGGCACTGTCCTCGGCCGGGCCCCAGAACCAGGGGGTGGTCGTGCCCCCTCGGGCCGCGTACTCCCACTCCGCCTCGCTGGGCAGCCGGTACTTCTGACCGGTGCGGGCCGACAGCCAGGCGGCGAAGGCACGGGCATCGTTCCAGTGCACGTTGAACACCGGCACGCTGCCACGACCCAGTCCGTCGTCGGAGGTGGCCTCGCACTTGCCGTCGGCGACACAGGCATCCCACTGGTCGAAGGTGATCTCGAACTTCGACAGGGCGAAGGCGCGACCGATCTTCACCGCATGCTGTGGTTTTTCGTCCGGGTGACCACTCTCCTCGTAGGTCGAACCCATCAGGAACTCCCCGGCCGGGATGACCACCATTTCCGGGCAGTTGGGGCAGTCGCGGAACACGCTGCCGGGTTCGCGGGCCGCGGCCTGCGAGGACAGCGATGGCATCTGGGAGACGACGATCGCGGCCAGAGTGGCGCTGACGGCTCGCGTTGCGTGCTTTCGGTGTGACACGGCTGCTCCTCCAGTGGGGTGGGACGGACGGGCGCCCAACATAGCCCGCCGGGCATGTTCCCTGTTGATTTCGATCAATCGTCCGCGACGACCGCCGGGACATGGACCCTGCCGCTCATGAGGCGGCGGGCGCTGCGGCTCATCAGTGCCCGTTCGACGTTCCATCCACCGTCCTGATTGCGCACCTCGGCGCCGACGGTCATGGCACCCGAGGGATGGCCGATGCGTACCCGCGCGCTGGCACCGCCCCGGGCGGCCCGGGCCACCACCGACCCCGGCAACGCGGCTGCCACCGCCAGAGCCACGGCGCCGGTGCCGGTGTAGGCGTGGTGGAGGGTGCCCATGGAGAGGATCCGGGCCAGCAGGTCGACTTCGTCGGCCGTCACGGGCCTGCCGGCGGACGACACGTAGGCAGCCGGCGGCGCGACGAACGACAGCTTCGGCGTGGCAGGGCGGGAGCGCGTGGCGGACTCCGCCGAGTCCGCCAGCCCCATGCGGACCGCGGCGTGCGCGCGTACCCGCTCGCAGGTCTCGAGCAGCGACGGCCGGTTGTTCACGTCGGGCTGCAGCTCGGTGCCGTCCAGGCCGAGGCCGGCTGCGGCCACGAACACTGTCGGGTTGCCGGCGTTGATCAGACTCACTTCCAGCGTTCCCACCCCGGGGACCTCGAGCGCCTCGGCCACCTTGCCGGTGGGCAGCAGCGCACCGTCACCACCACCCGGGTCGAGGAATTCGAGCAGGATCTCGCCACCGGGAAACGCGACGCCGTCCATCCGGAACGCGCCCGATTCCACCGGTCTGCCGTTGCGCACCGGCACGTGGGCGACGATGCGCTCGCTGAGGTTGTCCTGCCACATGCCGACCTCGGTCACGCCCTCGACCGGTGTCACCAGGCCGTGGAGGAGGGCGAAGGGACCGACGGCCGTGGTCAGGTTGCCGCAGTTGCCCGACCAGTCGATCACCGGGCGGTCGATGGCCACCGCGCCGAACCGGTACTCGACGGCGCAACCTGGCCGCGTGGACGGTCGCACCAGCACGACCTTGCTGGTGCTCGAGGTGGCCGCCCCGAGCCCGTCGATCTGCTTGCCATAGGGGTCCGGGCTGCCGATGGCGCGCAGCAGGAGGGCGTCGCGCCGGACCGGATCGGCGGGCAGGTCGCGTTCGTGAAAGAACAGGCCCTTGCTGGTGCCGCCACGCCAGAGTTCGGCAGCGATCTCGATGGTATCCATCCGGTGATCTCCGAGGAGCGCCGATTCTGCCGTCGCGGCGCCGCGCCGGCAGCGTTCAAGATCCACCGGAGAAGCCGTTAAACGTATGCGATCGGTCACTCCTCCCGGAGGATTTCTTGCGTTCTGGCGCCACCCCGCGCGGATTCACCCTGGTCGAATTGATGACCGCGATGGCCATCGTAGCGATTCTCGCTGCCGCCATCACGCCCATGATCATCGCCACTGCCAAACGCGACAAGGAGCACGAACTGCGCGTGGCGCTGAGGCAGATCCGCCAGGCCCTCGACGACTACAAGCAGGCCGGGGACCTCGGGCGCATCCCCAGGTTGCCGGGCGAATCCGGCTATCCGCCTTCGCTCGGGGTGCTGGTCACCGGCGTGCGTGACCAGCTCGATCCCGCCGGGCGGCGCATCTTCTTCCTGCGGCGGCTGCCACGTGATCCCTTCGCCAGCGAGCGGCTTCCCCCCGAGGAGACGTGGGCGATACGGAGCTACGGTGCGGAACCCGGCGCCCCCGGGGCAGGTGGTGACGTGTTCGACGTCCACTCGCGGTCGCGCGGCATCGGGCACAACGGCGTGCCCTACCGGGAATGGTGAGACGCGCGCCGGTCAGGGGGGCGCAGGGCGGCTTCATCATGGCGCTCACCCTGCTGTTGCTGATGGTGGTCACCTCGGTCATGTTCCTGATGGTCCGTCGCTGGGAACTCGAAGAGAAGTCGATCCGGGAGCGCGACCTGTACTGGATGGGGGGGCAGTTCTCCGCCGCCCTGGGCAGCTATGCCCTGGCGACGCCCGCCGGCCTGTCCCCCACGCCGCGCGAACTGACCGACCTGCTCCGCGACGATCGCAGTCCCGTGCCGCGCCAGCACCTGCGCCGGCTCTACGTGGACCCGATGACGGCCCGGGCCGACTGGGCCGTGGTGCGGGCCCCTGACGGCGGCATCGTCGGGGTGCATTCACGTTCCCGGGGTCGACCCTTGCCGCGCGACGGCCTCTGGCCGGTCGATCCGGTCTTCCAGGCCGCCACGCGCTATTCCGACTGGGTGTTCGTCGCCGGGATGCGGGTGTCCGGCCTCTGAGGCTTTCGCCGGGTCAGGCGAGCGCGCGGCTCACCACCTCGGTCACGTCCTTCGACAGGCCGGGATGTGATCGGATCCGCTCCAGGACTTCCTGCGCCCGGGTTTGACGACCCGCGTCGAACTTGCGCCAGCGGTCCATGGCTCGCGCCAGTCGCGCCGCCACCTGTGGATTGAGGGCATCGAGCTGAATCACGTTCTCCGCCAGGAATTCGTATCCGGAGCCGTCGGCAGCGTGGAATCTTGCCTGGTTGTGATGACAGAAGCTGCCCACCAGGGCCCGGGCGCGGTTCGGATTGCGGATGTCGAAGTCCGGATGCCGGGACAGCGAGCGCACCGTTTCCAGGGTTCCGGGCAGGCGGGACATCGCCTGGACCGAGAACCACTTGTCCAGCACCAGAGCTTCGTGCCGCCAGAGCCGGTGAAAACGCGCCAGGGCGGGCTCGCGTTCCGGGCACTCGGTGTTGGCGAGCGCCGTCAGTGCGGCCAGGGTGTCGGTCATGTTGTCCGCGCCCTCGGACTGCGCGACGCAGACGGCGCGTACCTCGTCGTCGTCCAGTTCCATCAGCAGGCCCAGGCACAGGTTTCGCAGCGCCCGACGGCCCGCCGACGCGGCGTCCGGGCTGTAGCGCCCCGGCACGGCCATGTTCCGATACGTGGTCAGGAGCGGGTCGCGCAAGGCCTCGGCGACGTGCTGGCGTAGGCGCACGCGCACGGCATGGATCGCATCGGGGTCGCAGACCTCCATCTGTTCACCGACGTAGGCCTCCGAGGGCAGGGCCAGCACCTCGGCCGCGAATGCGGGGTCGGCGGCCGCGCCCTTCAGCACCCGTTCCAGTGCCTGGACGAAGCTCGCCGGGATCTCGAACGCGCGGCCGCTCTGGCGTCTGGACACGCATTGCAGCATCAGTTTCGTGGCCAGACGCTGCCCTGCCTCCCAGCGGTTGAACGGGTCGCTGTCGTGAGCCAGCAGGTGACACAACGAGGCCTCGTCGTCGTCGGTGTCCAGGATCACCGGCGCGGAGAAGCCGCGTCCCACTGACGCCACCGGGCGCACCGGGACGTCCACGAATTCGAACAGTTGCTCGGCTGCGGTGACGGGCAGCACGCGCGTGCCGGGGACGGCTGTGGTGTCGCCCTCCAGCCGCAGCGGCAGGTCGTGTCCCTCAGGGCCCACCAATCCCACCGCAAGCGGGATGTGGAGCGGCTGCTTGTCGGGCTGCCCCGGCGTGGGGGGGGTGTGCTGCCGGACCTTCAGCGTGAAGCGTCTGCCGGCCTCGTCGTAGGCGGTGCGCACCTGCACGCGCGGCGTGCCGGCCTGGTCGTACCAGCGTCGGAACTGGCCCAGGTCCACGTCGCTGGAATCCTCCATCGCCTGGACGAACTCGTCGCAGGTGACCGCCTGACCGTCGTGGCGGGCGAAATACAGGTCCATGCCGCGGCGGAAAGCCTCCGCGCCGAGCAGGGTGTGGATCATGCGCACCACCTCCGCGCCCTTTTCGTAGACGGTGGCGGTGTAGAAGTTCGAGATCTCCATGTAGGCCTGGGGCCGGATCGGGTGCGCCATCGGTCCGGCATCTTCGGGGAACTGCATGGCGCGCAGGCCGCGCACCTCCTGGATGCGCTGGACCGGGCGGGAATAGGTGTCGGCGCCGTACTCCTGGTCGCGGAACACCGTCAGCCCCTCCTTCAGCGAAAGCTGGAACCAGTCGCGGCAGGTGATGCGGTTGCCGGTCCAGTTGTGGAAGTATTCGTGAGCCACCACGCGGTCGATGTTCAGGTAGTCTGCGTCGGTGGCCGTGTCGGGCCGCGCCAGGACGTAGCGGGTGTTGAAGATGTTGAGACCCTTGTTCTCCATCGCCCCCATGTTGAAGTCGCCCACCGCCACGATCATGAAGCGGTCGAGGTCGAGTTCCAGGCCGAACACCTGCTCGTCCCAGCGCATGGCCCGCTTCAGGGCCTCCATGGCGAAGCCGGCCTGGTCGAGCTTGCCCGGCTCGACGTGGACCTGGAGCAGGGCGCGCCGTCCCGACCGCGTCACGAAGTGGTCCTCGAGAACGTCGAGCCTGGCCGCCACCATGGCGAACAGGTAGGCGGGCTTGGGGAAGGGGTCCTCCCAGCGTGCGAAATGACGCCCGCCGGCCTCGTCGCCCTGCGCCACCAGATTGCCGTTGGACAACAGGGTGGGGTAGCGCGCCCGGTCGGCGTGCAGCGTGACCTGGTAGCGCGACATCACGTCCGGCCGGTCGATGAACCAGGT
>JBEICA010000159.1:0-8079 GCA_040373665.1 Burkholderiales bacterium | reverse complement strand
GTGCTCGGGCCCTGGGGCGTGAGTCTCGATGAGGCGGGCCACTACCGCGGCAAGCCCTTTCTCTCCACCATCGAGGCCGATCTCTCCACCGGCGTCCTGCGCCAGCGTCTCGACTACTCCGGCGGCACCGAGACCGACCAGTTGTCGAGCTACGTGTTCATGACCGACGTCCTGACCTTCCACGGAAGCGGGTCGGCCCAGATCGCAGCCCGCCTCACCGGCCAGTTCACAGGGCTTCCACATCCCACCTACTACAACTACTTCGACTTCACCGTCGGGGCCAACCGCCTGGGGCCGACGACAGACGGCTTCGAGCCCGTCGCGAGCGTGCAAGGCACGTTCAACCTGCGCAACCGCTTTGCCGACGAAGTCGCGCTCGGCAACAACTGCGGCGCCACATGGTCTCTGGGCACCGTCGCATGCCGGCTCGACAGCCTGGCGACCGAGGATATCGACATCACCCTTTCTCTGGACATGGCGGGCATCAGCGACGGCGACATCATCGAATTGATCGTCCTCACCCAGGCGGGCGTCTACGATCTCAATCAGGGCGGCGCCGACTTCGGGAACACGGCCCGCCTGAGCCTGACGACGAGCCCCGGCCTGACGTGGGACTCGAGCCAGGGTTCGGGCGTGTTCCTGCAAACCCCGGTTCCGGAGCCCGGGAGTTGGGCGCTGATGGTGGCGGGGCTTGGCGTAGCAGGGGCGCTGGCTCGGCGCCGGCGTTGATTCAACTGACCGCCCCCCACATCCGCTCGGACAGCCCCGCATTTCGCGCAGCGTAGTCGGTCAACTGCGCGGGGGAACAGCGCTGCTCTGCGCGATCCGGGCAGACCGGGCGCATCGGCGATCATCCGCTCAGGCGCACTCCGCGCCCTTGCGGAGTAGGTCAGGCGGGTTTCGCGCCCTGATCCGCGAGGATCGTCTTCCGCCGCTCTAGGTACACCGTCCTGGCGAGCATCAGCAGCAGACCGATGCCGCCGGTGAAGATCACCGCCAGCACCCACACCTCGGATTTCATGCCGATCGCGCGCGCACGATTTTGCAGGAGGAAGAAACCCGCGGCGACGGACATCAGTCGGTCCAACCAGACCTGCAGAGCCCATGGCGAACCCGCGAGCAGCGGCCAGAAGCCAAACAAACCGTCCCTGACGATCGCCACTCCGGTCCACGCCGCGACGGGCACCACCGCCAGCACCGGAACCACCCATGCCGGCCAGGCCACGCGCGCCTTCGTCTGGGTCACGAGCAACATAGCAATCGCCGCCACCCCGAACCCCGCGAACGCAAACACCTCGACTTGAAGCATCGCCCCCCCGCCAATCACTGGAAAAGTCGCATCGGCAACATGGTGGCATACCGCCGAAGAAGTCGCTACCGCTGCCCTTCGGGGTCGGACCTCGCCGCCCCTCTGATTCATATGGCAAAAATCGCGAAAATCGACGTTTTTCAGGCGTTAGCGGGCTACTTTCAGGGGTAAAAAAGGCGAGCTCTGCCCCACGATGCCTGAAGCGGGCGCATGGTAGTTCGCCAACCGCAAATGACTCGCCAGGCGCGGAAAAGGCCCATGTTCCGGGCCTTTTCGTTTACGAACTGTGACCTTCGGGGGATACCCCGCTCAGGTCTTGGGGGCGCGACGTCACTTCGGGAGAATGACGGTATCGATCACGTGGATCACGCCATTGGAGGCTTCGACGTCAGCAGCCACGACCTTGGCGTTGTTCACGGTCACGCCCATGGAGTCCTTCTTGAGCGCAACGGTCTGACCTTGCACGGTCTTCACGTTGGCGGTCGGAACGTCCTTGGCCATCACCTTGCCGGGCACGACGTGGTAGGTCAGCACCTTGGTCAGCGCAGCCTTGTCCTTCAACAGACCTTCGACAGTTCCTGCGGGCAGTTTTGCGAAGGCTTCGTCCGTGGGGGCGAACACCGTGAACGGGCCCTTGCCCTTGAGGGTGTCAACCAGCCCGGCAGCCTGAATTGCCGTCACCAGGGTCTTGAAGCTGCCCGCAGCCACTGCGGTGTCGACGATGTCCGCCGGCGCGGCGAAAACGGGGGTGGCACCGAAGGACGCGAACATGGCGCCGGCAACGGCGGTGGAGAGGAAGGCGCGACGTGTGTTCATGGGTGAAGCTCCTGTTTGGATGAATGAAATGGGCGGATCCGAAGACGTAAGCGCCCTGTCCCGGGCGGCCGAATCGGCTACGATGCGGCTGGCTCTTTCCTGGCTGCCAGACACTGCATCAGCGATATCGATACGCACCTGAACGTAAGAGACTACAACTTGAACTGATTAGTTCAAAAAAAGACCAAATGGTATGAACACCAAGCTCAGCGTGCGCCAGCAGCAGCAACTCGTGCGGGAGGAAGCCATCCTCGACGCCACCCGGGCGATGCTCGCCCGCAAGGGCTATGACCTCATGACCGTGGACGAGGTGGCAGCCGAGGCGGGGGTCGCCAAGGCCAGCCTCTACAAGCACTTCAGCTCCAAGGAATCGCTCGCCGCAGCGGTGATGATCCGCCTGCTCGATCAGGCGCTTGCCTTCCTCGACAGCCTGCCGCCCGAGACACCCCCGGCGGACATGATGCAGGGACTGCTGCGATGGGCGCTGAACCTGCGCCTGGAAGGCGGGGTACCGCTGCTGCCCGCGACGAACTCCACGCTCCAGGCCAACCTGCTCGCCAACCCTGCCTACGTGAAGCGCATCCTCGACCTGAACGGGCGCCTGACCTCCCTGGTGAAGGCATCCCAGTCCCAGGGCGTCATGGACCCGGACCTGCCAGCCGAGGTTGTCGTGTTCGCCCTCTACGCCCGTACCTGCGATCCTGCGATGGAATACCTGCGCATGACCAGGCGGTACACGAATCAGCAGGTGGCCGACTACCTCGTCAAGGTTGCCTTCGCCGGCATGCGCAACGGGCGCTGAGGTCCCGCGCAGGCGACATCAGCAGAGTTGCTGCATCGCGTTCGCCGCTCCGGTCACTGTCCATGGCCCGGGGGCAGAGCGCGCGATTTTTGCGCCCGAAAAGGGCCTTCCAAGCGCAATTTCGGGGCGTTTCTTGGCATTTTCCCTCTATGAATCATGGACCCTTCGAGGTCCGACCCCGATCGACCTTACGGAAAGAAAAGTTGCGGATGCTGTAACCCGAGCCGGGGTTGGGACGAACTGACTGGCAGCCGTACCTCCAGACCTGCCACCAATTTCCTTTCCCATGGAGCTCACATGAATCGTCGAACACTGACAGGATGGCTCGCCCTCTCGCTGCTGGGCATATCGGGCGGAGCCCAGGCCCTCGACATCCGTGCCTATGACGCCGCCGCGCTTGCCGGCCTGCAGAATGCCGGCAAGCCGGTGGCCCTGCACTTCCACGCCGACTGGTGCCCGACCTGTGTCAACCAGAGCCGCGCCCTGAACCAGCTGAAGGCGGCGGGACAATTGCAGGGCATCACGGTGCTGGTGGCCGACTACGACAAGGAGAAGGACCTCAGGCGCCAGCACAAGGTCCGGTCGCAGTCGGTGCTGATCGTTTTCAAGGGAAAGGCGGAAGTCGCGCGCAGCGCCGGCGAGACCCAGCCGGAAGCGCTCAGCCTGGCGCTGGCCAAGGCGCTCTGACCCCGGCGCCGAGGCACGCCATGGTCTCCGCCGCGGAACTCGGTCTGGCGTGGCTCGCCGGCAGCCTCACCACGCTCAACCCCTGCGTGTTCCCGCTACTGCCCCTGGTGCTCGGCGGGGCCGTGCAGGACAACCGACTCGCACCGGTGGCCATGGGCGCGGGAATGGTGTCTGCCTTTGCGCTGCTGGGGATGCTGGTCGGTGTGGCCGGTGACGCCCTCGGGCTCGATCCGGACCACATCCGTATCGCGGGTGCCCTCCTGCTCATGGCCTTTGGCGTCGTCATGCTGGTGCCGCCGTTGAACGAGCGCTTCACTCACCTGATGGCCCCCATGGCAAGCGGCGCGCACCACGCCTCGTCGCGCTTCCATGCCGGTTCGCTCGGCGGCGCCTTCATGGTCGGCAGTCTCCTCGGCATGGTGTGGAGCCCCTGCTCGGGGCCCATGCTTGCGAGCGCGCTGACCCTCGTCGCCACCGAAGGCGGCGCGCTGCGCGGCACCGTTGTTCTCGGCTTCTTCGGCCTGGGTGCAGCCTCTGTCCTGGTTGCGGCCGCCTATGCCTCCCGCGCTGGACTCGGCCGTGTTCGCGGCTGGGTCATGACCCACATGGACCGCGTCAAGCGAGGCTTCGGAGTGCTGGTGCTGCTGCTCGGCGTGAGCATCCTGCTGGGGGTGGACAAGTGGCTGGAGGCGCGGCTGCTGCAGCTCATGCCGCAAGGCTGGATCAATCTGACGACCGGGCTCTGAGCGTCGGGGCCGGGAATGCGATGCAGGGCCACGGCAGTTCGACCGTTTTCGTTTTGGACCAGGCAGCAACATGCTGCGGCCACTCGGGAGATCGCAGCGGTGGGCCACAGGCCGCGAAGTCCAGTCCACACCAGAGGTTTCGTCGCCTGGCGCCCCCTCGGGGCAGAGCTCGCCATTTTTGCCTCCGAAAATGACCTTCCAAGGGCAATTTCGGGCCGTTTTTGGGCGTTTTTCCTCTACGAATCAGCGACCCTTCGAGGTCCGACCCCGATGTCGTGACCCCGATGTCGTGTCGATCGCTCGATAGTCTCTGATAGCCATGGGTTTACCGATGCGCTGTCACGGCGCCGACCAGTGCCGTCGCTAGTCTCCATGACACCACAATATCCATTGGAGACCGTCGTCATGCGCAAGCCGTTGTTCGCAACAATCCTTCTGGCTGCAGTTCCGTCGATTGCATCGGCAGAGTTCCGCGTGCTCCCCTACCAGCAGAACCCATCGACCGATGGGATGCTCTTGACCTGGTTCACCGAAGCCCCGCTCTCCGGGACCATGACGGTGACGGGCCCCGGTCTGTCGACACCACTGGCGTTCTCCACCACCTCGAGCTTCCAGGCCGGGCTCGCCTACACCAATGCAGAGCGCAACCAGAACATCCCCGGCCTGGCGCAGGGCTCCTGGCTCCTCGGCAATGACAACTTCAAGCACACCGTCGATGTGCGCGGCCTTGCCGCTGGTCAAACCTACCAGTACACCGTCACTCAGGGCACGGCCACGTTCAACGGTTCTTTCGCGACCGCACCCAGCCGTAACGACTGGAGCGACATCCGCTTCATCGCCATGAGCGACTCGGAGACCGACCCTGCCGGGCGCGCCTCGCGACGCGAATGGCAGCCGGGTGCCCTCGCAGCGGGTTCGCTGCCGCGGCCGGCAGTCACCGGCAGCCAGTGGGCGACCAAGTTCGGGAGCACCGGCTCAGGCGTGAACCAAGTGCTGCGCTACTCCATGACCGAGACCGAGGGCTACACGCGCAACCTCCAGATCGTCGAGAGCCGTGCGCCGAAGTTCATCATGATGCCCGGCGACCTTGTCCAGGGCGGCGGCTACCAGCCCGGGTGGGACGAATTCTGGCGTCACAACGCCGGATCAGTCGGTACGGTGCTCTCCGCGACCCCCATCCTCCCGGCGCTGGGCAACTGGGAAATCTTCGCCGCCATCAACGGCGGATACGGGACCGACGCCGACGGGCGCTTCGGACCGAAGTTCGCGCGTGACAAATATCACGCCTACTTCGACGCGCCCGACAACGGCACGCCGGAGCACCGCGACAACTACTACCGCGTCGACTACGGCCCCCTCACCATCATCACGCTCGACAGCTCCAAAGGCGTGCCCGAGGATCGTCGCGGCAATTACCCGGCAGTTGAGCGCCTCACCGGAGCGCAGTACACGGGCCCCGGTACCGACACCCAGGAAAACTACACCGTCGCGCAGTACGAGGCGGCTGGCGGTACGGACCTCAGCCCCTTCAATCCGGGCACAGCGCAGTGGAACTGGGCGCAGGCGCAGCTTGCCGACGCCCGTGCGAACGGACAGATCGTGTTCGTGCAGTGGCATCACGCGGCATACAGCGACGGCGAACACGGCCTTCCAATGAACCATGCCAGCAGCAGCGGGCAGGGTGGGACCCCGATGCGCGTGTATCACGACATGCTCGAGCAGTACGGGGTGGCGGCCGTCCTGTCCGGCCACAGCGAAATGTTCGAACGCAGCTTCGTCGACGGCAACAATGACGGCATCGGCGTCATGTACTACGACGTCGGAGTCTCCGGCGACGGCCTGCGCGGCGAGCGGCGCGATGGCACCGGCTTCACGGCACCGCTGCTGAACTACAACCCGTTCAGCCAGTGGAGCGCCGACCAGAACGCAGCCGAGCAGTGGGCGCTCATCGACGGTGTGGAGCAGCTGGTGGACGGTGGCAAGCACTATGGCCACCTCGAGATCGACGTCGAGCGGCTCGACCCCTCCACCGGTCTCTACGCGAAAGTCACGCTCACGCCCGTCTACAGCTTCCCTGTGCTCGATGCCAGCTACAACCTCGTCAGGACCGAGCGGCGTGTCTACGCAGATGTGACGACGCTCTACATCGACAATCTGGGTGGGGTCGCCCCGATTCCGGAACCGGGCACCTGGACGATGATGCTGGGCGGATTGATCGGTCTCGGCACGGTCGCGCGGCGCCGGAAAGCGTAAATCCGGGCTGGGTTTGCAGATCCGCGCAGGTGGTGAGGTGCGTTCCGGAAGCGCAGAGGGCGTCTTCGACGGTCTGCTGCGCGTCGCCGGAACGCATCGCCCTGACCCGGACCGAAGGTCGGATTGAGGGTCCGGTGGATGACGACCCGGTGCCGCGACAGCGTTGTGACCAGCCCATGCGGCATCGTGACCACTTCATCGGGAAACTGGACCGAGCCGGTCACGTTCCTTCGGATGACTTGATCGCGTGTCGCCGGAATACGCAGTGGTCACCTGATCAGGGGATTTCTAACGACGAGTTGGGGAAACCGGGAAAAATCGCGGTCAGCCGACCAGAGTTCTCCCACGCCGTGTGAAATGCAGATTGCGGCAATGCGCGCATCGTGAATGGCACCACCCCGGGTGTGCGCCGCCATCACCAACGATTCGAGATGCCCCAGGTACTCGTCGGCCTCACCGATGAATGCAAGATTGGCAAGCGTGCCCAGGGCGCGCAGCTGCGCAAAGGCCGTCCCGGCTGGCGTGGCGGTCTTGTAGATGCGCGGATGCGTAACGATGGCGAAGAACTCGTGCGCGCACGGCCATGGGATCGCCCATTGCCGGACGCCGGACGCGAGGGTCTCTATCGTGGACCGAGCCTGCTCATGGAAGGGCGCGTCGGTACGATGCGCGTAAACCAGGATGTTGGTGTCAACGGCGATCACGATAGACTTCTTCGCGAATCTCTTCCCAGCCGGCGCTGGCGAATTCCGCGGACAAGCCGTCACCCTCGAAGGGCTGAACCGCAAAGGGCGTGCTGCGTTTCCGCGCGCGCGCGCGAAGAGCCATGCGCAGGCCTTCCTCGATCAGTGCCTTCAACGTCGAGTTTTCACGCCGCGCGGTCGCCTTGCCGCGCTCGAGGAGGTCGTCCGGCAGATCGATCGTTGTCTTCATCTGGGCGTCCCGTCTTTCCGATATGGGCGATATGGTAGGCAAAGCTTTTTCACCCATCAACCTGGCGGGCAGGGCCTCGTAGGCGTGCGTGGAGTTGGCGCGGGGGATGGTCGCCTCATCCGCCGGCGACGCGGCAAGGTCGACGGGGACAACACGCGCCGGGACTGTGCACTTCGGTGGCCTGCATGTCCCGCCGTCCCGCCCGGCAAGCCGAGGGGCAGGTTGGCGGCTGAAGGCTCCCCGGGGCGGAGCTCGCCGATTTCGCCCCCGAAAATGGCCCTCCAGGCATTTCAACCCCGCGGGCGGGCCGGGTCTCCGGGAAGAAACGCATGCACAGTGGGCATAAAGGCGACAGCAGCGCAGCATCGCCGCTTTGCGCCGCCGCGCCAGCGCGCTCGGCTGCAAGATCAACCCCCTGGAAACAACGCCCTGAAAGCATCGCCCCTCAGGTTGTTTCTTGAGAGAGCAATTTCGGGCCGTTATTGGGCGTTTTTCCTCTACGAATCAGCGACCCTTCGAGGTCCGACCCCGAT
>JBEICA010000137.1:0-9243 GCA_040373665.1 Burkholderiales bacterium | reverse complement strand
GAGGGCGTGTATCTGGCCAGCGAATCGAGCTTCAGCCGCATCCTGCGTGCCGCCGGGCAGAACCTGCACCGAGGGCGCGCCAAGGCACCTCATGCCAGGCGTGAGCCGCAGACGCACGTGGCCCGCGCACCGCGCCAGGTGTGGTGCTGGGATATGACCTACCTGCCCGCGGGGGTGGCTGGGCGCTGGTACTACCTGTACCTGATCCTGGACCTGTACAGCCGCAAGATCGTGGGCTGGGAGGTTCACGCCGAGGACGACTCCGCGCACGCGGCCAGGCTGGTGCAGCGCACCGCGCTGGCTGAGGGAATCGCTGCGATCGAGCGCCCCAGCAGGCCGGTGCTGCACGGCGACAACGGCTCGACGCTGAAGGCTGCCACAGTGCTCGCCATGCTGCACCGCCTCGGCGTGAAGCCTTCCTACTCGCGTCCGCGGGTGAGCGACGACAATGCCTTCGTCGAGGCATTGTTCCGCACCGCGAAGTACCGGCCGGAATTCCCGGCGAGAGGATTCGCGACCCTGGAGGCGGCGAGGCAGTGGGCTCACCGCTTCGTGCACTGGTACAACTTCGAGCATCAGCACAGCGCCATCAGCTACGTCAGCCCCGCGCAGCGCCATGCCGGAGAGGATCGTCCGATCCTGGCCCAACGTCACGCGCTGTACCTCCAGGCGCGGCAACGACACCCCGCGCGGTGGTCGGGGCGCACGCGTAACTGGAACCCCGTTGACGCTGTCGCTCTGAATCCCGAGCGCGACAAGATCGTCAGCACGGCTGTCCGTCCCGACTCGGAGGAAAAGCAATCGGCGGCATGACTGAGGCGACAACTACCTTGACATGCACCGCGGGGCCACTGTGCCGTGGGATGTGGTGTTCGTGAACGCGTAACGGGGACAATAGCCACCCCGGGGATCGTGTGCTCCCCGGGCAGGGTTCACACGGCGCTGAACGAAAAGATACCGCCCCCGGGCGGAGCCCGGGCCACGCGGTGGCATACCGTGATGACGAAGGGGCCGCGACCGCGGCCCGTTACATCTCACGACTTCACGACTTCACTGCCTCAAGCAGCATTTGTCTGCTGCAGAGCCCGCCACACGCGCTCGGACGTGACGGGCATCTCCAGGTTGCTGACGCCGAAGGGGCGCAGGGCGTCGACCACTGCGTTGACGATGGTGGGCGTACCGCCGACGGTTCCGAGCTCTCCCACGCCCTTGGCGCCGAGCGGATTGATCCTGCAGGGGGTCGATTCATCGCACACCTGGACGAAATCGGGCAGGTCGTCCGCGCGCGGGATGCAATAGTCGAGCAATGAGCCGGTGATCAGCTGGCCGCTCTCGGGGTCGTAACGGGTGTCCTCCATCAGCGCCTGACCGGCCGCCTGGGCGATGCCGCCATGCACCTGACCGGCGACGATGAGCGGGTTGATGACTCGGCCCACGTCGTCGACGGTGGTGTACTTCACGATGTCGACCACCCCGGTGTCCGGGTCGACCTCGACCTCGCAGACGTGGCAGCTGTTGGGCCAGGACGGGCCATCGACCTTCTGCAGGGTGGCGATGGCGATGCGGCCCTCGGGCTGGCGTCCGGCGAGCTCGAACAGGTCGATGCCCACGTCGGTGCCTGCCACCGTGAAGCGCCCATCCTTGTATTCGATGTCGGCAGCCGCCGCCTCCAGCGCGTCGCCGGCGAGCTCGCGCCCCTTCTGGATCGCCTCCTTCGAGGCGGTCATCATGGCCGAGCCGCCGATGTAGAGCGAGCGGCTGCCCATGCTGCCGATGCCCTGGGCCACGTCGCTGTCGCCCTGGACGATGACGATGCGGTCCGGGTCGATGTCGAGGGTCTCGGCGATAATCTGCACGTAGCTGGTCTCGATGCCCTGCCCCATGGCCTGCATGGCCGTGTAGACCGCCACCCTGCCGTCGGCCAGCACCTCCATGCGCACCGCCTCCTCGTGCACCACGCCGGTCCACTCCAGGAAGGTGGAGATGGCGCGACCGCGCAGCCTGCCCTTCGCCTGGGACGCGGCCTTGCGCGCCTGATAGCCGGCCCAGTCCGCGAGACCGAGGATGCGGTCCAGCATGTGCGGGAAATTGCCGCTGTCGAACTTCTCGCCCATGGGCGTGGTGTAGGGCATGGCATCGGGCGCGATGAGGTTGCGCCGGCGCAATTCGGCAGGATCCATCTTCAGCTCGGCGGCGGCCTGATCCATGAGCCGCTCGATCAGGTAGATGGCCTCCGGACGGCCGGCGCCCCGGTAGGCGCCGACCACGTTGGTGTTGGTGAGCATCGCCGTGCCGCGCAGGTCGAGGGCGGGCACGTGGTAGACACCGGTGATCACCTTGGGCCCGACCGCGACCACGATGATGGCGCCCGGCCCGATGGCGTAGGCCCCGACGTTGCCGACGATGTCGACCCGCAGCCCGAGGATGCGGCCGCCGGCGTCCAGCGCCAGCTCGGCCTCGTTGGTCTGGTCACGGCCGTGGTTGCCGGCGAGGAACTCGTCGGAGCGCGAGGCACGCCAGTGCACCGGCCGGCCGAGCTTGCGCGCGGCCCAGGCGCACACGCCGTCCTCGGGATAGAGCTGGGTCTTCATGCCGAAGCCGCCCCCCACGTCGCCCACCAGCACCCGCACCTTGTCCGCGGGCACGCGCAGGATGTTCTCGGCCAGGGTCTTCTGCAGCCCCGCCGGGTTCTGGCAGCTGGTGCGCACGGTGTAGCGCCCGCTGGCCTCGTCGAACTGGGCGATGGTGCCGCGCGGCTCCATGGCCACCGGGACCAGCCGCTGGTTGGTGAAGGAGATACGGGTGACGTGGGCGGCCGCCGCGAAGGCTGCGTCGCAGGCGTCCTTCTTGCCGAAACGCATCTGCGCCGCGACGTTGCCGGGCGCCTCCGCCCACAAGGCCTCTGCGCCCTCCGCCCTGGCCGCTTCGATCGTGGTCACGGCCGGCAATTCCTCGTATTCGACCGCCACCCGTTCGGCCGCGTCCTCGGCCTGCTGCCGGGTCGCGGCGCACACCGCCGCCACCGCCTGGCCGACATAGCGGGCCTCGTCCGTGGCCAGCGGGTAGTAAGGAGGCGCGCTCATCGGCTTGCCGGCGGCGTTCTTCAGGGCGGCGTTGACCGGGAAGGCACCAATGCCGTCGGCCAGCAGATCGGCCCCGGTGAATACGCCCACCACACCAGGCGCCGCTGAGGCGGCCGCGGTGTCCACGGCAACGATGCGGGCGCGGGCGTGGGGAGAGCGCACGAAGGCGAGGAACACCTCGCCGGGCACGACCACGTCGTCGACGTACTGACCCTGCCCCGTGAGCAGCCGTTGATCCTCGCGGCGCGTGATCGCCTGCCCGATTCCGAACTTGACCATGATGTGGACCCTTGGACGTGGCTGGCCGGCAGCCCGACGGCCGGCCCGAGCCGCCATCTTCGGACAGACCGCACTCCCATGACAAGCCATGCCCGGTATCGCGGCCGCCGCGGGCCGTGCCGTACCCGGCCTGCCGCCCCGGGCGCTTCGGCATAATGCGGATTGCCCGTGTGCCACGGAGGGTTCGGATGATGAAAGTCTCAGCCATGGATGCGCCTTGCGGCGCACGGATCGAGGGCGTGGATCTGGCCGCGCCGCTGGACGACGCCACGGTGGCCCGGATCCGCACCGTCTGGCTGAGGCACCAGGTGATCTTCTTTCCTGGCCAGCCCCTCGGGATCACGGATCTGGAGCGCTTCGCGCAGGCCATGGGACCCTTCGGTGAAGACCCCTACATCGCACCCATCCCCGGCCACGCCCACGTGGTGCAGGTGAAGCGCGAGCCTGACGAGACCACACCCATCTTCGCCGAGTCGTGGCATTCCGACTGGAGCTTCCTGCCCTGCCCGCCCGCAGGTACCGTGCTCTACGGCAGCGTGATCCCGCCCACGGGCGGTGACACCCTGTTCGCCAACCAGTACCTGGCCTGGGACGAACTGCCCGCAGACCTGCGCCGGGCCGTGCACGGGCGCATGGGCATCCACTCGGCCCGGCGCGGCTACGCGCCGCAGGGCATGTACGGCGAGCGCGACAAGGGCCGCTCCATGGCCATCCGCTGGAGCGAGACCGCCATGCGCACCCAGGTCCACCCCATCGGCCGCGTGCATCCCGAGACCGGCCGCACGGCCCTGTTCGTCAGCCCCGGCTACACCATCGGCATCGAGGGCATGGCAGAAGACGAGGCCCAGGCGCTGCTGATGAGCCTGTTCCGCCACCAGGCGCAGGAGCGCTTCGTGTACCGGCACCGCTGGTCCGAGGGCATGCTCACCCTGTGGGACAACCGCTGCCTGGTGCACGCAGCCACAGGCGGCTACGAAGGCCACCGCCGGCTGTTGCACCGGATCACGGTGGGAGAGCGGGCAGCAGCCTGATCGCCGCGGCACCCGCGCGGGCCGCCGCAGACGCGGCGCGTGTGCCGCACCCGGAGGCCCTGGTCAGGCGGTACCGGGGGATCAGCGCCAACCGGAACGGGCTGCCGCGGAGCCCGGGCATGCTGCCGTGGGTCGTCAAGCCCATGGGCCTCGACGGCATGCCGATGCTGGCCGTGAACCCGTCCAGCCGGGAAGAGGAATCGTGCGCGCCAATCAAGTATCCTTCGCTTCGATTCCGCCGTCGCATTCCTGGAGCCCCCCATGCCCGTGGATCTCACCCTGAAAGTCAACGGCCGCGAGGTCACGGCCACCGTCGAGCCGCGCACCCTGCTGGTGAACTTCCTGCGGGACGAACTCCGTCTCACCGGTACCCACATCGG
Source organism: Burkholderiales bacterium (assembly GCA_040373665.1). GTDB lineage: Bacteria > Pseudomonadota > Gammaproteobacteria > Burkholderiales. Next base: position 4,470 of record JBEICA010000137.1, on the reverse strand, counting down.
CTGCGACACGGCCCAGTGCGGCGCCTGCACCGTGCATCTCGACGGTCGCGCCGTGAAAGCCTGCAACGTGCTCGCGCTCCAGGCCCAGGGGGCCGAGGTGCTGACCATCGAGGGCGTCGCCGCCGCCGATGGCACGCTGCACCCGATGCAGGCCGCCTTCCGCGACCACCACGGGCTGCAGTGCGGCTTCTGCACGCCGGGCATGGTGATGAGCGCGCTGGACCTCGTGGCGCGGCATCCCGCGCCCACGCGTGAGCAGATCCGCGAGGAGCTCGACGGCAACCTGTGCCGCTGCACCGGCTACCACAACATCGTGACCGCGATCGAGGCGGGCGCGAAGACCATGCGCTCCTGAGCGGGAGGACGACATGTACGAATTCCAGTACCAGCGCGCCACCACCATCGGCGATGCCCTCGACCGGCTGTCCGGCAGTGCCGACGGCCGCTATCTCGCCGGCGGCCAGACCCTGCTCGCCGCCATGAAGCTCCGCCTGGCGGCTCCCTCCGACCTCGTCGATCTGGCCGCCATACCCGAGCTGCACGGCGTGTGCATGGACGGGGACACCGTCGTCATCGGCGCCATGACGACCCACGCCGCGGTGGCTGCCTCGCCCGAGGTCCAGCGGTCCATCCCGGCGCTGGCCGGGCTGGCGGCCGGCATCGGCGACCGCATGGTGCGCAACATGGGCACCATCGGCGGCTCCATCGCCAACAATGACCCGGCGGCCGACTACCCGGCTGCGGCCGTGGGCCTGGGCGCCACCATCGTCACCCACCAGCGGCGCATCGCGGCCGGGGACTTCTTCACCGGCATGTACGAAACCGCCCTGCAGCCCGGCGAGTTGCTCACTTCCGTGTGGTTTCCGACGCCGCTCCGGGCCGGCTACGCAAAATTCCCCAACCCGGCCTCGCGCTATGCGCTGGTCGGCGTATTCGTGGCGCAGACCGCCGCTGGCGTCCGCGTGGCGGTCACCGGGGCGGGACCCTCGGTGTTCCGTGTCCCGGCGATGGAGGCGGCACTCGACGCCTCCTTCACCCCGGAGGCGGTGCGCGGGGTGCACGTGCCGGCGGACGAACTCAACGGCGACATGCACGCGAGCGCAGAGTATCGCGCGCACCTGATCGGCGTCATGGCCGGCCGCGCGGTCCAGGCGGCACTGGAGAAGACCTGATCCGTGGCCGGCGGCACCTGCAGTCCGCCGGGCGCCTGATGCCGGTGCCTGGTGGCTGCTCCCCGGCTGACCGAGGCCATCCTCCAGCCGTGACCACGCCCCCCATCCCACTGCCAGCCAGCATCGACGCCACCGCGACGCTGTTGGCGGCTGCCGACTACGTCGCCGGGCGCCGGCTCGCCACCACGGTGTTCCTGGCGCTGTCGCTCGGCCGCCCGCTGTTCCTCGAGGGTGAGGCCGGGACCGGGAAGACCGAGATCGCCAAGGTGCTGTCACGCACCCTCGGGCGCCCCTTCGTGCGGCTGCAGTGCTACGAGGGGCTGGACGTCGCCTCCGCCGTGTACGAGTGGAACTACGCCCGTCAGATGATCGGCATCCGGCTGCTGGAGGCACAGGGCATGACGGATCGCGACGCCATGGCGGCCGACATCTACTCCGCCCGTCACTTGGTGCGCCGCCCGCTGCTGCAGGCGCTCGAGCCCGGTCCGGGCGGCATGCCGGTCCTGCTGATCGACGAACTCGACCGCGCCGACGAACCCTTCGAGGCCTATCTGCTGGAACTGCTGTCCGACTTCCAGGTGACCATCCCCGAGCTCGGCACCGTGCGCGCGCCGACGCCGCCCATCGTCGTCATCACCTCCAACCGCACCCGCGAGATCCACGACGCGGTCAAGCGGCGCTGCGTCTACCACTGGGTCGACTACCCGTCCCTGGAGCAGGAGCTCGACATCCTGCGCCGCAAGGTGCCGGAGCTGGAGACCCGACTGGCGCAGCAGGTGGCCGCGTTCGTGCAGAGCCTGCGTGGTATCGATCTGTTCAAGCCGCCCGGCGTGGCCGAGACCCTGGACTGGGCGCGGGCACTGGTGACGCTGGCGCAGCCACCGCTGTCACCCGAGGTGCTCGACAGCACCCTCGGCGTATTGCTCAAGTACCAGGACGACATCGCCGCGGTGCGCGCGAAGCTGGCGACGCTGGTGCCTGCGCCCTGACGGGTCGCAGCGGCACACACCTCCGCCCCGCCAGCGTCGACCGCCTGCTGCGCCCGGTTCCTGTTGCCTGCCTGCGTCCCCTGGCGCGCACCGTGCATGGGCCAGACCTCCACCCCCCTGCCCGCGAAAATCCATGAATGTGCTCGTCACCGGCGGCGCCGGCTACATCGGCTCCCATACCTGCGTGGAACTGCTGGCCGCCGGCCATGACGTGGTGGTGGTGGACGACCTGTCCAACAGCCATGAGGCGGTGATCGGCCGCATCGCGCGCATCGCCGGCCGCGGTGTGTCCTTCCACCGCATCCGGGTGCAGGATTGCGAGCGGCTCACCGCCATTGCCACCGAACATCGTATCGACGCGGCCATCCACTTCGCGGCCTTCAAGGCAGTGGGCGAATCGGTCGCCAGACCGATCGACTACTACGAGAACAATCTCGGCAGCCTCACCGCCCTGGTGCGGGCGCTCGACGCGGCCGGCGCCCGGCACCTGGTGTTCAGTTCCTCGGCCACCGTGTACGGCGATCCGGACCAGGTACCCATCCCCGAGAGCGCCCCCATCCGCCCGACCAACCCCTACGGCCAGACCAAGGCCATGGCGGAGCAGATCCTCCGCGACGTGGCGGTGTCGGACCCGTCGTGGAAGATCACGCTGCTGCGCTACTTCAACCCGGTGGGTGCCCACGAGAGCGGCCTGATCGGCGAGGACCCGCAGGGCATTCCCAACAACCTCATGCCCTTCGTCGCGCAGGTCGCGGTCGGACGGCGGGAGTGCCTCAGCGTCTTCGGCGACGACTACCCGACCCCCGACGGCACCGGCGTGCGCGACTACATCCATGTGGTCGATCTCGCCGCCGGCCACGTGAAGGCGCTGCAGCGTCCCGGGACGTCCGGACTGCTCACCGTGAATCTCGGCACCGGGCAAGGCGTGAGCGTGCTGGAGATGGTGCGGGCCTTCGAGGCCGCGTCAGGCCGCCCGGTGCCCTGGCGCGTCGCACCACGACGCCCGGGCGACGTGGCCACCGTCTACGCCGACCCGGCAGCCGCGCTGCGCGAACTGGGCTGGAGGGCGACCCGCGGCCTGGACGACATGTGCCGCGATTCCTGGCGCTGGCAGAGCATGAACCCACGCGGCTACGCCGACGCCTGAACGCCGTCCTGCGCCCCGGGGATGTGCCGGGCGCTCAGGTCTCCGCGAGGCAGCGCGACAAGGCTTCGCGCCAGTGTTCGGCGCGGATGCCGAAGGTGCGTTCGAGCCTGCCGTTGTCCAGCACCGACCAGGCGGGCCGGGGCGCGGGCAGCGGATACTCCGCAGTGGTGATGGGATGGATGCGCACGTGCCGGCGATCGGCCAGTTCGGGTGCGAGGTCGCGGATCGCCAGGGCGTATTCGTGCCAGGTGGTCTCGCCGGCATTGGTCAGGTGGTACAGGCCCGAGGGCAGACCGGCGCGCCGCTCCGGGTCGGCCCAGTGGGCGGCGATGATGCGGGCGGGCACATCCGCGAGCAGACGGCACCAGGTCGGCGTGCCGTGCTGGTCGGAGACCACGCGCAGTTCCTCGCGTTCGCGCATCAGCCGGATCATCGTGAGCATGAAATTGCCGCCGCGCCGCCCATATACCCAGGCGGTGCGGAATATCAGATGGGCACCGCCGGCGGCGGCGACGGCGCGCTCCCCGGCCAGCTTGGTGCGGCCGTAGGCGCTCAACGGCGCCGGCTCGTCGGTCTCGACCCGCGCGCCCGGTGTGTGACCGTCGAACACGTAGTCGGTCGAGTAGTGCACCATCAGGCCACCGCTGCGGGCCATCTCCTCGGCCATGATGCCGGGCGCGGTGCCGTTCACCGCCAGGGCCAGGGCCTCCTCCTGCTCGGCCTTGTCCACGGCCGTGTAGGCGGCCGCGTTCACCAGCACGTCGGGCGCGTGGGCCCGGATGCAGACGCGCAGCGCGGCGGCATCGGCAAGATCGAGCTCCGGGTAATCCACCGACACGACCTCACCCAGCGGCACCAGGCTGCGCCGCAGTTCATGGCCCACCTGACCGCCGGCCCCGATGACCAGAAGCTTCATTCGTACACCTCGCACTCCGACAGCGGAAGCGCCTTGCGGTCTTTCTCAGACAGCAGCGGCTCGCCGTCCAGCGGCCAGTCGATGCCGAGCGCCGGGTCGTTCCACATCAGGCTGCGCTCGTGCTCCGGCGCCCAGTAGTCCGTGGTCTTGTAGAGAAACTCGGCGGCATCGCTGGTGACCAGGAAGCCGTGACCGAAGCCGGGTGGACTCCACAGCATGCGCTTGTTCTCCGCCGTCAGCTCGGCG